>NZ_LT629780.1:2871948-3191054 GCF_900105885.1 Pseudomonas guangdongensis | reverse complement strand
CGTGTCCTGCTACCAGGCCGACGACGACGGTCGCGCCTGCGGGCGTTGCGACAGCTGCCGGCTGCGCGCCGAGGGTTTTGCCGGTGCCGGAGTGGCCGATCCGACCCGATATCGCTGAGCGGTGCAGAAAAAGCTTGAAATTCCGAATCAAATCAGTATGATGCGCGGCGTTGGGTCGTTAGCTCAGTGGTAGAGCAGTTGGCTTTTAACCAATTGGTCGTAGGTTCGACCCCTACACGACCCACCACTATTTACTCGCAGGCATTGCCCATCGCTCCCGGCGCTGGGCAAAGCAGGCAAACCAGCAAGATGCGGCTCTCCGGGTCGTTAGCTCAGTGGTAGAGCAGTTGGCTTTTAACCAATTGGTCGTAGGTTCGACCCCTACACGACCCACCACTTCCGCACTCTTGTCCTCCCGCGTTTCACTCCCCTCCGCATAGCCTCCCGTCTGGTGCTCTGGAACGGGTGTATACTCCGGTTCCCGCACCCTAACCCTCAGGTGCAGCGAACATGACGCAGATTTCCGAACGACTCCTGGTTCAGGCCCATCTGGATGCCAAGCAGCCCCGCGTGCTGACCGAACAGGAGATCGCCGACTACCGCCAGTCGATTGCCGCCGAGCTCAAGGCGCACAACGCCGTGCTGGTCGCCCATTACTACACCGATCCGATCATCCAGGCTCTGGCCGAGGAAACCGGCGGCTGCGTGGCCGACTCGCTGGAAATGGCCCGCTTCGGCAGCCAGCACCCGGCCTCGACCATCGTGGTCGCCGGGGTGCGCTTCATGGGCGAGACAGCGAAGATCCTCAATCCCGAGAAGCGCATCCTGATGCCGACCCTGGAGGCGACCTGCTCGCTGGACCTGGGCTGCCCGGTGGAAGAGTTTTCCGCGTTCTGCGACCAGCACCCCGAGCGCACCGTGGTGGTCTATGCCAACACCTCGGCGGCGGTGAAGGCGCGCGCCGACTGGGTGGTGACTTCCAGTTGCGCGCTGGAGATCGTCGAGAGCCTGATGGACAACGGCGAGAAGATCCTCTGGGCGCCGGACCAGCACCTGGGGCGCTACATCCAGCGCGAGACCGGCGCCGACATGCTGCTCTGGGAAGGGGCCTGCATCGTCCACGAGGAGTTCAAGGCCAAGCAGCTGCAGGATCTCAAGGCGCTGTATCCGGATGCCGCGGTACTGGTTCACCCGGAGTCGCCGGAGGCGGTGGTCGCCCTGGCCGATGCGGTGGGCTCGACCAGCCAGCTGATCAAGGCGGCGCAGACGATGCCCAACCCGATCTTCATCGTCGCTACCGACCGCGGCATCCTCTACAAGATGCAGCAGCTGTGCCCCGGTAAGTCGTTCATCGAGGCGCCGACCGCCGGGCAGGGTGCCACCTGCCGCAGCTGCGCGCACTGCCCATGGATGGCGATGAACACCCTGGAGCGCACCCTGGATTGCCTGCGCCAGGGCAGCAACGAGATCCACGTCGATCCGGCGCTGATCCCCAGGGCGGTCAAGCCGCTCAAGCGCATGCTCGACTTCACCCAGGCGCTGCGTCTGCAGCAGGGCGGCAACGCCTGAGGATGCGGTCTGCAACGAAAAAGGCCCGGCAGAGATGCCGGGCCTTTTTCGTCGCTGCTCGTGCCGGCTCGACCGGGGTGCGCTCGTGCCTTAACGCAGCAGCTGGTCGATGGCGCGTTTCTCGTCGAGCAGTTCGCTGTGGCGGGCGTCGATGCGCGCGGCCAGCTGGAAGTTGCCGCTGGCGCGGCGCCGGGCGAAGTCCAGCTGCTCCAGCGCCTGATCGTAGTCGCCGACCCGAGCGAAGTATTCGGCGCGCGCCTGGTGCAGGCCGATGATGTTGCCGGCCAGGCCGCGGGTTTCCGCCTGCAGGTACCACAGCTCGCTGTCGTTGGGGCGCTCGGCGAGCAGGGCGTCGAAGGCCTTTTCCGCCTCCTTGGCGCGGCCCTGCTTGAGCAGCAGTTCGGCCTGCTGCTGGCGCAGCGGATAGCTGGACGGGTAGAGGCCGAGCAGGCGTTGCAGACGCTGCTCGGCGTCCGTCAGGCGGTCGCCGGCGATGTCCAGCTCGATGTGCGCCAGGTTGTAGACGATGTCGTTGGGCGCCTGCTGCAACAGCGGCTGCAGAGTCTGGCGGGCCTCGTCGAGCTGGCCGCTGCGGCGCTGCGCGAGGGCCAGGCCGTAGCGGGCGGCGTCCAGACGCGGGTTCTCGTCGAGCTGGGCGCGGAAGCGCTTGGCGGCCAGGCCCGGGGTGTTCTCGTAGTGCAGCTGCACGCGGGCGCGCATCAGTTGGTAGAGCAGGCTGTCGCTGCGCCCGTTGCCGGCGAACTGCTCGGCGCGGTTGCGGGTATCGGCTACCCGCGACTCGTTGACCGGGTGGGTGAGGAGGAATTCGGGCGGCACGCGGGTGTAGCGGTACTGGCGCATCAGGCGCTCGAACATGCTCGGCATGTTGCGCGGGTCGTAGCCGGCGCGCTGCAGGTTGAGCAGGCCGATGCGATCCGCCTCTTGCTCGTTCTGCCGCGAGAAGCTGCGTTGTGCCTGGATCGCCGCCGCTTGGGTCGAGGCGATGGCGGCGATCCCGGCATCGCCGGCACCCGCTGCGGCGGCGACCACGCCGGCCAGCAGCGCGGCCATCAGCGGCACCTGCATGCGCTTCTGTTCTTCCAGTCCGCGGGCGAAGTGGCGCTGCGAGAGGTGGGCCAGTTCGTGGGCCAGCACCGAGGCGTATTCGCCCTCGTTCTGCGCGTGGAGCAGCAGGCCGGCGTTGACGCCGATCACCCCGCCTGGGGCGGCGAAGGCGTTGAGCTGCGCGCTGTCGAGCAGCACGAAGGCCAGGCGGCGGTCGTCCAGCTGGCTGGTTTCGGCCAGGCGATAGACGCTGGTCTCGATGAAGTCCATCAGCAGCGGGTCGGGCAGGCTCTTGACCTGGCCGCGCAGCAGGTTCAGCCAGGCGCGGCCGAGCTGGTATTCCTGGTCGGGCGAGACGATCGAGGAGCTGGCGTCGCCCAGCGCGGGGAGGTCGCTGGCGGCCAGCGGAGTCGCCAGCAGGCAGGCCAGCGTCAGCAGGGTGGGGCGCAGAATCTTCATCGGGCAGGCTCGCAGGGGGCAGGCCGCTACTCTAGCCGCAGCGGCCGGCGGCTGGCCAGTCGCCGCGCGGCTTGGGTATGCTGCGCGGCATTTTGCGGAGGAATGACGATGACCGATGCGATCGGGCCGCTGCCGGCCTTCGATGCCGAACTGGATGCCAGCGGATTGAGCTGCCCGCTGCCGCTGCTCAAGGCCAAGCTGGAACTCAACCGCCTGGCCAGCGGCGCGGTGCTCAAGGTCATCGCCACCGATGCCGGCTCGCAGCGCGATTTCCGCGCCTTCGCCCGGCTGGCCGGGCACCAGCTGCTTCATGAGGATGAGGCGGACGGCCGCTTCCGTTACTGGCTGCGCAAGGCCTGAGTGGGCGGTGCCGGGCGCTTGTCCGGGGCGGGCGCCCGGCGGCCGGCATGGTCCTCAGCGCGCGGCCAGCTCGCGGGCGGCCTGCAGGACCGCCTCGACGTGGCCGGGCACCTTGACGCCCCGCCACTCGTGGCGCAGCACGCCATCGGCGTCGATCAGGAAGGTGCTGCGCTCGATGCCCAGGTATTCCTTGCCATAGAGCTTCTTCGGCTTGATCACCGCAAACTGCTGGCAGAGCTGCTCGTCGCCGTCGCTGATCAGCTCGAAGGGAAAGTCCTGCTTGGCCTTGAAGTTCTCATGACTGCGCAGGTCGTCGCGCGAGACGCCGAACACCAGGGTGTTGGCTGCGGCGAAGGCTTCGTGCAGGTCGCGGAAGTTCTGCCCCTGGGTGGTGCAGCCGGGAGTGCTGTCCTTGGGATAGAAGTACAGCACCACCTGGCGGCCCTTGAGCGCGCTCAGCTGGACCTGCTGGCCGCTGGTGGCCTGGGCCTGGAAGTCGGCGACGGGCGAATCGAGAGTGACCGGCATGGTGTGCTCCTTGGGCGGCGGGTTACGGGTTCTGCGGGCGCCAAGGCTCAATCAGCGCATCGAGGTTGAGGGCGTCGGCGAAGTCGAGGAACTGGTCGCGCAGCCAACTGATCTGGGTGCCCGGCGGCAGGGTAACGGTGATGGTGGCGTTGAGCAGCGCGGCGCCGGTCTGCGGGGCCTGGAAGGTGTCGCAGGTCATGTTCTCCAGTTCGATGCGGTGATCGCTGAAGAACTGGCACAGCTCGCCGAGGATGTCCGGGCGATAGGCGGCGCTGACGTAGACCACGTAGGGCAGCGCATTGGGGCGCTCCTCGGCGGCCGCGCTGCGCGTCACGTTGATGATCATGTCGTGGCGCTTGGCCAGCGCGGGCATGCTGCCCTCCAGGCGGGCCAGGCCGTCCCAGCTGCCGGCGACCTGCAGTACCAGGGCGCTGTACTCGCCGTGGCGGCTCAGGCGGCTGCTGATCACGTTGCAGCGGCTCTCCTGGCTGGCCCGGCAGAGCACGCTGGTGAGCTCCATGGGCGAAGCCCCCAGGGCGCTGATCACGAGAAACTGTTCACGGGGAGGCGTAACGGACATGCATGGTTCCTGCGAAAGAAAAGTGGCGACAGCCCGCTGTCGGCAAGGCCGGGAAGGGTAGCGAAAAGCGCCGGCAAGGGGAATGCCCGGGCCGTCGCAGCCGGCTTGTGCAAGGCCGGGGCCATCAGTACCATTACGGCCTTGTTTATATATAGCGGCAGGAGCGGTTGGATGATTTCGGGCAGCATTGTGGCACTGGTTACGCCCATGGATGCACAGGGCAACCTGGACTGGGACAGCCTGACCCGGCTGGTCGATTTCCACCTCCAGGAAGGCACCAACGCGATTGTCGCGGTCGGCACCACCGGCGAGTCCGCCACGCTGGACGTGAGCGAGCACGTGGCCGTGATCCGTCACATGGTCAAGCAGGTGGCCGGGCGCATCCCGGTCATCGCCGGCACCGGCGCCAACTCCACCCGCGAGGCCATCGAGCTGACCGCCTCGGCCAAGGCCGCCGGCGCCGACGCCTGCCTGCTGGTGACGCCGTACTACAACAAGCCGACCCAGGAAGGCCTGTACCTGCACCACAAGGCCATCGCCGAGGCCGTGGCCATCCCGCAGATCCTCTACAACGTGCCGGGCCGCACCGCCTGCGACATGCTGCCCGACACCATCGCCCGCCTGTCCACGGTGGCCAATATCATCGGCGTCAAGGAAGCCACCGGCGACCTGGCCCGCGGTCGCGAAGTGCTCGACAAGGTGTCCGGCGACTTCCTGGTCTACTCCGGCGATGACGCCACCGCCGTCGAACTAATCCTGATGGGCGGCAAGGGCAACATCTCGGTGACCGCCAACGTCGCCCCGCGGGCGATGAGCGAGATGTGTGCCGCCGCCATGCGTGGCGAGGCCGAGGCCGCCCGCGCCATCAACCAGCGTCTGATGCCGCTGCACCAGAAGCTGTTCTGCGAAGCCAACCCGATTCCGGTGAAATTCGCCCTGCACGAGATGGGCCTGATTCCCGAAGGCATCCGCCTGCCCCTGACCTGGCTCAGCCAGGACTGCCAGGAGCCGCTGCGTCAGGCCATGCGCCAGGCCGGCGTGCTTGCCTGACCCACGGAGAACATGCATGAAGCAACTGGCCGGTCTTTCCGCGCTCGCCCTGATCATCGCCACCAGCAGCGGCTGCGGCTGGCTGTGGGGTGAGGATGGCTACTTCCGTGACCGCAGCAGCGATTACCTGACCTCCCGCGAGGCGCCGCCGATGCAGCTGCCCGCCGATGTCCAGGCACGCCGCCTCGACCCGCTGCTGCCGATCCCGGCCGGTGTGCCGACCTCCAGCGCCCAGGGCGAGTACGAGGTGCCGCGTCCGCAGGCGCTGCGCGCCACTGCCCAGCGCAGCGAGTTCAGCCTGCAGCGCAGCGGCGAGCAGCGCTGGCTCATCGCCCAGCGTCCGCCCGCGGAAGTCTGGCCGCTGGCCCGCCAGTTCTTCGAGCAGGCCGGTCTGCCGATCGCCGGCGAGCGTGCCGAGGTGGGCGAGCTGACCAGCGCCTGGGCGCCGCTGCCGGCGGCCTTCCGCCGCCACCTCGACGACGGCGACGACGAGGTCAGCGTGCGCCTGCGCATCGAGCCGGGCGTGCAGCGCAATACCAGCGAGATCTTCCTGCTCAGCAACGTCCGCCCCGAGGGCAGCTCGGCCAGTCCGGCCTGGCCGACCCGTGCGGTGGCGCCGGCGCTGGACGCCGCATTCCTCGAACAACTGCTCGACAATCTCGACAGTAATGCCGGGCGCGGCAGCAGCGTATCCCTGCTGGCCGACCGTCGCTTCGATGCGCCGAATCGGGTCAGCCTGGGCCGCGACGGCAACGGCAACCCGCAGCTGACCCTGGCCACCGACTTCGACCGCGCCTGGTCGGCCATCGGTCGCGCCCTGCAGGATGCCGACATCCGCGTCGACGACCTCAACCGCAGCCTGGGCGTCTACTACGTCAACCTTGCCGAGGGTGCCCGGCAGCCAGACGAGAAGCCGGGTCTGTTCTCCCGTCTGTTCGGCGGAGAGTCCGACCGCGATGCGGTCGATGCCCGCGCCGAGCGCTACCAGCTGCGCCTGACCACCCTGGGCAGCAGCGTGCAGGTGTCCCTCGACAAGGACAGCGAGACGGTCGCCCCCGGTGATGTGGCCCGCCGCGTGCTGGGCCTGCTCCAGGAGCGCCTGGACTGACCCGTCCAGCGTTCAGCCATCCACCGCGACAGGCGAAACCCCCAGGGTTTCGCCTGTCTTGTTTGCCAGAAACGGAACCGCCGACATGAGCACACCCACCACCCTGAGCCTGAAGAAGATCTACTCGGGCAAGGTCCGCGACCTCTACGAAATCGACGACAAGCGCATGCTGATGGTGGCCAGCGATCGCCTGTCGGCCTTCGACGTCATCCTCGAGCAGCCGATCCCGGAGAAGGGCAAGATCCTCACCGCGATCTCCAACTTCTGGTTCGACAAGCTCAAGGATCTGGTGCCCAACCACTTCACCGGCGACAGGGTCGAGGACGTGGTGCCGGCCGCCGAGCTGGCGCTGGTGGAAGGTCGCGCGGTAGTCGCCAAGCGTCTCAAGCCGGTGCCGGTGGAAGCCATCGTGCGCGGCTACCTGGTCGGCTCCGGCTGGAAGGAATACCAGAAGAGCGGCACCGTCTGCGGCATCGCCCTGCCGGCCGGCCTCAAGGAAGCGGCCAAGCTGCCGCAGCCGATCTTCACCCCCTCGACCAAGGCCGCCGTCGGCGATCACGACGAGAATATTTCCTTCGCCCAGTGCGAGACGCTGATCGGCGCCGAGCTGGCCGCCCAGGTGCGCGACACCGCCATCGCCCTGTACAGCGCGGCGGTCGAGTACGCGGCGACCCGCGGCATCCTCATCGCCGACACCAAGTTCGAGTTCGGCCTCGACGAGGACGGTACCCTGACCCTGATGGACGAGGCGCTGACCCCCGACTCCAGCCGTTTCTGGCCGGCCGACAGCTACGCCGAGGGCAGCAACCCGCCGAGCTTCGACAAGCAGTTCGTCCGCGACTGGCTGGAGTCCACCGGCTGGAACAAGCAGCCGCCGGCCCCGGCGGTGCCCGCCGAAGTGGCGCAGAAGACCGCCGACAAGTACCGCGAGGCGCTGACCCGGCTGACCCGCTGACGTCGTATCGGCGCGCAAGCATCTGATTCGGCGAATTTTTTTCATCGAGGGGGTTCGCCAAACCGATTTCAGCTGTTATGATGCGCGCCGACTTGGGGGAGATGCCGGAGTGGTCGAACGGGACGGATTCGAAATCCGTTGTATCCGCGAGGGTACCTAGGGTTCAAATCCCTATCTCCCCGCCATATCGAAAGCAAAAGCCCCTGATTCCCCTAGAGAATCAGGGGCTTTTGCTTTTTTACGCTGGCCAAGTGTCGAAAAAGTGTCGAGAGTTTCTGTAAGCGCGCCCGACTCGGCGCCGTCTTACATGGTGTTTGGCATGCGCCGTTTGCAGCATGTTTGGCGCAAGAGCCCGCCTGTAGGCGGGCTTTCGCGTTTCTGGGTGCTGGGTCGGTGCTAGGAGGATTGATAATCGGGGCGGGGCGTGCGATTGCATCGCCGCTGCCGCCCTTGCGCGTTACGGGCGGAAATCTGGCTTACGCCTGCTGCTGTGCCGGCACCGCGAGCATCCACGCGAACCCCCAGGCCAGCGCCCCGGCGCCCAGCCAGAAGGCGCTGTGCAGGCTGCCTCCCTGGTTGAGCCACTGGCTGGTCAGCCAGGGGCCGGCGAGCTGGGCGACACTGTACAGCGCGATCATCGCGGCCGAGATGCGCGGCCCCTGGTGCGGCTGTAGGCTGCGTCCCAAGCGCTGGGTGAGTAGCACGGTGCCGAGGAAGGTGCTGCCGACCAGCAGGGCGCAGAGCACGATGCCGCTGGCGCCGGGCAGCAGCAGGGCGGCCAGCACGCCGGCCAGCTGGATCAGGTAGTTGACCTGCAGGGCGCGCTTGTCGCCCAGGCGCGCGCCGGCGCGATTCCACAGCCAGGGCGCGATCAGGGTGGCCAGGGCGACCAGCAGCCAGCTGCCGCCGACCAGGAAGCTGCCTGCCTCGAGTTGCAGGCGGGCGAGCATCGGCAGGAAGGTCATCGGCAGGATGTAGCCCATCCCGGCGCCGGCATAGGCGAGGAACAGCGGAATGCTGCTGCGATCCAGCAGCCGCCCGCTGGGGGCGGCCTGGCCGCTGGGCGCTGCGTGCTCCGGGGTATCCAGACGTGCCAGCTGGCGCCAGCCCCACCACGCCAGCGGCAGGCTGAGCAGTGCCGCCGGCCACCAGCGAGCCGGGCCGTGCAGCCAGTCGGCGCTGAGGCTGACCATCGCGCTGGAGATCAGCAGGCCGCCGCCGACGCCGAGGTAGACCAGCCCGCTGGCGCTGGCGCTGTTCTGCCGGGCCAGCCATTCGAGGATCAGCGCCGGTGCCTGGACGAACACCAGGCCGTTGCAGAGGCCGTTGACCAGGCGCAGGGCGGCCAGCAGGTCGGGATCGCTGGCCTGGGTCTGCAGCAGGGTGGTCAGCACGTGCAGGGCCAGCCCGGCCGGCAGGCAGCGGCGGATCTGTGCGATGCGATGCCAGCGGATCGCCAGCAGGGCACCGGCCAGATAGCCGAGGTAGTTCCAGCTGGCGATGTCGGCGCCCTGGCGCAGGGTCAGCAGGCCGTCCTCGACCAGCCATGGCAGCAGCGGGGTGTAGATGAAGCGGCCGAGGGTGTGTACCACCAGCAGCACGGCGGCACCGGCGAGCAGCACCGGCAACAGGTTGGAGCGGATGACGGTCATGGGCAGTCCTTTGCGCCAGCCTGTGGCGCGGCGCTTGTTGTGATGAACAGCGCACGCGGGCGCCTGCCGCCGAGCTTAGGGACTCGGCGGCAGGCGCGGCAAGCGGGAAACGCCCGCGCCGTTGCCGGCGCGGGGCGGTTCAGGCGGCTGCGGCCGCCCGGCAGGTGTCGGCCACGCTCGGCGCGCGGCTGCGCCACAGTGCCAGCAGCAGGCTCAGGGCGACCACTGCCCAGCCGAGCGCCTGCAGGTTGAGCAGGGTTTCCTGCCAGAGCAGCGGCGGCAGGCCGATGCCGAGCAGCACGGCGAGCAAGCCCAGCTCGGTGCGCGGGCCGCGGCACGGGTGCAGCAGGTAGGCGAGCGCCGGCAGCAGCAGGGCGGCGCTGGGGAAGCTGCGATAGCGCGGATCGAAGACCAGCGCCAGCATCAGCCAGGCGCCGGCCAGCCCGGCGGCCAGCAACCACCAGGCGGCGCGGGCTTCCAGCCAGCGGCCGAGGCGGGCGCGCCAGCCGTGCTCTGCCGGGTTGACGGCCAGCAGCAGGCGGGCGGCCACCAGCAGGTTGAGGACGGCCAGGGCGCCGTGCCACAGCCACTCGCCGAGATGGCGGCTGTCGAGGGTGGTCTGCTGCAGCCAGAGGCCCAGGCTGGCCGCGCCGAGGCCGGTCAGCAGCGGCAGTTGCCAGTCGGCGCCGGGGCGGTGCGGCCGCCCGGCCAGGGCCAGGCCGGCGATCAGCAGCAGGCCGCTGACGGCGAGCCAGCGCGGCCAGTCCGGCAGGTTGGAGACCGGCCCGGCGAGGATGCCCTTGTCCTGGCGGTGGGCGTCGAACAGGCCCCAGTAGCCGCCGACCGTGCCCTCGCTGATGCGCTTCCAGGGCTGGTCGAAGGCTTCGATCAGGTTGTACTGCCAGCGGTGCTGCTCGGCCAGGTCGATGAAGCCGCGGATGAAGCGTGCCTCGTTGACCCGGCTGGGCAGGGCGTCCTCGCGCTGGCGGCCCTGGCTCGGCCAGCCGGTCTCGCCGACGAAGATCGGCTTGCTGTAGAGACGCTCGAAACGGGCATGCACCTTCTCGACCTGGGCCAGCGCGGCGTCGATGCCGGTGGGGTCGTCCTCCCAGTAGGGCAGCAGGTGGATGGTGACGAAGTCCACGGCCGGGCCGACCTGCGGGTGGCGCAGCCAGAACTCCCAGACATCGGCGTAGGTGACCGGCTGGGCGACCCGCGACTTGACCTCCTCGATCAGCGCGACCAGGCGCCGGGCGCTGATCTCCCGGCGCAGCAGCGCCTCGTTGCCGACGATCACCGCCTCGACCACGTCCGGGTGGGCGTTGGCGGTGCGCACCAGGCCCTCGATCTCCTCGCGGGTGGCCTTGGTGTCGCGGCTGACCCAGGCGCCGATCATCAGGCGCATGCCGTGCTGGCGGGCGATGTCCGGCAGGGCTTCGAGGCCGGTCACCGAGTAGGTGCGCAGGCAGTCGAAGCGCTCGGCGAGCAGCGCGACATCGGCCTCCATGCGCTCGCGACGGATCTCCAGCGGCAGGTCGAAGGGCGACTGGTCGTGATCGAAGGGGCTGTAGGAGGTGCATTGCAGGCGTGTGCCGGCCTGGGGAGCGGCGGCGAGGTGCTGGTCGCGGCCGAGGCTGTACCAGAGGCCGGCAAGAGCCGCCAGGACGCATAGCAGGGCCAGCAGGTAACGGGAGAACGTGGGCATGGCGGTGGACAGTCGGCAGTCGGAAAGCCGCGCATATTAGGAGGCGCCCGGCCGCTGCGCCAGCCCCCCGGTGGATGCCTGCGCGGCGCCGGGTATTCGCGGGTGCCGGCCGCCGGGCCAGGGCATCTGCGCCCCGTGCCGCGCGACGAGCGGCGCGCCGGGCGTTGCCGTCGTGGCCGGTGCGGTGGCGGCCTCCGGCGGAGGCGTGCCATGCCCGCTGCCGGAGGCGCAAGACCAGCGTCGGAGCGCTGCGGAAAGTGTCGGTGCTGGGGCGTTGCATAGTTGTGTTCTATGGATATGCAAAATCGCTCCAGGCCACGGCTATCGCGGGCTGCAGCCCGCAAAACCCTCCGCGGCAGGAGGGAAAGGCTCTATTCCGAACGTCGGCGGGCAGAAGGGGAGCGACTAAAGTCGTCTGGTGTTAGACACAACCGGACATAAAGTACCGCCCTGTCCCCTACACGGGGGACATCAGATCGTGTGGAGACTCATCCAATGAACAACGAAAATGTGTACCGGCAGATCTATGCCAACCCACGCTTCAAGGAACTGGTGGCCAGGCGCGGTCGTTTCGCCTGGCTGCTGTCCCTGGTCATGCTGGCTGCCTACTTCGCCTTCATCCTGGTGATCGCGTTCGACCCGAAAGTGCTGGGCATTCCGCTGGGCCCGGATACCGTCACCACCTGGGGCATCCCGGCGGGTCTGGGGCTGATCTTCCTGGCCATCGCCCTGACCGGTGTCTACGTGCAGCGTGCCAACGGTGAATTCGACCGTATCACCCAGGAAATCCTCGACGAGGCGCAGAAATAATGATTGCTCGTTTCCTGACCGCTGCCGCCCTGCTGGCAGCGTCCCCGATGCTGCTGGCGGGCGAAGCCCTGACCGGCGAAGTGCAAAAACAGGCGACCAACTGGACCGCCATCTCCATGTTCGTGATCTTCATCGTCGCGACCATGGGCATCACCAAGTGGGCGGCCAAGCGCAACACCTCCACCGCCGACTACTACACCGCCGGCGGCAGCATCACCGGCTTCCAGAACGGCCTGGCGATCGCCGGCGACTATATGTCCGCCGCATCCTTCCTGGGGATTTCCGCGCTGGTGTTCACCAGCGGTTACGACGGTCTGATTTACTCCATCGGCTTCCTGGTCGGCTGGCCGCTGATCCTGTTCCTGATGGCCGAGCGCCTGCGCAACCTCGGCAAGTTCACCTTCTCCGACGTGGCCTCCTACCGCCTCGGCCAGACCCAGATCCGCATCCTCTCGGCGTTCGGCTCGCTGACCGTGGTGGCTTTCTATCTGATCGCCCAGATGGTCGGTGCCGGCAAGCTGATCCAGCTGCTGTTCGGTCTCGACTACTATGTCGCGGTGATCCTGGTCGGCGTGCTGATGGTCTGCTACGTGCTGTTCGGCGGCATGCTGGCCACCACTTGGGTACAGATCATCAAGGCCGTGCTGCTGCTCTCCGGCGCCAGCTTCATGGCGATCATGGTGATGAAGCACGTGGGCTTCGACTTCGGTTCGCTGTTCTCCGAAGCGGTGAAGATCCACGAGAAGGGCGCTGCCATCATGAGCCCCGGCGGCCTGGTGACCGACCCGGTCTCGGCGATCTCCCTGGGCCTGGCGCTGATGTTCGGTACCGCCGGCCTGCCGCACATCCTGATGCGCTTCTTCACCGTGTCCGACGCCAAGGAAGCGCGCAAGAGCGTGTTCTACGCCACTGGCTTCATCGGCTACTTCTACATCCTGACCTTCATCATCGGCTTCGGCGCGATCCTGCTGGTCAGCACCAACCCCGAGTACAAGGACGCCACCGGCGCCATCATCGGCGGCACCAACATGGTGGCCGTGCACCTGGCCGAAGCGGTCGGCGGCAACCTGTTCCTCGGCTTCATCTCCGCCGTGGCCTTCGCCACCATCCTCGCGGTGGTCGCCGGCCTGACCCTGGCGGGCGCCTCTGCCGTGTCCCATGACCTGTATGCCTGCGTGATCAAGAAGGGCAAGGCCAAGGAAGAGGACGAGATGAAGGTGACCAAGCGCACCACCCTGGCCCTGGGTGTGGTCGCGATCCTGCTCGGCATCGCCTTCGAGAAGCAGAACATCGCCTTCATGGTGGGCCTGGCCTTCTCCATCGCCGCCAGCTGCAACTTCCCGGTGCTGTTCCTCTCCATGTACTGGAAGAACCTGACCACCCGCGGCGCGCTGTTCGGCGGTGCCCTGGGCCTGTTCACCGCGCTGGTACTGACCATCCTCAGCCCGACCGTATGGGTGCAGGTACTGGGCAACGCCGAGGCGATCTTCCCGTACTCCTACCCGGCGCTGTTCTCGGTCGTCGCCGCCTTCATCGGTATCTGGTTCTTCTCGATCACCGACAAGTCGAAGATGGCCAGCGACGAGCGCGAGCGCTTCTTCCCGCAGTTCGTGCGTTCGCAGACCGGCCTGGGCGCTACCGGCGCCGTGGCGCACTGATCCGCGTCGAGCATTGCAACTCCTTCATTGGGCAGCCTTCGGGCTGCCCTTTTTTTTGCCTGCAGGGCGGGAAGGCCGCGTCAGTCGTCGCCCAGGTGCTCGGCCGGCACTTCGTGGCGTGGCAGCAGCAGGCACTGCTGGCTGTCGGGGTCGAAGAGGATCACCGCGGTGCCGCGCGCCAGGGCCTGACGCACCCGCTCGACGCGGGTGGTCAGCGGAGTGTCGTCGCCGTTGTCGGTGCCTTCGCGGGTGACGAAGTCCTCGATCAGACGGGTCAGGGTGTCGGCTTCGAGCAGGGTGTGGGGGATCAGCATGGCGGCTCCGCGAACAGGGTGGGCGCGCATCCTAGCAGCGCCTACCGGTGCTGGGCCATGCCGCGCACCGGGCGAGTGCGGCGCGGTTCGCACGTGCCTCGCCGCTCGCTCAGGTGTACTTGGTAAAGATCGCGCGGACCTTGGCGAGAGTTTCCGCACTGTCCTGCGCGGTGTCGTGCATGGCTTCCTCGACCAGGCACATCAGCATGGCCTGGTAGGCGCGGTCCAGCGCCTTGCGCGCGGCGCTGAACTGCTGGGCGATGGCCTCGCAGTCCTCGCCGCGCCGGATCATCGCCTGCAGGCCGCGTACCTGGCCTTCGATGCGCGCCAGGCGCTTGAGCATGGCGTCCTGATGCTGCTGGGCGGGCGTTTGCATCACTGTGCGTCCAGCGGGCGGCGCAGGCTGAAGGCGCCACGCAGTTCGCCGAGGGCGAAGCCGCGCGCCTGGTCGGCGGGATAGCGCTGATCGATCACCGCCGCCAGTTCCGGTTTGATCGCGCTGCCGTGGCAGGCCAGGCACGGTTCGCCGGTGGGAATGGCCTTCATCAGGCGGAATTCGCCGTCGACCACCTCGGCATGACGGACCTCGGCGACCGGCTCGCCGGCGGCGATGCGCGCGGCGAACTGCTCCAGCACTCGGCGCTCCCAGGCGTCCGGGACGTTGTCCGGGTTGCGTACCTTCAGCGCGGTGCGCCCGACCTGCCAGGGGGCGGCGCTGTGCTGCGCGGCGATCTGCGGGGCGAGGCTCTGGCAGGCGGCCACGGCCTGAGCCGGACCGCCGTCCTGCAGTGCGGATTTCACTGTGTCGAGCAGGTGCTGCTGGAACGGCGGGATCAGTGCGGCGCCTTCGGCGCTCAGCTTCTGCAGGTCGGGGGCGGCGAGGGTGCTGCCGCTCAGGGCGGCGAGCAGGGCGAACGAGACGAGACGCATGGAAGCTCCTTCAGGTGATCTTTTACTGGGGGGAGTATCTGCGCGGCGCGCCGGCAAGGCAAGACGCCCAAGGCAGTCGGGGGAATCGCCTGCAGGTTGCCGTATCGGATGAGTAGGGTGCGCCGTACGCACCGCAGGATCGGAGCGACCCAGGGTGTGCATGGCGCACCACTACAAATGGCGTGTCATTGCCCTGACGTGCAGACGCCGGCTCAGCGCCCGCGGATCAGCTCGCGCAGCAGGAAGCGGCTGGGATGGCAGGCCTCGGCCACCGCGCGGGGCAGCGGCAGCGCTTCGTCGTCCAGCCAGGCGGCGATCAGTTCGGCCGACAGCGGCGCGCTGATCAGCCCGCGCGAGCCGTGTCCAGCGTTGACGTACAGGCCGTCCAGCCAGGGCGCCGGGGTGTCGAAGCGCTGGCGGGCGTCCTTGCCGAGGGCGGCGTAGGCGGCGCGGAAGGCCTCGGCGTCGACCAGCGGGCCGATCAGCGGCAGGTAGTCCGGGGTGGTGCTGCGGAAGGCGGCGCGGCCCTGCAGGCTGGCGAGATCCAGGGCGTCGGCGCCGAGCGCGTCGGCCAGCGCCGGGGATATCTGCCGCAGCATGCCGAGGTTGTCGGCGTGTTCTTCGGCACTCAGCGCCAGGTCGTCGCGCTGGAAGTTGAAGCTGGCGCCGAGAGTGTGCTCGTCGCCGCGCGGCGGCGCCACATAGCCCTCGGCGCACAGCACGGTGCGCAGCGCGCGACTGGCGGGGCTGGCCGGCAGGCGGCTGATCTGGCCGCGGATGCGCTTGAGCTTGAGGTGGGCGGCAGCCGGGAAGCGCAGCACCTCGCTGGCGCTGCAGAGGATCGCCACCGGCGCGGCAGCGAGCAGCGTACCGCCCTGACGGGCCTGCCACTGGCCGTCGATCCGCTGCAGGTCGAGGGCTTCGCTATGGGTATGGACGCGGATCGCCGGATCGGCGGCGAGGGCGTGGCACAGCGCCGGCGGATGCACCCAGCCGGCTTCGGGATACCACAGGCCGCCCTGCTCCAGCGCCAGGCCGCTCAGCGCGCTGGCCTCGGCGGCATCCACGGCGCGCAGCAGCGCGGCGGGGAAGGCGGCGGCGAGCCGCGCCTGGCGCTCGCGCTCCTTGGCGTCGAAGGCCAGTTGCAGCACGCCGCAGGCGCTCCAGTCCTGGCCGGGCTGCAGGCGCTCCAGCAGCCTTCGGGTGTGACCGAAACCGGCCACCACCAGCTGCGAGAGCGCGGTGCCGTGGGCGGAGAGCTTGAGGTACAGGACGCCCTGGGGGTTGCCGGAGGCCTCCTCGGCCAGCGCGCCGTGACGCTCCAGCAGGTCGACCTGCCAGCCGCGCGCCGCCAGGCTGGCGGCAGTGGCGCAGCCGGCCAGACCGCCGCCGATCACCAGCGCGCGGCGCTCGCCCGCCGTGCGCGGCGGACGCGCGTACCAGGGCGGGCCGGCTTCGGCGGGTGCGCCGCTGCAGGTGCCGGCGAGCATCTCGCGCTTGTGGCCGAAGCCCTTGACCTTGGCCATGGCGAACCCGGCCTCGATCAGCCCGCGGCGCACGAAGCCGGCGCAGGTGAAGGTGGCCAGGCTGGCGCCGGGGGCCGACAGCCGGGCGAGTTGGGCGAACAGCTCCGGGGTCCACATCGCCGGATTCTTCGCCGGGGAGAAGCCGTCGAGGAACCAGGCATCGATGCGCGCATCCAGGCTCGGCAGCGTTTCGAGCACGTCGCCGACCAGCAGGGTCAGCACCACCCGCCCGCCGGCGAACACCAGCCGCTGGTAGCCCGGGTGGATGCCGACGTACTGGGCCAGTAGCTGCGCGGTGAAGGGCGCCAGCTCCGGCCACAGGTCCAGGGCGCGCTGCAGGTCGGCGCGCGCCAGCGGGTACTTCTCGACGCTGACGAAGTGCAGGCGGGCGTCGCCCGGCGCGCACTGCTCGAACAGCTGCCAGGCACAGAGGAAGTTCAGCCCGGTGCCGAAGCCGGTTTCGCCGATGCACAGGCGCGCACCGCCGCTGAGCGCGGCGAAGCGCTCGGCCAGACGGTTCTGGGCGAGGAACACATGGCGGGTTTCCTCAAGGCCCGAGGCTCGGGAGAAGTACACGTCGCCAAAGGTGCGGGACAGCGGCTGGCCCTGTTCGTCCCAGTCGAGCTGGGCATGCGCTTGTTCGGTCATCGGTCGGTGAGCGGGCTGGATGGGGGGCGCCATTCTAGCCGCCGGCGCAGGCCGCGTCTGCGCGCGTGCGGCCCGCAGCCTGGCGATGCTGACCCGGGTATCGTACACCGAGCTGTTCTCGATCAGCTCGACCACCGCGCGCGGATGCTCGGCGAGCAGCTCCAGCAGCACTTGGCTCGGCTCGTCAAGGAAAGTCGTGAAGGCATCCTGGCCGATGTTGGGGAACAGCAGACGCTGCTCCGGGGCATGGGCGATCTGCAGTTGCTTGATCCTCTGTTAGTGCTGTAGGCGGCTCGGCGCCGACCCATGACACCCGAGCGCGTACAGGACTACCCGGCGCACGCCGGGCATCGGGTATCCTGCACGACGAGCGGTTGCCGCAACGAGGCGCGCAGCCACTCCTCCCCGATTGCACCGCTGTGCCGGCGCGGGATGCGCTGCCGGTATTCCGACAACCATTGATGGTAGAGCCCGAATGTTCGAATCCGCCGAGATCGGTCACCAGATCGACAAGGAAACCTATGATGCCGCCGTCCCCGAATTGCGCCAGGCACTGCTGGAAGCGCAGATGGAGCTGCGCCAGCAGGCGCGCTTCCCGGTCTTCATCCTGATCAGCGGGGTCGAGGGCGCCGGCAAGGGCGAGACGGTCAAGCTGCTCAACGAATGGATGGACCCGCGGATGATCCGCGTCGAGAACTTCGACCAGCAGAGCGACGAGGAGCTGGCCCGCCCGCCCTACTGGCGCTACTGGCGGCGCATGCCGCCCAAGGGGCAGATCGGCATCTTCTTCGGCAACTGGTACAGCCAGATGCTCCAGGGGCGGGTGCACAAGCACATCGACGACGCCCAGCTCGACCAGGCCATCGACAGCGCCGAGCGCTTCGAGCGGATGCTCTGCGACGAGGGCGCGCTGATCTTCAAGTTCTGGTTCCACCTCTCCAAGCAGCAGATGAAGGCGCGCTTCAAGGCGCTGGAGGACGACCCCCGGCACAGCTGGCGGCTCAGCCCGCTGGACTGGCAGCAGAGCAAGACCTACGACCGCTTCGTGCGCTACGGCGAGCGCATCCTGCGCCGCAGCAGTCGCGACTACGCGCCCTGGTACGTGGTCGAGGGCGTGGACGAGCGCTACCGCAGCCTGAGCGTCGGGCGCATCCTGCTCGAAGGCCTGCAGGCGGCGCTGAAGACCAAGAACCGCCCGCAGCCCCATCCCCATGCCGCGCCGGTGGCGGCGAGCATCGACAATCGCGGCCTGGTCGACAGCCTGGACATGACCCAGAGCCTGGACAAGGACAGCTACCAGCAGCAGCTGGTCGCCGAGCAGGCGCGTCTGGCCACCCTGATGCGCGACAAGCGCTTCCGGCGCCATGCCCTGGTGGCGGTGTTCGAGGGCAACGACGCGGCCGGCAAGGGCGGGGCGATCCGCCGCATGGCCGAGGCCCTCGATCCGCGCCAGTACCGCATCGTGCCGATCGCCGCACCGACCGAGGAAGAGCGCGCCCAGCCCTACCTGTGGCGCTTCTGGCGGCACATCCCCGGGCGCGGCCAGTTCACCGTGTTCGACCGCTCCTGGTACGGCCGCGTGCTGGTCGAGCGGGTCGAGGGCTTCTGCTCGCAGGCCGACTGGCTGCGCGCCTACAATGAGATCAACGACTTCGAGGAGCAGCTCACCGACGCCGGGGTGGTGCTGGTCAAGTTCTGGCTGGCCATCGACCAGCAGACCCAGCTGGAGCGTTTCCAGGAGCGCGAACAGAACCCGCTCAAGCGCTTCAAGATCACCGAGGAGGACTGGCGCAACCGCGAGAAGTGGCCGCTGTACGTCGACGCGGTGAACGACATGGTCGACCGCACCAGTACCGAGATCGCGCCCTGGACGCTGGTCGAGGCCAACGACAAGCGCTTCGCCCGGGTCAAGGTGTTGCGCACCATCAACGACGCGTTGGAAGCGGCCTTCGCCCGCAAGCCGAAGTAGCGGGAGAGTGCCGTCCTGCCTTGCCCGCCGACAGGAGAGGGGCGAGTGCCGGGCGCACGGGGCTGCCGGGATCATCGGCAGCGGCTCCATGCAACGCTCTGCGCCGAGCCTTCGGCGCAGAGTCATGGTGACCCGCCCGCCGGCCGCGCGGCGCGAAATCTTCCGGGCGTGCGCCACGCGCAGGCTCTAGAATGGGCCATCGGCCGCTGCGGCGGCCTCCCGTTCTCCAGGCCCTACGGCCTTTCCTGCGAGTTTCCCCCCCCATGCACGTTTCCTCCGGCCGCTGGCTCTACGGCCTGTTCCTGACGATGGTCACCGCCCTGCTCTGGGGCATCCTGCCGATCAAGCTCAAGCAGGTCCTGCAGACCATGGACCCGGTGACCGTCACCTGGTACCGGCTGTTCTCCTCGGGGCTGATCCTGCTGCTCTGGCTGGCCGCCAGCCGGCGCCTGCCGCGGCGGGCGGCGCTGGGGCGCAGCGGCCCCTGGCTGCTGGCGCTGGCTATCGGCGGGCTGGCCGCCAACTATGTGCTCTACCTGCTGGGCCTGCAGCTGCTGAGTCCGGGCACCACCCAGCTGCTGATCCAGATCGCGCCGATCCTGCTGCTGCTCGGCAGCCTGCTGGTGTTCCGCGAAGCCTTCGACAGCTGGCAGGCACTGGGGCTGGCGGTGCTGCTCGGCGGTTTCGCGCTGTTCTTCAACCAGCGCCTGGCCGAGCTGTTCGGCGCGCTGGGCGACTACAGCCTGGGTGTGTTGCTGGTGCTGCTGGCGGCGCTGGTCTGGGCCTTCTACGGGATGGCGCAGAAGCAGCTGCTCAGCGGCTGGAACTCGCTGCAGATCATGATGGTGATCTACCTGTGCTGCGCCGCGCTGCTCACCCCCTGGGCGCAGCCGCTGCAGGCGCTGGAGCTGTCCGCGCTGCAGGGCTGGCTGCTGGCCGCCTGCTGCCTGAACACCCTGGTGGCCTACGGCGCCTTCGCCGAGGCGCTGGCGCACTGGGAGGCCTCGCGGGTCAGCGCCGCGCTGGCAGTGACGCCGCTGGTGACCTTCGCCTCGGTGGCGCTGGCGGCGCTGCTCTGGCCGCTGCATGTGCAGCCCGAGGACATCAACGCGCTGGGCTACGCCGGCGCCCTGCTGGTGGTCGCCGGTTCGGCGCTGACCGCGCTGGCGCCGACGCTGCGGGCGCGCCGCCGGGCGAGGGCGGGGTAAGCCGCCGGCCGAGCGCCATGGCGCGGCGCCAGTAGCGGCCTCAGCCCTCGTCGCCCGGAGCCAGCATGCGCTCCGGGCGCACCCAGGCGTCGAACTCGGCGTTGGACAGGTAACCGAGCGCCAGCGCCGCCTCGCGCAGGCTGAGGTTCTCGGCGTAGGCCTTCTTGGCGATCTGCGCGGCCTTGTCGTAGCCGATGTGCCGGTTCAGCGCGGTGACCAGCATCAGCCCGCGCTCCAGGTGCTCGGCCATCCGCGCGGCGTCCGGCTCCAGGCCGCGCACGCAGTGCTCCTCGAAATTGCGGCAGCCGTCGCCGAGCAGGCGGATCGACTGCAGCAGGTTGTGGACGATCACCGGCTTGAACACGTTGAGCTGCAGGTGCCCCTGGCTGGCGGCCAGACTCACCGTGGCGTCGTTGCCGAGCACCTGGCAGGCGAGCATCGACAGCGCCTCGCACTGGGTCGGGTTGACCTTGCCGGGCATGATCGAGCTGCCCGGCTCGTTGGCCGGCAGGCGCACCTCGGCGAACCCGGCGCGTGGCCCGGAGCCAAGCAGGCGCAGGTCGTTGGCCAGCTTCATCAGCGCCACCGCGAGGGTCTTCAACGCCCCGGACAGCGCCACCAGAGGCTCGTGGCCGGCAAGCGCGGCGAACTTGTTCGGCGCGCTGACGAACAGCTGTCCGGACAGCTCGCTGATCTCGCGGGCGATGGCCTCGGCGAAGCCGGCCGGGGCATTCAGCCCGGTGCCCACCGCGGTGCCGCCCTGGGCCAGCTGGCAGACCGCCGGCAGGGCGGCGCGGATCGCCTGTTCGGCGTAGCCGAGCTGGGCGTCGAAGGCCGACAGCTCCTGGCCGAAGGTGATCGGCGTGGCGTCCATCAGATGGGTGCGCCCGGTCTTGACCAGCCCGGCATGCCGCTGCGCCTGCGCCTGCAGCCCTGCACGCAGCATCTGTACGGCCGGCAGCAGTTCCTCGCTGACCGCCAGCGCCACGGCGATGTGCATGGCGGTGGGGAAGCAGTCGTTGGAGCTCTGCGCGCGGTTGACGTGGTCGTTGGGATGCACCGGGCTCTTGCCGCCGCGCCCCTGGCCGGCCAGTTCGTTGGCGCGCCCGGCGATCACCTCGTTGACGTTCATGTTGCTCTGCGTGCCGCTGCCGGTCTGCCAGACCACCAGCGGGAACTGCGCGTCGTGGGCGCCGGCCAGCACCTCGTCAGCGGCCCGCTCGATCAGCGCGGCGATGGCGGCGGGCAGCTCGCCGCTGCGCGCATTGACCCGCGCGGCGGCCTTCTTGATCAGCGCCAGGGCATGGATCACCGCCCGCGGCATGCGCTCCTCGCCGATGGCGAAATTGATCAGCGAGCGCTGGGTCTGCGCGCCCCAGTAGGCGTCGGCGGGCACCTCGATGGGGCCGAGGCTGTCGGTTTCGGTGCGGGTCATCGCGGCTCTCCTGCAGAAGGGGGTGGTCCTGCAGTCTAGTTCTGGGCGCCGCCGTTCTGCGACCGCGGCGACCTTGAGCGGCCGGCGGCTTGTGCGCAGAATGCGCGCACACTCATCCCGGAGAATCGCCATGTCGATGCAGGAACAGATCCGCTACGCGCTCGCCAGCGCTTTCGCGCCGCAGCACCTGGAAGTCCACAACGAGAGCCATATGCACAGTCGCGGCCAGGACAGCCACTTCAAGGTGGTGGTGGTCAGCGAGGCGTTCGCCGGCCTGCGCCCGGTGCAGCGTCACCAGAAGGTCTATGCCGCCCTTGGCGAGCTGATGGCGCAGTTCCATGCGCTGGCTCAGCACACCTACACCCCCGAGGAGTGGGCCGCCACCGGTCAGGTGCCCGATTCTCCGACGTGTCTGGGCGGCAGCAAGCACGACGGGCACTGAGGCGGAGCCCTGTCAGGGCTGACTCAGGGCTTGCGCGCCAGCAGTGCGGCGCGGCGCGGTGCGGGCAGGCCTTCGATGGTCTTGCTGCGATCCTGCGGGTCGAGGAATTCGGGCAGCGACTGGAACCTCATCCACTCGGTGGAGCGCTGCTCCTCGACGCTGGTGACGCTGACGTCGATGCAGCGCACATCGACGAAGCCGGCGCGGCGCAGCCACAGCTCCAGGGCCGCCACCGAGGGTAGGAACCAGACGTTGCGCATCTGTGCGTAGCGATCCTCGGGCACCAGTACGGTCTGCGCGTCGCCTTCCACCACCAAGGTCTCCAGCAGCAGCTCGCCGCCGCGCATCAGGCAGTCCTTGAGCGCCAGCAGGTGGTCGATGGGCGAGCGGCGGTGATAGAGCACGCCCATGGAGAACACTGTGTCGAAGCCTTCCAGGCTCGCAGGCAGCTCCTCCAGCGCCAGCGGCAGGTGCCAGGCGGGCAGCTCCGGCAGGTAATGCTTCATCGCCAGGAACTGGCAGAAGAACAGCCAGTTGGGGTCGACGCCGATCACGCAGTCGGCGCCGGCGCCGAGCATTCGCCACTGGTAATAGCCGTTGCCGCAGCCGACATCCAGCACCCGCTTGCCGCGCAGGTCGAGGTGCGGGGCGATGCGCGCCCACTTCCAGTCCGAGCGCCATTCGGTGTCGATATGCATGCCGAACAGCTCGAACGGCCCTTTTCGCCACGGGATCAGGCCCTTGAGCGCCTGCTCCAGGGCGGCGCGCTGCGCGTCGCTGCACGGGCCGGCGAGGTGGAAGGTTTCGGCCAGCTCGCGCTGGCGGGCGTCGAGCGCCGGCAGGGCGTCCACGGCCGCCTGCCAGCGGGTCAGGTCGCCGTGGCCGCGGGCCAGCTTGTCGGCGAGCAGGTCGGGCAGGGTCGCGGCCCAGGAGGCCAGCGGCGTGCCGTGCAGGCGGGCGAGCAGGGCGGGGAGGCCGGCGCGGGTGGCGAGAGCGGTCATGGGCGGTCCGGGGCGGTCAGGGCAGGGCGATCAGCGAGGCGAAGTTCAGGCACTGGAACCAGGGCACGACTTTCGAGAAACCGGCCTCGGCCAGGCGTGCGCGGTGTTCTTCCAGGCTGTCGGGTTTCATCACGTTCTCGATGGCGCTGCGCTTCTGGGCGATCTCCAGTTCGCTGTAGCCGTTGGCGCGCTTGAAGGCGATGTGCAGGTCGGTGAGCAGCGCCTGCTCCTGGTCATCGGCGAAGCGCAGTTTTTCGGAGAGAATCAGCGCGCCGCCCGGCAGCAGCGCCCGGCGGATGCGGGTCAGCAGGTCGAGGCGCTGCTCGCGGGGGATGAACTGCAGGGTGAAGTTCAGCGCTACCACCGAGGCCGGGCGGAAGTCGAGCCGGCAGATATCCGCCTCGACGACCTCCACCGGCAGCAATTCCTGGAACATCGAGTCCTGGGCGTGCAGGTATTCGCGGCAGCGCTCGACCATGGCGCTGGAGTTGTCCACCGCGATCACCCGGCAATCCTCGACCTGCACATGGCGGCGTAGCGCCTGGCTGACCGCGCCGAGCGAGCAGCCCAGATCGTAGAGGGCGCTGTGCTGCTGGGCGAACTGCCCGGCGATCACCCCGAGGTTCTCGACGATGGTCGGGTAACCGGGTACCGAGCGCTTGATCATGTCGGGGAACACCCGCACCACCGCCTCGTTGAACACGAAGTCGGCGACCTGTTCCTGGGGCGATGCATAGATGCGGTCGGGTGTCTGCTTCACGGCGCGCTTCCGCTGGGAGAAAGCCGCGCATTCTAGCGAACTGCGGCGGCGGGTAGAAAACCCGTGCAGCGGTTTTCCGGCGATCCGCGGTGAGGCCCTCGTTCCGCGCGGCGTGCGCCGCCTGAGCTGTTGCCCGGGCGGCGCCCCGCTCATTTCTTCAACTGATCGGAGAAGAATTCGCCGGCGCCCTGCAGCGGGCCGAGCGGGTTGCGCTGCACCTCGAAGCGGCGGATCTGCGGCTCGCCGTTGCTGATCTTGTGCACCAGCACGTCGTCGACCAGCACGAACACCGCGCGGAAGGTCCAGCCGTGGACCCGGCGGTTCTTGCGGAAGTTGAACACGTCGGCCCAGAAGCTGCCGACCCGCTGGCTGTCGGTCTGGTTGAACTCGAAGGCGTAGCCGCTGCAGCGCTCCTTGGCCTGCAGGCAGCTGACCAGGCTGTCGGGCAGGTAGTCGATGGGCACGTTGGGCTGGACGAACAGCATGCGCACGTCGAGGAACGACAGCATGCGCCCGTTGCCGCCGTTCAGCGGGTCGAAGCCCAGGGAGAACAGCTCGCTGCGGGTGGTCTTGCCCGGTGTGGCGCGGGCGAAGCTGGTTTCCGCATCGAGATAGTCGCGGAACGCCGAGCTGACTTCGGCGCGCTCGCTGGGCAGCAGGCTGGTGCAGCCGGAGAGCAGGAACAGGGCCAGCAGCGACAAGACGGAATAGCGCATGATGCGTTCCCCCCACCCAGCATGATCACCCATCTTGGGTATAGGCGATTTCCACCGGCCACGCCTGCGCAGCGCCGCACGACGGGCGACCGTTGGGCGCCTGCCGGACGCGGCAGGCTCGCGCGGGTGGCGTTTCCCCAGTGCGCGGGCGCTTGGGTATACTGCGCGGCCCTGACTTTCCCTCGCCGCGGAGCTTCCTGCATGTCTGGCAACACTTACGGCAAGCTGTTCACCGTCACCACCGCCGGCGAAAGCCACGGTCCGGCCCTGGTCGCCATCGTCGACGGCTGCCCGCCGGGCGTCGCGCTGTCGGCGGCCGACCTGCAGCGCGACCTCGACCGCCGCAAGCCCGGCACCAGCCGCCACACCACCCAGCGCCAGGAAGCCGACGAGGTGGAGATCCTCTCCGGGGTGTTCGAAGGTCGCACCACCGGCTGCCCCATCGGCCTGCTGATCCGCAACACCGACCAGAAGTCCAAGGACTACTCGGCGATCAAGGACCTGTTCCGCCCGGCCCACGCCGACTACACCTACCACCACAAGTACGGCCTGCGCGACTACCGCGGCGGCGGCCGCAGCTCGGCGCGCGAGACCGCCATGCGCGTCGCCGCCGGTGCCATCGCCAAGCAGTACCTGGCGGGTCTGGGCATCACGGTGCGCGGCTACATGAGCCAGCTCGGCCCGATCGAGATCCCCTTCAAGACCTGGGACTCGGTGGAAGGCAACGCCTTCTTCAGCCCCGACCCGGACAAGGTGCCCGAGCTGGAGGCGTACATGGACCAGCTGCGCCGCGACCAGGATTCGGTCGGGGCGAAGATCACCGTGGTCGCCGAGGGCGTGCCGCCGGGTCTCGGCGAGCCGATCTTCGACCGCCTCGACGCCGAGCTGGCCCACGCGCTGATGAGCATCAACGCGGTCAAGGGCGTGGAGATCGGCGCCGGCTTCGCCTGTGTCGCCCAGCGCGGTACCGAGCACCGCGACGAGCTGACCCCGGAGGGTTTCCTCTCCAACCACGCCGGCGGCATTCTCGGCGGCATCTCCAGCGGCCAGCCGATCGTCGCCCATCTGGCGCTCAAGCCGACTTCCAGCATCACCACCCCCGGCCGCTCCATCGACGTCGACGGCAATCCGGTGGAGGTGATCACCAAGGGACGTCACGACCCCTGCGTCGGCATCCGCGCCACGCCCATCGCCGAGGCGATGATGGCCATGGTGCTGATGGACCACCTGCTGCGCCACCGCGCGCAGAACGCCGACGTGCGGGTGAACACTCCGGTGCTGCCGCAGCTGTGAGCCGGCGAGTCGCTCGGGCAGCGGCGCCGGCCGCTTCCCGGCGCGTGCGGCGCCGGAGCGCGTCGTGCGTGCGTCGCGCGGCGGGTCGCCCATGACGGCGGCTCTGCCCTACTGGCGGCTGTCCGGTTTCTACTTCAACTACTTCGCCCTGCTCGGCGCGACGGCGCCGTTCCTCGCCCTGTATTTCCATCACCTGGGCTTCTCCGCGGCGCGCATCGGCGAGCTGGTGGCCATTCCCATGCTGATGCGCTGCGTGGCGCCCAACCTGTGGGGCTGGCTGGGCGACGTCAGCGGCCGACGCCTGCTGATCGTGCGCCTCGGCGCTTTCTGCACCCTGCTGAGCTTTCTCGCCATCTTCCATCGCCAGGATTACGCCTGGCTGGCCCTGGTGATGGCCCTGCACGCATTCTTCTGGCACGCGGTGCTGCCGCAGTTCGAGGTCATCACCCTGGCCCACCTGGGCGAGCAGGCGGCGCGCTACAGCCAGTTGCGCCTGTGGGGCTCGATCGGTTTCATCGCCGCGGTGGTGGGCCTCGGCGCGCTGTTCGAGCGGGTCAGCCTGGACGCCTATCCCTGGGCGGTGAGCCTGATCATGCTGGGCATCGCCCTCGGCAGCCTGTGGATTCCCAACGCCCAGCCCCACAGCCCGCCCGGCGAGGCGGCGCGCGGCGGCTTTCTGCAGCAGCTGCGCCGTCCGGGCGTGCCGGCCTTCTATGGTGCGGTGGCGCTGATGCTGTTCAGCCACGGTCCCTACTACACCTTCATCACCCTGCACCTGGAAAGCCTCGGCTACGCCCGCGGGCAGATCGGCGCGCTGTGGGCGCTCGGCGTGGTGGCCGAGATCCTCGTGTTCCTGGTCATGGCCCGCCTGCTGGCGCGCTTCTCGGTACGCCAGGTGCTGCTCGCCAGCCTGCTGCTGGCGGCGCTGCGCTGGCTGCTGCTGGGCGGCCTGGCCGGCTACTGGCCGGTGCTGCTGCTGGCGCAGGTGATGCACGCGGCGACCTTTGGCAGCTTCCATGCCGCAGCCATTCACTTCGTCCGCCACAGCTTCGCCGCCCGCCAGCAGGGCCAGGGCCAGGCGTTGTACGCCGCTCTGTCCGGCGTCGGCGGCGCGCTCGGCGCGCTGTACGCCGGCTATAGCTGGAACGGCCTCGGCCCGGCCTGGACCTTCGCCCTGGCCAGCCTGGCGGCGCTGCTCGCCGCCGTCCTGGTGATCCGGCGCCTGCGCGATCCCGCCTGCGCGCCCTGAATTTCCCCTCGCTTGGAGACCGTCAAGATGACCGATCAGCGCCAACGCCTCACCCGACAGATCATCGACGCCGGCCGCTTCCTCTACGGCCGCGGCTGGTCGCCGGCCACCAGTAGCAACTACTCGGCGCGCCTGGCCGCCGACCAGGCGCTGCTCACCGTGTCCGGCAAGCACAAGGGCCAGCTCGGCGAGGACGACGTGCTGGCCACCGACCTGGCCGGCCACAGCCTGGAGCCGGGCAAGAAGCCCTCGGCCGAAACCCTGCTGCACACCCAGCTGTACGCCTGGCGCGCCGAAATCGGCGCGGTGCTGCACACCCACTCGGTGAACGCCACCGTGCTGTCGCGCCTCACCCCGGGCGACCATCTGGAGCTGGAGGACTACGAGCTGCAGAAGGCCTTCGCCGGGGTCACCACCCACGAAGGCCGGGTGACAGTGCCGATCTTCGACAACGACCAGGACATCGCCCGTCTGGCCCTCCAGGTGCAGCAGTGGCTGGATAAGCACCCCGACTGCGTGGGCTACCTGATCCGCGGCCACGGCCTTTACACTTGGGGCGCGCAGATGAGCGACGCCCTGCGCCAGATCGAGGCCTTCGAATTCCTCTTCGAATGCGAACTGAAGACCCGCCAGGTGCTGGGTCGCTGAGCCACAAGGATTCCGTCAATGAGCAGCCTGACCGTCTACCACCAGTCCCAACCCGAGCAGCCGGAAAAGATGCTCACCGATCCGGCCGACATCGCCAGCACGCTGGCGACGGTCGGCGTACGTTTCGAGCGCTGGGCGGCCAACGCGCCCATCGCCCCCGGCGCCAGCCCGGTGGAGGTGATCGCCGCCTACCACCACGAGATCGAGAAGCTGATGTTCGAGGAGGGCTACGTCACCGTCGACGTGGTCAGCATGGACCGCAACCACCCGCAGAAGGCCGAGCTGCGCGCCAAGTTCCTCGACGAGCACACCCACGGCGAGGACGAGGTGCGCTTCTTCGTCGCCGGTCGCGGGCTGTTCTGCTTGCACGTCGACGAGCGCGTCTACGCGGTGCTCTGCGAGAAGAACGACCTGATCTCGGTACCGGCCGGCACCAAGCACTGGTTCGACATGGGCGAGGAGCCGCACTTCGTCGCCATCCGCCTGTTCAACAACCCCGAAGGCTGGGTGGCGCAGTTCACCGGCGACCCCATCGCCGCCGGCTTCCCGGGCCTGGAGTACTGACGGTGCCGATCAAAGTCATCCTCACCGATATCGAAGGCACCACCAGCGCGGTGAGTTTCGTCTTCGACGTGCTGTTCCCCTATGCCCGCCAGCACCTGCCGGCTTTCCTCCGCGAGCGGGCCGCCGAGCCGGCGGTGGCCGAGCAGATCGCCGCGGTGCGCGCCGAGAGCGGCGAGGCCGACGCCGATCTGGAACGGGTCATCGCCATCCTCCTGGAGTGGATCGCCGCCGACCGCAAGGCCACCTCGCTCAAGGCGCTGCAGGGCATGGTCTGGGCGCAGGGCTACCGCGCCGGCCAGCTCAAGGGGCACGTCTACCCCGACGCGGTCGCGGCGCTGCGCGCCTGGCACGCCGCCGGCTACACCCTAGGCGTCTACTCCTCCGGCTCGATCCAGGCGCAGAAGCTGATCTTCGGCTGCTCCGAGGCGGGCGACCTGACGGCGCTGTTCGACGCCTACTTCGACACCACCAGCGGCGGCAAGCGCGAGGCGGCGTCCTACGCCCGCATCGCCGCCGCCCTGGGCCGCCCGGCCGGCGAGATCCTGTTCCTCTCCGACGTGGTCGAGGAGCTGGACGCCGCTCGCGCCGCCGGCATGGCTACCTGCGGCCTGGCCCGCGAGGGTGGCGAGCTGGCCGGCCACCGCACCGTGGCCAGCTTCGCGGCCATCGATCCGGCGGCCTGCTGAGCCGCCGCCGGCCACACGCAGCCCTGCAACCGGGCCGTCACCCGGCGGCCCCAGACTGTCGTGGCGGCCGTGCGCCCCCTACAATCCCGGACATCCGGGGCGTCTGCGCCCCGAAGTTTTCAACGACTTGCAAGGAAACACGCCGATGAGCGATTACCAGGAAACCCTCTACGAAGGCTATGGCCAGCGTTTCAGCATCGACAAGATGCTTCATGAAGTGCGTACCGAGCACCAGCATCTGGTGATCTTCGAGAACGCCCGCATGGGCCGTGTCATGGCCCTGGACGGCGTGATCCAGACCACCGAGGCCGACGAGTTCATCTACCACGAGATGCTCACCCACGTGCCGATCCTCGCCCACGGCCTGGCCAAGCGCGTGCTGATCATCGGCGGCGGCGACGGCGGCATGCTGCGCGAAGTGACCAAGCACCGCAGCGTCGAGCACATCACCATGGTCGAGATCGACGCCACCGTGGTCGACATGTGCAAGCAGTTCCTGCCCAACCATTCCCGCGGCGCCTACGACGATCCGCGCCTGAACCTGGTGATCGACGACGGCATGCGCTTCGTTGCTACCACCGAGGAAAAGTTCGACGTGATCATCTCCGACTCCACCGACCCGATCGGTCCGGGCGAGGTGCTGTTCTCGGAGAACTTCTACGAAGCCTGCCGCCGCTGCCTGAACGACGGCGGCATCCTGGTCACTCAGAACGGCACCCCGTTCATGCAGCTGGGCGAAGTGCAGACCACCGCCAAGCGGATGAACGGTCTGTTCTCCGACTGGCACTTCTACCAGGCCGCGGTACCCACCTACATCGGCGGCGCCATGACCTTCGCCTGGGGCAGCACCAACGCCGACTACCGCAAGCTGCCGCTGGAAACCCTGCGCCAGCGCTACGCCGGCAGCGGTATCGTCACCCGCTACTACAACGCCGACATCCACCAGGCGGCCTTTGCCCTGCCGCAGTACGTGCTGGAAGCGGTGCACAAGCCGAGCAACGACTGAGTGCTCGCCGGGTGAAACGCAGAAGGGGCCGCAAGGCCCCTTCTGTCGTTTCGGCGCAGGCTTTCGGCCCGCGTACTCAGTGCAGCGCCTGCACCATGTACCGCGCCGGCACTCCGTAGGACGCCAGATGGGCCTGCTGGCGCTCGTCCAGGTCGCTGGCCGGAGCGTAGCCCAGGCGGCTCCAGAAGGCCTCGGAGTCCTGCACCGAGACCAGCGCGCTGTAGCGCAGGCGCTGGGCGCGGGCGTGGTCGAGCAGGCGCTGCACCAGCAGCGGGCCGATGCCCCGGCCGGCGGCGCGGCGCGCCACCGCCAGGTCGTGCAGGTACAGGCAGTCGGGGTCGTCCGGTTCGCTGAAGGCGCCGTCCAGCGGGGTGACGGTGCCGGCGCGGGAGCGGTAGCCGAACAGGTAGGCGCAGGGGCCTTGCGCGTCGGTGGCCACCCAGGCCAGTTCGGGAGAGGCCTGCAGGCGCAGGGCGATCACCTCAGCGCTTTCCAGCAGCATGTCGCTGTAGGCCTCGGCCTGGATGGCGAGGATCGCCGGGATGTCGCTGGTGCGCATCGGGCGCAGGGTCGGGGTCATGGCGTCACTCCTGTGAGCGGTCGATGGGTTCGATGTGCCGGCAGGCCGGGAAGCGGCTGCAAGCCCAGAAGGCGCGTCCGGCATGGCTGCCACGGCGTGCCACGCGCTGCACCATCGGCGCGGCGCAGGCCGTGCAGCGGGGTATGGCCGGCGCCACGGGGGTGTCGTGGCGGCTGTCCAGATGGGGCGCCAGCAGCGCTTCGAGGTCGGCGCGTGCATAGCGCGCCCGCGCGGTCACCTGCAGCAGCGGCAGCCCGGCGCCGGCGCAGGCTTCCGCCAGGAAGGCATCGCGCTCGCGGCGGTCGCGGCGCTGGTGGGAGGCGTCGTTGAGCTCCACCACGCAGAGCACCGCGCAGTCGTCGCGGTTGCAGAGCACGAAGTCGACATGCTTGGCCGAAATGCGGTTGAAGGCCCGCCACCAGCGCTGGCCCTTGAGGCCGCTGCGCGGGGTGAGCAGGTCGGCGACGCGCACCTTGCCGAACACCAGGGCGCGCTCGCCGACCACCTCGCGCAGCACGGCGAGGAAGGCCCGCTCGCCGGGGCTGAACAGCGCGGGCAGCCGCCGGTAGGTGGCGTTGCGCCGGCGCGAGGCGCGGCGCCAGAGCAGCGCAAGCAGCAGACAGAACAGCAGTAGGGCGAGGCCGCCTGCCAGGGGGTACAGCGTCATCGATCAGCCTTGCCGGAGGAGGGTGCGGAAATCGCCGGCGATTGTCGCAGAATGCCCGGCGCAAGTCCGGCCCGTGCGGTGCGCGCCGTCGGATCGGTGCCGGGAGCGCGTGCACGCCGGCCGATTTGCCACTAGGCTCTGGGAGTGCCTGCGCCCGGTCGAGTGGCGTTGCAAAGCGGCTCGGAATGCTCATTTACGCTCGGTAAACTGCGCTTCCCCGCCGCTTTTCGCTTTGCCCGCCGCTCGCCCGGCCGGCCTTTCATGCAGACCCTCGTCTGGGTCCGGTGGCAGCTTAATGTCCGTTGAACGATGAAGGAGTGTGCGCCATGGCCAGAATCTCTCCTGAAGACATCGGCAATACCGTGCTGCGGCAGATGCGCGAGGGCGGTTTCGACTTCGCCCGTGTGCATCCCATCGAGTTCTACGCGATCTTCGCCGACGAGGCGCAGGCGCGCCGCGCCGCCGGGCAGTTCCGTGGCGAGTGGCTGAATGCCCAGGTCTGCCGGCGCGACGGCGCCTGGCACCTGCAGGTCAGCAAGGTGATGTACGCCACCCGCGACGGCATCGACGACTTCGAACACGACCTGCAGGCGGTGGTCGGTCCGCTCGGCGGCATCCTCGACGGCTGGGGCGTGACCCAGGAGGTGTCCGCGCCGCCACGTTGAGCCGCATGGCCACGTGGCTGCCCCACGCGATCGCAGTCGGGTGCTGCTGCCCTCCACTTCAAGGCGCCGCCACACCAGGAGGCCGCTACAGGGCATCGCCTGGTATGGCGGCGCTCGTGTGCTTGAACAACCCATGCGCCGGTTCCGGTCGCGCGCGCAGGCTTCGTCCGCATAGGCCGCCGCTCGCGCATGTCGCCGTCCGCCACGCAAAACGCCGTTTCCCCGGGCGGGGAAACGGCGTTTTTGTGCAGGCGCAGCGCGTCGGCGCGCGGGCCGTCAGGCCTCGCGGCGCAGCAGGCGGCCGAGCAGCCACTTCTCCAGCTCGACCAGCACCAGCACCGCCAGTCCGGCGCCGATCACCCAGCTCCAGCCGCCGGCATCCAGCGCCGCGGTGCCGAACAGCTCCTGCAGCGGCGCCCAGTGGCTGAATGCCAGTTGCAGCGGCAGCAACAGCAGCACCATGCCCCAGACCATCGGGTTGTCGCGCAGGCCGAAGGCGGCCGGCGCGTGCAGGCGGCGGGCGCAGAACAGGTAGCCGATCTCGCCGGCGACCAGCGCGTTGACCGCCAGGGTACGGCACACCTCCAGCGCCAGCCCCTGGCTCTGGGCGTAGAGGAACAGGCCGAGGCTGGCGGCGGTGAGCAGCAGCGAGACGAACAGGATGCGCCACAGCACCAGGGCGGACAGCAGCGGCTGCGCCGGGTCGCGCGGCGGGCGGCGCATCAGCTCGCCCTCGGCCGGCTCGAAGGCCAGCGCCAGCGCCAGGGTCACCGCGGTGATCATGTTGACCCAGAGGATCTGCAGCGGGGTGATCGGCAGGGTCAGGCCCAGGGCGATGGCCGCCAGCAGCACCAGCGCCTGGCCGCCGTTGGTCGGCAGGATGAACAGGATCGACTTCTTCAGGTTGTCGTAGACGGTGCGGCCCTCGGCCACCGCGTGGGCGAGGGTGGCGAAGTTGTCGTCGGCCAGCACCATCTGCGAGGCCTCCTTGGCCGCCTCGGTGCCCTTGATGCCCATGGCGATGCCGATGTCGGCGCGCTTGAGCGCAGGGGCGTCGTTGACCCCGTCGCCGGTCATCGCCACCCGTGCGCCATTGGCTTGCAGGCGCTCGACCAGGCGCAGCTTGTGCGCCGGGCTGGTGCGGGCGAACACCGAGGTATGCGGCAGGCGCTCGTCCAGTTCGCGGTCGTCGAGGCGATCCAGATCGGCGCCGGTCAGCGGCGCGCCGCCGGCCAGGCCGAGGCGCTCGGCGATCACGCTGGCGGTGGCGGCGTGGTCGCCGGTGATCATCTTCACCGCGATGCCGGCGTTGCGGCAGTCGGCGATGGCGGCGATGGCTTCCTCGCGCGGCGGGTCGAGCATGCCGACCAGACCGAGGAGGATGAAGTCGCCCTCCAGGTCGGCGTAGTCCAGCAGACTCTGCGGCGCCTGCAGCGGTCGCATGGCGATGCCCAGCATGCGCAGGCCGGCGCTGGCGCCCTGCTCGATGCGGCTGTGCCAGAGGCGCAGGTCGAGGGGCTCGGCGCTGCCGTCGCGCCACTGGCGGTTGCACAGTTCGAGCGCCCGCTCCGGAGCGCCGAACAGGTAGATCAGCCCGTGCCCGGCGTGGTCGTGGTGCAGGCTGGCGGTGGCGCGCAGCTCGGGACTGAAGGGAATGGCGTCGATGCGCGGCAGGCGCGCCTGTTCATGCGCGCTTTCCAGGCCGAGCTTGCCGGCCAGGGTGAGCAGGGCGGCGGCGGTGGGGTCGCCGCTGATCTGCCAGCCCTCGGTGCTCTCGCGCAGGCTGGCGTCGTTGGCCAGCAGGCCGGCGCGGGCCAGCTCCAGCAGGTCGGGGAACTGCTGCGGGTCGCACACCTCGCCGGCGTGGCGCAGCTCGCCGCAGGGGGCGTAGCCGACCCCGCCGATGGCGTAGTCGCCCTGGGCGGTGAATACCCGTTGCACGGTCATCTCGTTGCGGGTCAGGGTGCCGGTCTTGTCCGAGCAGATCACCGTCACCGCACCGAGACTCTCCACCGCCGGCAGGCGGCGGACGATGGCGCGGTGGCGGGCCATGCGCTGCACGCCGAGGGCGAGGACGATGGTCAGCACCGCCGGCAGACCTTCGGGGATCGCCGCCACGGCCAGGCCGACCGCGGCCATGAGCATTTCCTCGGCCGAGTAGCCGCGCCACAGCACGCCGATGGCGAAGGTCAGCACGGCGAGGCCGACGATGAGCAGGGTCAGCTGGCGGGCGAAGCGCTGCATGTCGGCCAGCAGCGGAGTGAGCAGGCTTTCCACCGTGCCGAGCAGGTGGCTGATGTTGCCCAGTTCGGTCTGCGTGCCGGTGGCCACCACCACGCCGCTGCCGCTGCCGGCCACCACCAGGGTGCCGGAGTAGGCCATGCCGTGGCGGTCGCCGAGGCTGGCCTGGTTGTCCACCGGCGTGCAGCGCTTGCCGGCCGGCAGCGACTCGCCGGTGAGCATCGCCTCGTCGATGCGCAGGTCGCGGCAGTCGAGCAGGCGCAGGTCGGCCGGCACCCGGTCGCCGGCGTCGAGCAGGACGATGTCGCCGGGCACCAGCTGTTCGGCCGGCAGTGTCTGGATCACGCCGTTGCGGCGCACCCGGCATTCCAGGCTGAGCAGCCCGCGGATCGAGCGCATGGCCTGTTCGGCCTTGCCTTCCTGGACGAAACCGACCACGGCGTTGATCAGCACCACGCCGAGGATCACCGCGCTGTCCAGCCACTCGCCGAGGGCCGCGACCAGCACCGCGGCGGCCAGCAGCACGTAGATCAGCAGGTTGTGGAACTGCAGCAGCAGGCGCTGCAGCCAGCCCTTGCCGGGCGCCTCCGGCAGGCGGTTGGCGCCGTGGCGCTCCAGGCGCCGCTGCGCCTCGGGACCCTCCAGCCCGGCGCAGCTGCTGTGCAGTGCATCCAGGCACTCCTGGCCGTCGCGGGCGTGCCAGTTCGATGGGGTGGGCGAGGACATGGTGCAACTCCTTGTAAGCGGGGCCGGTTGCGCGGCCAGGGCGTTCAGCCGCTGGCCGCCTTGTCGTAGAAGTAGGGTTCGAGCAGGTCCTGCATGCTGTAGAAGCCCGCTTCGCGCTGCAACAGGTTGCGCGCGGCGAACAGCACGCCGTTGCCGAAGGCCTCGCGGGCGATCGACTCGTGGCTCAGGCGCACGGTCTGGTAGGGGAAGCCGAAGAGGATCTCGTGGCGGCCGACGATGCCGCCGGCGCGGATCGACTTGATGTCGTCGCTGCACTTGTCGAGGCTCTCGGCGATCACCTTGGCGGTGCCGGAGGTTTCCGGCTTGCTGGCGAAGTGCTCTTCGATGATCTCGATGTCGGCGTCGGGGGCGATCTGCTTGAGGATCTTCGCCGCGAGGATCAGGAAGTTGATCCCCAGGGTGATGTTCGGCGACCAGAGGATGCGCGTGTGCTGCCCCAGCGCCTGGAGCTGGGCGATGCGCTCCTCGGGGTAGTGGGAAATTGCGCTGATGATGGCGATGCCGCGCCGCCCGGCCTCCTCGGCGTACAGCTCGATGCCGTCGCTGGAGGAGAAGTCGATGATCAGGTCGACCGGCTGGCGTTCCAGCAGCTCGTCGATGCGCAGTTCGTCGCGGCCGAAGAGGGTCGCCGGGTTGTTCGACTCCACGCCGAGGCACTCGGCGGCGGAGCGGTGCCCGGGGGTGGCCGAGCCGCGGATCACCCATTCCAGGGTGGTGTCGCTGCTGTTGAGCAGCACGCTGGCGACGGACTTGCCCGTGCGCCCAAAACCTATGAGTCCAACTTTCAATGTACCTACCTCGGATTTCTGATTGTTGTCGTCCGAATACGCAGCGTCTCCCGAATCGATGAAGGGATTGTGGCGGGGTGGAAAAGTGGACTCCGTTTGCCGGTCTTTGCCTGCCCGTTGCCCGATGATGCCCTCCGGATCGCTGTACGGGCGCATCGATGCGCCCGAAACTTACCGCAGCGGCGCCGCCAGCGTCCATGCGCGCCGCCCCGCGCCGGCGCCGCGAGTCGCCCCGCGCGCGGCCGCCCGATGGCCGGCAGCCCCCGTCCTCTGCGGGCTGCGGCGTACGGGGCGGATGTAATATCCGGAAATAAAACCGGCACCGCGCGGCGCCGGCGGGCGCCGAAGCGTGCGGACGTCGCTTGGTTGACGCGGCGCCGGGCAGTACGATCGCCGGCCAAGCGAAACGGTCGAGACAAGGAGTGGACGATGCGCAGCCAACTGGAACGTTGCCTGGGGGAAATCAACCGGGTGCTGCTGGGCAAGGAGCGCCAGGTGCGCCTGGCCCTGGCCTGCCTGCTGGCGCGCGGGCACCTGCTGCTCGAAGACCTGCCGGGGATGGGCAAGACCACCCTCAGCCATGCCCTGGCGCGGGTGCTGGGGCTGAGCTACCAGCGCATCCAGTTCACCTCCGACCTGCTGCCCGGCGACATCCTCGGCACCTCGGTGTTCGACCGCGACAGCGGGCAGTTCAGCTTTCATCCCGGGCCGATCTTCGCCGAACTGGTGCTGGCCGACGAGATCAACCGGGCCACCCCGAAGAGCCAGAGCGCGCTGCTGGAGGCCATGGAGGAGCGCCAGGTGACCATCGAGGGTGCGACCCGGCCGCTGCCCGAGCCGTTCTTCGTCATCGCCACCCAGAACCCCAGCTGTCAGGGCGGCACCTTCGCGCTGCCCGAGTCGCAGCTCGACCGCTTCCTGATGCGCATCGCCCTCGGCTACCCGGCACGCGCCGCCGAGCGCGCCCTGCTGCTCGGCGCCTCGCGGCGCGAGCTGCTGCCGCAGCTGGAGCCGGTGCTCGATCCCCGCGCCCTGGCCGCGCTGCAGGCCCAGGCGGGCGCCGTGCATGTCAGCGAGGCGGTGGTCGACTACATCCTGCGCCTGGCCGAAACCACCCGCAGCCAGCCGTCCTTCGCCCTCGGCCTGTCGCCGCGCGGCAGCCTCGGCCTGCTGGCGGCGGCGCGCGCCTGGGCGCTGCTGGCCGGGCGCGACTACGTGATCCCCGAGGATGTCCAGGCAGTGCTGCCGGCGGTGGCCGGACATCGCCTGCGCGATGCCGCCGACCCCGCCGGCCACGGCGGCGGCGCGCTGGTGCAGGGTCTGCTGCGCGACGTGGCGCCGCTGTGATGGCCGGGGCGGGCAAGCTCTGGCGCGACGGCCGCTGGCTGCAGCGGCGCATCCCCGCCGCACGCCAGGTACGCCTCGGCGCGCGGAGCATCTTCATCCGTCCGAGCGCGGCCGGCTGGCTGTTCGCCGTCGGCTGGCTGGCGCTGCTGCTGGTGGCGATCAACTACCGCAACAGCCTGGCCTACGCCCTGTGCTTCCTGCTGCTGTCGCTGGCGCTGGTGGCGATCCTGCACACCTGGCGCAACCTGGCCGGCATCGAGCTGGCGGCCGGCGAGGCGCCGCCGGTGTTCGCCGGCGAGCGCGCGCTGCTGCGCGTGCGCCTGCAGAGCGGCGGGCGCGCCCATCACGGCATCGAACTGGGCTGGCCGCCGGCGCCCTTGCTGCGCGCCGACGTGCCGGCGGCCGGCAATGCCGAGATCGATCTGAGCCTGGCCACCGTACGGCGCGGCTGGCTGGCGGCGCCGCGCCTGCGCGTCGAGACGCGCTTCCCCCTCGGCCTGTGGGTGGCCTGGAGCTGGGTCGACCTGCAGCTGGCGGTGCTGGTCTATCCGGCGCCGCTGGCCGGCGAGTGGCAGGCGGCGCTCGGCGGCGGCGAGGAGGGTGGTCGTGCCCTGGCTCGTGACGGGGTCGACGATTTCCAGGGGCTGCGTCCCTACCAGCCCGGCGACTCGCGGCGGCGCCTGCACTGGAAGGCCTGGTCGCGCGGCCAAGGTCTGCTGGTCAAGGACTTCGCCGCCCTGCGCGGCGACGATCCCTGGCTGGACTTCGAGGCGCTGGACGGCGAGCGCGAGGCGCGCCTGTCGCTGCTCTGCCATGGCGTGCTGCAGCTGGCGGCGCGCGGCAAGACCTTCGGCCTGCGCCTGCCCGGCGTCAGCCGCGCGCCCGGCACGGCGAGCGTGGAGCAGTGCCTGCGCGACCTGGCGCTGTTCGAGCGCGGCGCGGCGGAGCGGGCGTCGTGAGGCGCCGCCTGGCCGCGTGGCGGGCGCAGGTCCGCCAGGCCCCGCCGCTGCCGCGGGTCGCGCTGCTCTGGCTGCTGGTGGCGCAGGTGCTGGTGATCGCCCCGCACCTGCGCCACCTGCCGCTGTGGATCAGCGGCCTGTGGCTGGTCTGCGCCGCCTGGCGGGTGCAGGTGCTGCGCATGCGCGCCGGCTTCCCAGGCGCCTGGAGCAAGGCGGCCATGGTGCTGGCCGCCGCCGCCGGGGTCTATAGCGCCCACGGTTCGCTGTTCGGCCTGGAGGCCGGGCGCGCCCTGTTGCTGGCCACCTTCGTGCTCAAGCTGGTGGAGCTGAAGACCCGCCGCGACGGCCAGGTGGCGATCCTGCTCGGCTTCATCGCCGTGGGGGTCGGCTACCTGTTCGACGACAGTCTGCCGGCGGCGCTGTACAGCCTGCTGGCGGTGCTCGCCCTGCTTGCCGCGCTGCTCGGCCTGCAGACCTCGCCGCTGGTCGAGCGGCCCTGGCCGACCCTGCGCCTGGCCCTGCTGTTGGTGCTGCAGGCGGCGCCGCTGGCGCTGCTGCTGTTCCTGCTGGTGCCGCGCCTCGAACCGCTGTGGCGCCTGCCGCAGAACGGCCTGCAGGCGCGCAGCGGACTGTCCGAGAGCATGGCGCCGGGGGAGATCGCCGAGCTGGGGCTGTCCGATGCGCTGGTGCTGCGCGCCCGTTTCGAGGGGCCGCCGCCGCCGCGCGCGCAGCTCTACTGGCGGGCGCTGACCTACGAGGCGTTCGACGGCCAGCGCTGGTCGCAACTGCCCGAAGCGGCCTGGTCGGATACGCCGCGGTGGCAGCCGCGCGGCCCGCGCCTGGACTACAGCATCGTCCTGGAACCCAGCGGCCGGCCCTGGCTGCCGGCGCTGGACAGCGCCTACAGCGCCCAGGCGGAGATCCGCCAGAAGGGCGACTTCCGCCTCGAACATGCCCGCCCCGTCGAGCAGCGCCTGCTGTATACGCTGCAGTCCTGGCCCGAGGCGCGCCGCGAGGCCGCCGGCAGCCCGCGGCTGGCCGCGGCGCTGCAGCTGCCGGCGAGCGGCAATCCGCGCGCGCGGGCCTGGGCGGCGCGGCTGCGCGCGCAGCACGGCGACGATCCGCAGGCGCTGGCCGCGGCGCTTTTGGGCTACTTCGCCGAGCAGTCGTTCGCCTACACCCTGCGCCCGACGCCGGCGGCCGGTGACAGCATCGACCACTTCCTGTTCGACAGCCGGCGCGGCTTCTGTGCCCACTACGCCGGAGCGATGGCCTTCGTGCTGCGCGCCGCCGGGGTGGCGAGCCGGGTGGTGGCCGGCTACCAGGGCGGCGAGGTCAATCCCGACGGCCAGCATGTGCTGGTCCACCAGTTCGACGCCCACGCCTGGGTCGAGTACTGGCAGCCGGGATTCGGCTGGCGCAGCGTCGACCCGACCTTCCAGGTGGCGCCGGCGCGCATCGAGCTGGGGCTGGAGCAGGCCTTGCCGGAGGGCGAGGCCTTCCTCGCCGAGACCCCGCTGTCGGCGCTGCGCTATCGCCACGTGGCCTGGCTGAACGAGCTGCGCCTGTCCTGGGATGCCCTCAACCACGCCTGGCAGCGTCAGGTGCTGGGCTATCGCGGCGACACCCAGATGCAGCTGCTGCGCCGCCTGTTCGGCGACCTGCAGCACGGCCAGCTCGCAGCCCTGATCCTCGGCGGCACACTGGCCGTGCTGGCGCTGCTCGCCCTGCTGCTGCTCAAGCCCTGGCGGGTCGAGCGCGACGGTCAGCGCCGCCTATACCGGCGCTTCGAGCGTCTGCTGGCGCGCCAGCGGCTGTACCGTGCGCCCGGTGAGGGGCCGCGCGACTTCGCCGAGCGCGCGGCGCGCGCGTTGCCGGCTCAGGCGGCGGCGATCCTCGCCTTCGCCCAAGCCTTCGAGGCGCAGCGCTACGCCGCCGCGCCGCGCTCTGCCGTGACGCTGCGCCAGCGGCTGGACGAGCTGCGGCGCAGCCTGCGTCGCGTGGGGCGTGCCTGAGCCGGCGCCGGCCCGAGCGGGCGGGCCGCCCGGCGTCCTGCTGGTATGCTGGGCGAGGCGAGATTCCCGACGACACAGAAGGAGAGGCGCAATGTCCGCTTTGCTCGATCGTCTGATCCACCGTTCCATCGCTCTTGAAGTGGCCCTGCTGGCGGCCCGCGCGCGATTGCAGGCGCGCACCGACGGCGAGGCGCTGCACGACCTGCGGGTGGCGGTGCGGCGGTTGCGCAGCCTGCTGCGCCCGCTGCGCGGGGTACCCGGGGTGGAGACCCTGGAGGCGCTGTCCGGCGCCTTCGGCCGCCAGTCCGGACCGCTGCGCGACGTCGAGGTGCTGGCCGAGGAACTGCAGCGCCGTGGCCTGGAAGCGCTGGCCGTGCAGCGGCGCGGCACGCTGGAGGCGGGCTACGACGAACTGCTGGCCGCCCCCGAGCTGGCCCGCCTGCGCCAGGCGCTGGGGCTGTGGCCGGGACTGCTGCGCGAGGCCGAGCGCGAGGGCGCCCTGCGCGGGCTGGGCAAGCGCCTGCAGCGGCGCCTGCAGCGCCAGGTGCTGCGGCTGCGCGAGGGGCTGGCCGACCCGGCCCACGACCGCCATCGGCTGCGCATCCTGGTCAAGCGCGTGCGCTACGCCGCCGAGGCCTGGCCGCGGCAGCTGCAGGTGCAGGGCGAGGGCCTCAAGCTGGCCCAGGCCGCCCTCGGCGACTGGCACGATCGCTGGCAGTGGTGCCAGCGCACCGCCGTCGATGCCGCGCTGGCGCCCTGTCTGGCGCAGTGGCAGGCCGAACTGGAGCAGGCGGCGCTGGCCGCCGATGCGGCGCTGGCGCAGCTGCAGCGCGATCTGGACGGCGCCTCAGACTGAGGGCAGGGCGAAGAAGGCCCGCGCGCTGGCGGTGCTGTGGGCGGCCAGCTGCTCGGCGGACTCGCCGCGATGGCGGGCCACCTCGTCGAGCACCTCGACCAGGAACGCCGGCTCGTTGTGGCCGTGCCTGGGTCGCGGGCGCAGGGTGCGCGGCAGCAGGTAGGGCGCGTCGCTTTCCAGCATCAGGCGGCCGGCGGGAATCTCGCGCACCAGCGGATGCAGGTGGCTGCCGCGGCGCTCGTCGCAGATCCAGCCGGTGATGCCGATGTGCAGGTCGAGGTCGAGGTAGGCGTACAGCGCCGCCTTCTCGCCGGTGAAGCAGTGCACCACCGCGCCCGGCAGGCGGTCGCGGTAGTGGCGCAGGATCGCCAGCAGGCGCACGCTGGCCTCGCGCTCGTGGAGGAACACCGGGCGCTGCAGTTCGCAGGCCAGCGCCAGCTGCTCCTCCAGCGCCTTCTCCTGCTGCGGGCGCGGCGAGAAATCGCGGTTGAAGTCCAGCCCGCATTCGCCGACCGCGCGCACCTGCGGCTCGGCCAGCAGCGCGCGCAGCTGGCGGGCGCTGTCGGCGTGCCACTGGCTGGCTTCGTGGGGATGCAGGCCGGCGGTGGCGAACAACCGCTGTCCCTCGGGGTCGAAGGCGCGGCACAGCGCCAGCGCCGCTTCGCTGTCCTCCGCCGAGGTGCCGGTGAGCACCATCTGGCACACGCCGGCGTCCCGGGCGCGCTGCAGGAAGGCCTCGGTGTCCCTGGCAAATGAGCCATGAGTCAGATTGACGCCGATGTCGATCAGTTGCATGGTGCTGCACCCGTTGGCTGGCCGAATGCCCGGTCGGGAATTCGAGATTGACGAAAAAGAGCCTATTTAACCGCAACCGCGCCAGTAACGGCAGAACCCTGCCGGCGCTCTGGCTGTGCGCCTGCCTGGCGCTGCTCGGCCTGCTGCTGGCGCCGCTGGCCCAGGCCCGTCTGCCCGGCCCGCCGGAAGGCTGGGAGGGCCACACGCGGGTGCGCGACCTGGCGGCGGTGCGCGCCAGCGGGCAGTTGCGGGTGCTGGTCAACCAGAGCCGCAACAGCTCGGGCGAGGTGCGTGGCGAGCCGATCGGCGTCGAATACCGGCGCCTGCGCGCCTTCGAGCAATACCTCAACCGCGGCGCGCGCGACGGCCGCGAGGTGCGCCTGAAGCTGATCCCCCTGCCCAAGGAGCAACTGCTGCCGGCGCTGCTGCGCGGCGAGGGCGACCTGGTGGCGCCCGGCGAGCTGCTGGCGGTGCGCCGCGGCCAGGCGGTCAGCGCCAGCGCGCCGCTGCTGGCCCGGGTGCCGCTGGTGGTGGTCAGCCGCCAGGGCAACCGCCGCTACGCCACCCTCGAGCAACTGGCCGGGCGCAGCCTGGCGCTGCCGGCCGGCAGCGCCGCCCGCGAGGCGCTGCAGGGCTTCAACGCCGGACGCAAGACGCCCATCGTCGCCGACTGGCTGGACCCCAGCCTGGCGGTGGAGGACGTGCTGGAGATGGTCCAGGCCGGCATCCTGCCGATGACCGCGGTGGAGCTGCCGATCGCCGAACGCTGGGCGCGGGTCTGGCCGAAGCTGCGCATCGACCGCCACCTGCAGCTGGCCACGGAGGGCGGCATGCACTGGTTCGTGCACCGCGAGGCGCCCAACCTGCGCGCCGGCATCGACCGCTTCCTGCGCGAATACCGCGCGCCGGCCAACCAGGACGCCGCCTTCCAGCGGGTCTACCGGCGCCTCTACAAGGTCCACAACCCGCTCGGCCGCGTCGAGCTGCAGCGCCTGGCGCGGGTGCGCGCGACGCTGATGAGCCATGCCCGCGCCGCGGATCTCGACTGGCTGCTGCTGGCCGCGCTGGCCTTCAAGGAGTCGACCCTCAACCCCGCCGCGCGCGGCGCCGGTGGCGCCACCGGGCTGCTGCAGATCACCCCGGCGGCGGCGCGCAGCGTCGGGGTCCACAACCATGCCAGCCTCGACGGCAACGTGCAGGCCGGCACGCGCTACCTGGCCATGCTGCGCCGGCGCTTCTTCGCCAGCAGCCAGCTCAACGAGCGCGAGCGCATGGCCTTCGTCCTCGCCGCCTACAACCTCGGCCCGCAGCGGGTGCAGAGCCTGCGCGCCGAGGCGCGGCGGCGCGGGCTCAATCCCAACCAGTGGTTCTTCCAGGTCGAGCGGGTGGCGGCCGAGCGCCACGGCATGGGCGTGGTCAGCTACGTCAACAGCATCAACAAGTACCAGCTGGCCTTCGCCCGCGAGCGCTACCGGCTGGAGCCCTGAGCCTCGGCTCAGGGATAGTCGATGGCCACCACGTACCAGCTGCGCTCGCCAGCCGGGGTCTGCACCCGCACCTCGGCATCCAGCGGTTTGCCGACCAGCGCGCGGGCCAGCGGCGAGTCGATGCTGATCAGGTTGTGCTTGAGGTCCAGTTCGTCGGGGCCGACGATGCGGTAGCGGGCCTGCTCGCCGTCCTCGTCCTCGAGGGTCACCCAGGCGCCGAAGTACACCTTGCCGGGGTCGGCCGGCCGCTCGCCCACCACCTTGAGGGCCTCCAGGCGCTTGCGCAGGAAGCGCACGCGGCTGTCGATCTCGCGCAGCATCTTCTTGCCGTAGGTGTATTCGGCGTTCTCCGAACGGTCGCCCTGGGCGGCGGCCTCGCTGACCGCCTGGGTGACCTGCGGGCGGCGCACGTTCCACAGTTCGTGCAGTTCGGCGCGCAGCCGCGCCTCGCCTTCGGGGGTGATCAGCGGGGTGCCGGCGGGGCGCGGCGGACGATATCGGCTCATCGAGCGACTCCGGTACGGGGGATCAGGATTCGCGCAGCACCGCCAGCGGACTGGCGCTCAGCACGCGGCGGGTGCCCAGCAGGCCGGCGCCGGCGACCAGCGCCGCGCCCAGCGGGGGTAGCAGGAGCAGTTGCGGGTGGAGCTGCCAGGGCATGTCGAAGACCAGCCGGTAGAGCAGGGCGCTGACCAGCTCGCAGCCCAGTGCGGCGAGCAGGCCGCTGGCGGCGCCGAGCACGGCGAATTCGCCCAGGCGCGCGCGCTGCAGCAGGCGGCGCTCGGCGCCGAGGGCGCGGAGCAGGGCGCCCTGGCGGGTGCGCTCGTCGAGGGTGCTCTGCAGGCCGGCGAGCAGCACCGCGAGGCCGGCGGCGAGCACGAACAGCAGGACGAACTCCACCGCCAGGCTGACCTGGGCGAGGATGCTGCGCAGCTGGGCGAGCAAAGCGTCGACCTGCAGCAGGGTGACCGCCGGGAAGGCGCGGGCCAGCTCGACCAGCTCCCGCTCGCGGCTGGCCGGCAGGTGGAAGCTGGTCAGGTAGGTGACCGCGATGCCGGCCATGCTGGACGGCTCGAAGACCATGTAGAAGTTGGGCTGGAAACTGTCCCAGTCGACGCTGCGCAGGCTGGCGACCCGCGCCTCCAGCGCCTGCCCGCCGATGTCGAAGCCGAGCCGGTCGCCGACGCCGACACCCAGGCTCTCGGCCAGCTTGGCCTCGATGGACACCGCCGGGCCGTGTCCGGCCGGCAGCGTATCCCACCACTGGCCGGCGAGCAGGCGGTTGTCGGCGGCCAGTTCGTGGCTCCAGGTCAGGCTCAGGTCGCGCTGCACCGCCCGCTCGCCGCGCGACTCCTTGCTGACGTGCTGGCGCACCGGCTCGCCGTTGATGCTGACCAGCCGGCCGGGGGCGACCGGGTAGAGCGGCGCGCGGCGCGCCGAGAGCGCGGCCAGGCGCGCGGCGAAGGCCTCGCGCTCGTCGGGCAGGATGTTCAGGGCGAAGTGGTTGGCGGCGTCGGCCGGCAACTGGCGCTGCCAGTCGTCGAGCAGCTCGCTGCGCAGCAGCAGCACCAGCGCCATGGCCAGCAGGATCAGGCCGAAGGCCAGCGACTGGCCGGCGGCGGCCAGCGGGTGGCGCAGCAACTGGCCGAGTCCCAGGCGCCAGGCCAGTCCGGCGTTGGCCAGCAGGCGGCGCAGGCCGCGCAGGGCCAGCAGCCACAGGCCGCCGAGCAGCAGGCAGGCGAGCAGGCCGCCACCGAGCAGGGCGAGGGTCAGCCACAGGTCCAGGCTCAGCCACCACATCAGCAGGCCCAGCGCCAGCAGCGCGCTGGCGTAGGCGGCCAGGCTGGACAGCGGCACCGGCTGCAGGTCGCGGCGCAGCACGCGCAGCGGCGCCACCCGGCCCAGCGCGGCCAGCGGCGGCAGGGCGAAGCCGGCCATGGCGACCATGCCGACGGCGACGCCGAGCAGCGCCGGGCGCCAGCCGGTCGGCGGGATTTCGGCCGGCAGCAGGCCGCCGAGCAGGTGGAACAGGGCGAGCTGGGCGAGGCTGCCGAGCAGCACGCCGGCCAGGCTGGCGGCCAGGCCGAGCAGCAGCACCTGCAGGGCGAACAGGGCGAGCGCCTGGCGACGGGCCAGACCCAGGCAGCGCAGCAGGGCGGCCAGGTCGTAGCGGCGGCTGGCGAAACGGCTGGCCGACAGCGCCACCGCGACCCCGGCGAGCAGCACCGCGGCGAGGCTGGCCAGGCCCAGGTAGCGCTCGGCGCGCTGCAGCGCGCCGCCGATCTGCCGGCTGCCGTCGCGAGCATCCTGCAGGCGCTGGTGGGCGGCCAGGCGGCCGTCGAGCGCCTGCCGATAGGCCGCCAGCTGCGCCGCCTCGCCGCGCCACAGGGTGCGGTAGGCGACCCGGCTGCCGGGCTGCACCACGCCGGTGGCGTCCAGGTCGGCGAGGTTGATCAGCAGGCGCGGGGTCAGGCTGTAGAAGTCGCCGGCGCGGTCCGGCTCGTAGGTCAGCACGCGGCTCAGGCGCAGGCGCTGGCGGCCGACCTCGACGACGTCGCCGACCTTCAGGTCCAGCGCGGTCAGCAGGCGGCTTTCCGCCCAGGCCTCGCCGGGCGCCGGATGGCCTCCGGGCTGTTCGGCGGCGAAGGGGTGCGCGGCACTGCGCAGCTGGCCGCGCAGCGGGTAGCGCGCGTCGACCGCCTTGACGCTGGCCAACTGCAGGGCCTGTTCGCTGGCGATCACGCTGGAGAACTCGACCGTGGCGGCTTCCTGCAGGCCGAGGCGCCGGCCGGCGTCGAGCTGGTCCGGCTGTGCCGGACTGCTGCCGCGCAGCACCAGGTCGGCGCCGAGGAATTCGCCGGCGCGCAGCAGCATGGCGCCGTTCAGGCGTTCGGTGAAGTGGCCGATGGCGCTGCTCGCCGCCACGGCGATCAGCAGGGCGACGAACAGCACGCGCAGTTCGCCGGCGCGCGCCTCGCGGCGCAGCTGGCGCAGGGCCAGGCGCAGCAGATGGAGGAAGGACAGCGGCGCGCGCATCAGGCCTCCGGCACCAGGCGGCCGGCCTCCAGGCGCAGCTGGCGCCGGCAGCGGGCGGCGAGGCGGGCGTCGTGGGTGACCAGCACCAGGGTGGTGCCGCGCTCGCGGTTGAGCTCGAAGAGCAGCTCGATGATGCGCTCGCCGGTCTGGCTGTCGAGGTTGCCGGTGGGCTCGTCGGCGAACAGCAGGTCGGGCTCGCCGGCGAAGGCGCGGGCCACCGCCACCCGCTGCTGCTCGCCGCCGGACAGCTGGCGCGGGTAGTGGCCCAGGCGCTGGCCGAGGCCGACCCGTTCGAGCAGCGCGACGGCGCGGCTGCGGGCGTCGCGGCGGCCTTCCAGTTCCAGCGGCAGCATGACGTTCTCCGTGGCGGTGAGGCTGTCGAGCAGCTGGAAGGACTGGAACACGAAGCCGACATGCTCGGCGCGCACCCGGGCGCGCTGGTCCTCGTCGAGGCGGCCGAGCGGCTGGCCGGCCAGCACCACCTCGCCGCCGCTGGGCAGGTCGAGTCCGGCGAGCAGGCCGAGCAGGGTCGACTTGCCCGAGCCCGAGCGGCCGACGATGGCCAGCGAGTCGCCGCGGGCCAGCTCCAGGGAGAAGGCGTCGAGGAGGGTCAGTTCGCCTTCCGGGCCGGGGACCACTTTGCTAAGGTGGCTCGCAGAGAGAATGCTGGCGCTCATGGGGAGTCCGATGGCTATGAAGTGGTTGGGGACCGGCCTGCTGTGGCTGCTGCTGGCCCAGCAGGCGATGGCCGGCACGCTGCTGGTCGTCGGGGATAGTATCAGCGCGGCTTTCGGGCTGGAAACTCGCCAGGGCTGGGTCAGCCTGCTGGATGACCGGCTGCGCGAGCAGGCGCCGCAGTGGCAGGTGGTCAACGCCTCGCGCAGCGGCGAAACCAGCGCCGGCGGGCGGGCCCGCCTGCCGGAGTTGCTGGAGCGCCATGCACCGCAGCTGCTGCTGATCGAGCTGGGCGGCAACGACGGCCTGCGCGGCCAGCCGCCGGCACAGCTGCAGGCCAACCTGGAGGCGATGATCGCGCAGGGGCAGGCGGCCGGCGCGACGGTGGTCCTGCTCGGCATGCAGCTGCCGCCCAACTATGGCGAGCGCTATACCCGCGCCTTCGCCCAGGTGTACCGCGAGCTGGCCGCGCGGCGCGCGGTGCCGCTGGTGCCGTTCTTCCTGGAGGGTGTGGGCGGCGTGCCGGCGCTGATGCAGGGCGACGGCATCCACCCCAACGCCGCTGCGCAGCCGGTGCTGCTGGAAAATCTCTGGCCGACCCTCGCGCCGCTGCTCTGAGGCTTTTCCCGTCCGGGGCTTTCGGCTAAGGTTGCGCGCCGTCGCCCCGGAGCCCCTCTCGATGTCCCGCCATAGCTGGTCCCTGTACGCCTACCGACTGCTGGTGCCCAACGAACAGCTCGACCTGTTCGCCTGCCAGGAGGTGCGCCTGCATGTGGTGGCCCGGCAGCTGGAGCTGGACGATGCGGGCGACCATACCCTGTGCGGCAGCCTGCTGCCGGCGCAGCCCCTGTGGATGGATCTGGATCGCGCGGTGCTCAAGGACAACCGGCTGTGCTCGGTGTGCCTGCAGCGCCTGCGCGCCGAGCGCCATGGCTTGCCGCGGGACTGGCCGCTGCGCTGAGTCCGCAGGAGGACTCTGCGCAGCGTCGCTGTGCGTTCCGGAGGCGCCTTGACGGGCTGCTATCGGCCCTCCCGCAACACTGCACCGACTGCTGCATGGGACGGTTCTGCGCCGAGAGACGATAGGACTCCCCGTGGCCGGGGCGCCGATGTACAATAATTGACCACCCAAAATACTCAGGAACTTCCGATGTTGCCGCGCGCTTTTGCCGTTCGTCCGCTGTTGGCCTCGTTGTCCGCCCTGCTGCTGGCCGCGCCGGCCATCGCTCTGGAGCTGCCGCTGCCGCCGCCCGGCGAAGATGTGGTCGGCCAGGTGCAGGTGATCAAGGCCAAGTACGAAGACACCTTCGCCGACCTCGGTACGGCGAACGACCTCGGCTATCTGGAAATGGTCGCCGCCAACCCGGGCGTCGATCCCTGGCTGCCGGGCGAGGGCAGCGAGGTGATCCTGCCGACCCGCTTCATCCTGCCGCCGGGGCCGCGCGAAGGCATCGTCATCAACCTGGCCGAGTACCGCATGTACTACTTCCCGAAAGGCCAGAACGTGGTGCACACCTTCCCGCTGGGCATCGGCCGCGAGGGCTGGAACTCGCCGATCGCCAACACCACCATCACCGGCAAGTTCCCCAACCCGACCTGGATTCCGCCCAAGTCGATCCGCGAGGAACATGCCGCCGAGGGCGACATCCTGCCGGCGATCTTCCCGCCGGGTCCGAACAATCCGCTCGGGCCGTTCAAGTTCACCCTGGGGACGGCGGGCTACCTGATCCACGGTTCCAACAAGAAGTTCGGCATCGGCATGCGGGTCAGCCACGGCTGCTTCCGCATGCTCAACCACAACGTACTGGAGCTGGCGAAGATGGTACCGGTGGGTACCAAGGTGCGGATCATCAACGAGCCGTACAAGTTCGGCATCAGTGGCGGCAAGGTCTACCTGGAGGCCCATGCGCCGCTGGACGACACCGGCGAGGCCTCGGTGGTCGACAAGCATGCGCAGGTGATCAACACCCTGCTCAAGCGCAACGACCTGGGCGGCGAGCAGAGCCTGGACTGGGAAGTGGTCCGCGAGGTGGTGGCCGCCGAAGACGGCATCCCGGTGGAGATCGCCCCTTCGCGAGAGGCCGTGGCCAGCGCGGAATGATCCCGCGCCGTGACTGGCTCGACGAGGCCCGTGGCAGCGCTGCTGTCGCGGGCCTCGTCGCTTGAGGGCGACGCGTTTTGCAGGCATGAAAAAGCCGGCCCCGAGGGGCCGGCTTTTTCACAAGTGCCAGATCCGGGGATCTATTACTTGCGGCTGGCTTTTTCCAGCATGCGCAGGGCGCGCTCGTTGGCTTCGTCAGCGGTCTGCTGAGCCTTCTGAGCGGCGGCCAGAGCTTCGTCAGCCTTGTTGTAGGCTTCGTCGGCACGAGCCTGAGCGCGGGCAGCGGCGTCTTCGGTAGCGGTCAGACGGGCTTCGGTTTCTTTGGACATGCTGCTGCAACCGGTAGCCAGGATGGCGGCCAGGGTCAGAGCGGAAATTTTCAGAACGTTGTTCATCGGTGTTCCCCTTAAGGTGGACTTTCCATGATGCGATTCCCCATACCGGGAAACCTGCTGCTGTACATGGTACTCATAAGTTCTAGTAAGTAAATGTGCCGACCGCCTGTCTTGGCTTTTTTTTTGCCGGGGACACTGCAAGGTCGACAGCTGTGCAAAAAGTAGCCAGTATTGGCGCCGATGCGGACACTGCCTGGCCGCCCAGCGGCGGGGTCGAGTTTGGACAGCCGCGCCCGGGCTTTGCTAATGTTCAAGACTCGGGTGGAACGCCATGAGCAGCGCAGCGAGGGGAGAGTCGAGATGAGCGAGTCATTGTCCATTGAAGTCCAGCACGATCCGGCGGGCAAGCAGTTCGCGGTGACTGTGGATGGCCATCGGGCCTACCTGTCCTACATGGATCTGGGCAAGCAGACCATCGACATCTACCGCACCTATGTGCCGGACAGCCTGCGCGGGCGCGGCGTCGCCGCGGCGTTGACCGAAGAAGCCCTGCGTTTCGCCGAGGCGATGGGCTATACGGTCATACCGTCCTGCTCCTATGTGGAGCGCTACATGGAGCGCCGCCAGGGCAGCGTCGCCCGCGAGGCGTGAAAACCAGAAACGACAAGGCCGGGCAAGATGCCCGGCCTTGTCGTTTCTGGCGTGTGCAGCCTCAGCCGCGCTGGCGCTTGGGCAGCACGTCCTTGAGCTTGGCATGCATGCTACGCAGGGCCTTCTCGGTGGTGTTCCAGTCGATGCAGGCGTCGGTGACGGACACCCCGTACTTGAGCTCGCCGAGATCCTTCGGAATCGACTGGCTGCCCCAGCCCAGGTGGCTTTCCACCATCAGGCCGATGATCGAGTTGTTGCCTTCGAGGATCTGGTTGGCGACGTTGTCCATCACCAGGGGCTGCAGCGCCGGGTCCTTGTTGGAGTTGGCGTGGCTGCAGTCGACCATGATGTTCGGGCGGATGCCGGCGCGGGTCAGTTCCTGCTCGCAGAGCGCCACGCTGACCGAATCGTAGTTGGGCTTGCCGTTGCCGCCGCGCAGCACCACATGACCGTAGCGGTTGCCCTTGGTGGTGACGATGGACACCTGGCCCTGCTGGTTGAGGCCGAGGAAGCGGTGCGGGCTGGAAACCGACTGCAGGGCGTTGATCGCCACGGTCAGGCTGCCGTCGGTGCCGTTCTTGAAGCCGACCGCCGAGGACAGGCCGGAAGCCATCTCGCGGTGGGTCTGCGACTCGGTGGTGCGCGCGCCGATCGCCGACCAACTGATCAGGTCCTGCAGGTACTGCGGGGAGATCGGGTCGAGCGCCTCGGTGGCGGTCGGCAGGCCCATTTCGGCCAGGTCGCTGAGCAACTGGCGACCGATGTGCAGGCCGTCCTGGATCTTGAACGAGTCGTCCAGGTAGGGATCGTTGATCAGGCCTTTCCAGCCCACGGTGGTGCGCGGCTTCTCGAAGTACACGCGCATGACCAGGAACAGGGTGTCGGACACCTCGGCGGCCAGCACCTTGAGGCGCTCGGCGTATTCGTGGGCGGCCTTGACGTCGTGGATCGAGCAGGGGCCGACCACCACGAACAGGCGGTGGTCCTTGCCGTCGAGAATGTCGCGGACGACCTGGCGCCCCTGGCTGACGGTGCGCATGGCCAGTTCGGTGAGGGGCACTTCGTGCTTGAGCTGTGCGGGAGTGATCAGCGCCTCGTTGGAGGCGATGTTCAGGTCGTCGATCGGTAAATCAGCCATCGTGTTGCTACTCGCGTGTTCACGGATGCCGTCCGCCAGTCGGGCCCGTGGCGGAACGCAGCAGGATAGGTCAACGGGGTGTCCGAACCTTAACCTGTCCGGCAGGCGCTTCACAATAAAGACTTTCGGGTTTGCCGGCCGCGGCGCCGGGCTGCTGCGGGCGCGCCGCCCGTGCGCGACGGACGAATCCCGGCATCGCCGCTTGCCTGCCCGGCGTCCGGCGCAGGATAGTGCGCGCTTCGTCCTTTTCCGCGTTGGAGAGCAGTCCATGAGCGCAAGTCCACGTCCGCGCATCGGCATCATCGGCACCGGTGCCATCGGAGGGTATTACGGTCTGATGCTGGCGCGCGCCGGCTTCGAGGTGCACTTCCTGCTGCGCAGCGAATACGCCGCGGTGGCCCGCGAGGGGCTGCGCGTGCGCCACGCCCAGCTGGGCGAGCTGCACCTGCCGCAGGTCAACGCCTGGTGCGAGGCGGCGGCGATGCCGGCCTGCGACTGGCTGCTGGTCGGTGCCAAGAGCACGGCCAATGCCGAACTGGCGCCGCTGATCGTGCAGGCGGCGGCCGCGGATGCCAAGGTGGTGCTGCTGCAGAACGGCCTGGGCGTCGAAGAGGCGCTGCGGCCGCTGTTGCCGGACTCGCTGCACCTGCTGGGCGGGCTGTGTTTCATCTGCGCGCATCGCGAAGCGCCGGGGGTGGTGGTGCATCAGTCCCAGGGCGTCTGTAACCTCGGCTATCACAGCGGCCCGGCGGACGAGGCGCAGCGCCTGGCGCTGCTGGAGCAGGGGGTCGCCTGGCTGCGCGAGGCGGGTATCGAGTCCGCGCCGATCGCCGATCTGGCCCAGGCGCGCTGGCAGAAGCTGGTGTGGAACGTGCCCTACAACGGCCTGTCCGCGCTGCTCGGCGCCTCGACGCGGCTACTGATGGCGCAGGCCGACAGCCGCGCCTTGCTGCTGGCCCTGATGGAGGAGGTGGTGGCCGCCGCCGAGGCGGCCGGGGCGCCCTTGCCGGCGAACTACCCGCACAAGCTGCTGGCCTACACCGACCGCATGCCCGACTACCTGCCGAGCATGTACCACGATTTCGCCCAGCGCCGGCCGGCCGAACTGCAGGCCGTCTATGCCGCGCCGCTGGCGGCCGCCGCGGCGCTGGGCGTCGAGATGCCGCGCGTGCGCATGCTGTATCAGGCGCTATCTTTCCTGCAGGCGCGCGCGCAGGGCTGAAGCGCGCGGCGGAGCGGATAGCGGCGGGCATACAGATGTTGATTTTTCGTCTAAGATCACTCTTATTGTGCGCCTCGTGGTTATAAGTGGCGTCGGGCGGCAGCGCTCCGGATTCTTCCGTTTCGAGGGTTTTCCATGAAACTTCAGCAACTGCGTTACATCTGGGAAGTGGCCCACCACGACCTCAACGTCTCCGCCACGGCGCAGAGCCTGTACACCTCGCAGCCGGGGATCAGCAAGCAGATCCGCCTGCTGGAAGACGAGCTGGGGGTCGAGGTGTTCGCCCGCAGCGGCAAGCACCTGACCCGGGTGACGCCGGCCGGCGAGCGGATCATCGAGACTGCCGGGGAAATCCTGCGCAAGGTCGAGAGCATCAAGCAGATCGCCCAGGAGTTCTCCAACGAGAAGAAGGGCACCCTGTCGATCGCCACCACCCACACCCAGGCGCGCTATGCGCTGCCCGAGGTGATCAGTGCGTTCATCCAGCAGTACCCGGATGTGGCCCTGCACATGCACCAGGGCACGCCGACGCAGATCGCCGAGATGGCCGCCGACGGCACCGTCGACTTCGCCATCGCCACCGAGGCGCTGGAGCGCTACGGCGACCTGGTGATGATGCCCTGCTACCGCTGGAACCGCTGCGTGATCGTGCCCCAGGGTCATCCGCTGGCGCGTCTGCCCAAGCTGACCCTGGAGGCGCTGGCCGAATTCCCCATCGTCACCTACGTGTTCGGCTTCACCGGCCGCTCCAAGCTCGACGAAGCCTTCAGCCATCGCGGCCTGGAGCCCAAGGTGGTGTTCACCGCCGCCGATGCCGACGTGATCAAGACCTACGTGCGCCTCGGCCTGGGCGTCGGCATCGTCGCGCGCATGGCGGTCGACCCGGAGCAGGACAAGGATCTGGTGGTGCTCGACGCCAGCGAGCTGTTCGAGCCGAGCGTGACCAAGATCGGCTTCCGCCGCGGCACCTTCCTGCGCGGCTTCATGCTCGACTTCATCGAGCGCTTCGCCCCGCACCTGAGCCGCGAGCGGGTGCTCGACGCGGTGCAGTGCCGCAACAAGGCCGAGCTGGACGAGCTGTTCGCCGACGTGCAGCTGCCGACCTACTGAGCCGCGCCCTGAAACGCAAAAGGCCCGACGCTTGCGTCGGGCCTTTTGCTTGGCGCTGGCCTCAGTTGCGCGCGATCAGGTTGCCGGCGTGCAGGCCGCACTCCTTGTGGGTGGCTTCCTCCCACCACCAGCGGCCCTCGCGCTCGTGCTGGTTGGGCAGCACCGGGCGGGTACAGGGCTCGCAGCCGATGCTGATGTAGCCCTGCTCGTGCAGCGGGTTGTAGGGGATCTCCAGCATGCGGATGTAGCCCCAGACTTCCTCGCTGCTCATGTTGGCCAGCGGGTTGAACTTGTACAGCGGCTTGTCGGGCGCGGAGAAGGCGCCGTCCAGCTCCAGCACTGCCACCTGGCTGCGGGTGCCGGGGCTCTGGTCGCGGCGCTGGCCGGTGGCCCAGGCGCTGACGCTGGCCAGCTTGCGCTTGAGCGGCTCGATCTTGCGGATGCCGCAGCACTCGCCGTGGCCATCCTTGTAGAAGCTGAACAGGCCCTTCTCGCGCACCAGCGGTTCGAGCAGGCGCGAATCCGGCGACAGCACCTCGATCTGGATGCCGTAGTGCTCGCGCACCTGCTCGATGAAGCGGTAGGTCTGCGCGTGCAGGCGGCCGGTGTCGAGGCTGAACACCCGGACGTTCTTGTTCAGCTTCCAGGCCATGTCCACCAGCACCACATCCTCGGCGCCGCTGAAGGAGATCCACAGGTCGTCGCCGAAGTGCTCGAAGGCGAGCTTGAGCACCTCCTGGGGGGACTTGTCGGCGTAGGCGGCCGCCAGGGCGGCAACATCGAAGGTCTGGCTCATCGGGCTATTCCGCTTCTTCTAATAGGGGGAAGGCTGGCGGCATGGTAGCAGCTCGCTATTTATGCGTATAAATAACCAAATAGCCGTGTGCAGCTTTTAAATGGATATAAGGCGCCGTTGCGCTGGATCGGACAACTCGCTAGAGTGCCGCCTTTCTTTCTGTCCGTCTCACCGAGGAGTGCCCCGTGGAAATCGCCTGCCTTGATCTCGAAGGTGTACTGGTCCCGGAAATCTGGATCGCCTTTGCCGAAAAAACCGGAATCGACGCGCTCAAGGCCACCACCCGCGACATTCCCGACTACGACGTGCTGATGAAGCAGCGCCTGCGCATCCTCGACGAGCACGGCCTGAAGCTGCGTGACATCCAGGAAGTGATCGCCACCCTCAAGCCGCTGGACGGCGCGGTGGAGTTCGTCGACTGGCTGCGCGAGCGCTTCCAGGTGGTGATCCTCTCCGACACCTTCTACGAGTTCTCCCAGCCCTTGATGCGCCAGCTCGGTTTCCCGACCCTGCTGTGCCACAAGCTGATCACCGACGAGACCGACCGCGTGGTCGACTACCAGCTGCGCCAGAAGGATCCCAAGCGCCAGTCGGTGATCGCCCTGAAGAGCCTGTACTACCGGGTGATCGCCGCCGGCGACTCGTACAACGACACCACCATGCTCAGCGAGGCCCACGCCGGCATCCTGTTCCATGCCCCGGACAACGTGATCGCCGAGTTCCCGCAGTTCCCGGCGGTGCACACCTACGAGGACCTCAAGCAGGAGTTCCTCAAGGCGTCGGTGCGCGAGCTGAGCCTGTAAGCGCAGGACGGCGATGAAGACGAGGCCCGCCATGATGCGGGCCTCGTTGTTTCTGGCGGGGGCAGATCAGCGCGGCAGCAGACGCAGGCATGCGCCGAGCGCCAGCATGTGCTGCTGCTTGATGCTGCGCGCCTGCTGTTTCATCTCGTCCCAGACAGGCTGCCAGCCGCCCAGCTCGATGCCGTCCAGATGAGTGGCCTGTCTGAACTGGCGAAGGAAGTGTGTCTGGCAGCCCTTGGTCAGCAGGCGCTCGTCCAGCTCCGGCAGCAGCAACTGGCTGGCGCCCAGCGCTGCGGCGATGGCCAGCCCGGCCGGATCGTAGTCGGGGAAGGCGGTGACCGGCGTGTCGGTCGGCAGTGCGGCGAGCAGGCGCCGCGCGCCGCGGGCCAGGCCGCCGTGGCCGCGGTACAGCACCAGGCAGCCGGCCAGCTCGGCCGGGGCGTCGAAGTGCTGCCAGTCGTCGAAGCTATCGAGGTTCTCGATCACCAGCACCTGCTCGATGGCGGCGAGCTCCAGGCTGGCCAGCGGCACGCGCAGGCTCAGCTCGGGCGCGAGCGCCGGCAGCGGCGCGGGCAGGGCGCCCTTGACCAGCACGAAGCCGTGGTCGGGGCGCTGGGGCGCGACCTTGTCGTCGACGAAGCCCAGGCTGGCGGTTTCCCGGCGTGTGCCGGCGGGCGCGGCGACCAGCAGGTCGACGCCGCTGGCCTGCTCGGCGGCCTGGCGCAGGCTGCGCAGCATCGCCTCGCTGAAGTGCAGGCGCCTGCCGCGCGGCTCACCGACTTCCAGTTGCATGTGGATCTGTCGCCACAGCGGGCCGAGTTGCACGCTGCGCTCGCGGCTGCGCAGCAGGTCGTGGATCGCCTGCCAGTGGCGTGCGCCGAGCCTGGTCAGGCCAGCCACAGGCGCACGTCGCGGACGATGAAGTTGCCCGAGTACACCGGGTCCGGCTCACCGAGGGCGTCCAGCTCGAAGTGCTGCTTGTGCTCCTCCGGCAGTCCCTCGTAGCCGCCGATCACCTGGTACAGCCAGCTTTCCGCGTCCCAGGGCAGCTCCTGCCGCGTCCGCCACTCCAGCGCCGAGAGCGGCTCGCCGGACTCGATGACCTGGCAGAAGTACGCCGAGACCGCCTCGCGCAGCGGGTTGGCGGCGATCTCGAAGTCTTCCACCGCGCCGAGCAGCAGCTCGCCGGCCTCGCCCGGCGCCGGGGCCAGGCGTGCGACCGGCTGCAGGCTGCGCACCTGGGCCAGCACGGCGAGCAGCGCATCTTCCTGCAGCGGGTCGTGGACGTCGATGGCCGCCGGGGCGAGCAGCGCCGGTGCTTGGTTGAACAGCGCCGGCACCTGCAGCTGGCTGGCGTGGTTGCCGACCCGGTAGTCCGGCTGCTGCTCGATGTGCAGCAGCCAGCCCTTGAGCAGGCGGGTGCGCCCGCGGATCTGGCGGAAGCGGCCGAGCAGTTCGAGCAGACGGCCCTGAACGATGCTCAGCTCCTGGGAGCAGGCGCTGACCGTGCGCTGCAGGCTGGTGACCAGCAGGCGGCGCAGCTCGCGCAGTTCGCCGCAGGCCTCCGCCAGCTCGGCGAAGCTGATCAGCTCCAGGCCGGCGAGCAGCTCGCTGACCTGGGTCTGCGCCAGCTCGTTCTCGCGGATCTTCGCGGCCAGGCTGCCGACGTAGCCGAACTCGTTGTTGATCCGGCTCCACAGCACGCGGATGGCGTGGCCCAGGCTTTCGCCGAAGGCGTAGACGTGCTCGCGCAGGTCGGCCAGGTAGGCGTCGGCGGCGGCGTAGTCGCCCTGGTGGCGGGCTTCCTTGTAGTGGGCGGCGAGGGTCTTGAAGGTCGCCAGGGTCGAGCCGGTGTTGGCGTCGATCTGCCGGTTGCGGTCGTCCTTGAGCGCCTCCTCCAGCAGGGCGCGCACCGCGCGGCGCAGGTGCAGGTCGGCGCCGGGCTCGGGGCGGTAGAGGATGCCCTGCCTGACCAGGCGCTCCTGGACACCCGGTTCCAGCGCCTGCTCGGCGACGGCGCCGGCCAGGTAGGCGTCCATGATCGCCTCGGCATGGCTGCCCAGCTGGCGCAGGAAGCGCACCCCGGCCTGATGCAGGTTGCCGCTCATAGCAGGCTGCCCTGGCTGGCGCTGGCGGCGCGGCTTTCCAGGTCGAGGCTCTCGCTCTCGTCGATGAAGCGGATCACCTCGTAGAGGTGGTCGAGCTTGCCGGTGCCCAGGTAGATCTGCTTGTCAGGGTTGGGGCGCAGCAAGTAGCCCAGCTCGCAGAGACGCTTGAACACCTGCTTGATCTGCCCGTCGACGCTGGCGCTGGTGGAGCCGAACAGCCGGTAGTGGCTGATCCGCGCCAGCTGCTCGCGGAACGCCGGGGTGTCCTCGACGATGCTTTGCAGCTCGTTGAGGCGCAGCGCGCTGCCCTCGGTGAGCGGCGCGTCCTGGGCGCCGGCCTCCTGCACCAGCACCAGCCACTCGATCAGCGGGGTCAGCGCGGCACAGACGTCGCGGAACTGCTGGCCGAGCACCTTGCGCTCGTCCTCGCCGAGCTGGCGGTAGGCGCAGAAGAACACCTCGCCCTCGCTCTGCCCGCCGACCACCGCCACCTTGCGGTTGAGCGTGGCCAGGTAGTCGTCGACCTGCTCGCGGTTGGCCGGGGTCTTGAGGAAGCGCCAGGCGTCCTCGGCGCTGGTGCGGCAGACGAACTCGCCCTGCAGCAGGCGTTCGATGACTTGTCCCTTGGTCGAGAGCATTTACGCCACCTCTCCGGTTTTCAGGCCCTTGAGCTTCTCGGCGATCGGGTCCGGGCGCGGCCGGACCACCTGCAGCTGGCGGGTCTGCTTGTTGACGATGTAGCGGTTGGCGAACAGCGCCAGCACCTCGGAGTCCGGGTTGGGGAAGGCGCCGAGGATGCGGATGCCGTTGCTGGTGCAGGCGTCGAAGATCTTCTTCACGTTGTTGTGGTGCAGGGTGCCCAGCTCATCGATCGGCCAGTGGATCACCGCCGGCGCCGCACCGCGCAGCAGGCGGGTGAAGGCGAGCAGGAACTTGCAGAGGATCAGATAGGCCATGCCGTGGCTGGACGACTCGTTGAGCTGGCGGTCGGTGCGGATCACCAGGTCGCTGTTGCCCTCGCGCAGGCGCAGCTCGATCTCCAGCAGGCCGGCGATGCCGCCGCCGAGCGCCGAGCGACCGATGATCTCCAGGGCGCGGCGCATGCTGGCGGTGTAGTCCTCGCCGGGCAGCTCGGCAAAACCCTGGTCGCGCCAGCTCTGGAAGGCCTTGATGAAGGCTTTCAGTTCCGGCCAGAACTCCAGTTCGCCGATCCGCGAGCGGATGCGCACCGCCGACTCGGAGACGCCGTCGAGGAACAGCTCCTCGCTGACCTCGCGGGTGATCCGCGCGCTCTGCGTGCCGATCTTGCGGTCGATGTCGGCGAGCACCTCGTAGTAGGCGTTGAGTTCCAGGCCGAAGATCCGCCCCTGCTCGCGCAGGGCGGTGAGGCTCTGCGGCACCAGCACGTTGAGCAACTGCTCCAGGTGCGGCACCAGCCGGCGGTGGTCGAGGACCGGGATGCCGCGCTCGTTGTCGCGGGTGCATTCCTCGCGGCTGCGCGCCCAGGTCTCGGCCAGGCTGGAGCCGCTCTGCGCTGCGATCAGGTTGTCGAAGCGCTCGACATGGGCCTTGATCGCGGCGAGCTGCTGCTCGCGGGCCTGCAGCAGCTCCTCGCCCAGGCGCAGGCGCTCGTCCAGCTCGCCCTCGGCGAGGCTGCCCTCGCGGGGCAGCTTCAGCTCGCCGAGACGGCGCAGCAGCACCTTGAGCCGGGCCAGCGCCTCGTCGAGCTGGCCCTTGAGCTGCAGGGCTTGCTGGCGGGTGGCTTCCAGCTGGCTGCGTTCGGCCTTGTGTTCTTCACTGGCGCTCCTGAGCTGCTGCTCCAGGCGCTCGGCGCGGCTGCGGCACTCGCCCAGTTCGCCGAGCAGGCGCGGCTTGCGCTGCAGCCAGCTGTGCCGGTACCAGTCGTCGTAGCGCAGCACCTCGCTGCGGCGCTGCTCGGTGCGGGCGATGCGTTCGGCGAGGCTGCGGATCTGTTGTTTGAGGGCGACGATGGCGTCCTCGTCCATGCCGCGCTCCTTGAGTTCGGCGCGGTACCAGCGCTCGCACTCGGCCAGCTCGGCCTTGGCGCTGGCGCGCCGCGCCTCGGCCTGGCCGCGCAGTTGGGCGAGCTGCGCATCGAGGCTGCCCAGCACCTGCTGCCAGTGCGCGCTGGCTTCCAGGCGCTCCTCGCCGTGGCGGGTCTTGAGGTCGCCGTGCCAGTGCTCGCGCTCTGCGGCCAGCAGTTGCAGGGCGTGGTCGACCTCGACCAGCTGCCGGCGCGCCTGGCTGCGCCGTTCGGCGACCGCGGCGTCGAGCTGTTCCTTGCGGGCGCGGCGTTCGTCCTTGAGACGCTGGCGGTCGTCGCGGCGCTGCTGGGCGTCGCTGCGCGCCACCACCTGCTGGCGCTGCAGTTCGTCGAGTGCGGCGCTGGCCTCGATCAGCCGCGCCTCGGCCTGTTGCTGCTGGTTCTGCGCATCGTCCAGGGCGTCCCTGGCCAGTTGCAGGCGCTGGCGCAGCTCGGTTTCGCTGGCGGCGTAGTCGGGAGTGTCGAGCGCGGCGAGGTCGAGCTGTACGCCGAACAGGCTGTCCGTCGCGCCGTCCAGCAGCTGCGGCTTGAGGTCGTCGCGGTCCAGCAGGCCGGGGTGGATGACCTTGCCCAGGCGTGCTTCCCAGCCCGGCTGCTCGCGGCGCAGGAACTCCAGCAGGGTGCGCTGGCCGGGGTAGAGGATGCGCTCGATGGCGTCGAGCTGCTCCTGGCGCTCGGCCAGGCGCCGGCCGGCGAGGGTGAAGGCGCCGTGCGCGTCCTCGCGGGCGGCGCGCAGCTGGCGTTCCTGGCTGTCGAGCTGGCGCACGCGCGCCTCGCCGGCCTCGACCTTCTCGTCGGCTTCCTCCAGGCGGCGGTCGAGGATCGCCAGGGCGAGGTTTTCCTCCTCGCTGTAGCCGAGGCTGTCGGCCCGCTGCTCGATCAGGCCGCGCTGCAGCTTCAGTGCGTGGTCGCGCGCGGCAAACTCGTCGCTGCCTTGCTGGCGGCGTTCGGCGAAGACCCTGTCGAGGGCCTGCAGCGCCTCGTCCTGCTGCGCCTTGCGGGCATCGCGCTCCTCACGCAGAGCGTCCTCCTCGGCGCGCAGCTGCTCCAGCGCCGCTTCGCGCTGGTCCTTGATCGCCTGGTTGCGCTCCAGCCAGGCGCGCTCGATGTCCTGGTGCGCCTCGGTGAGCAGGCGGTGGCGGGCCTGCAGGTTGGCCTGCTCATCCTGCCAGGCGCCGAGCTGGTCGAGGTCGGCCTTGAGCTGCTCGATGTCGGCGTCCAGGTAGCTCTGGTACTGCTGCTCGATCTGCTCCAGTTCGCCGTCGATGCGCGCCAGATCGCCGCGGGCGGCCGACAGCTCCTGGTTGAGGCCGTCGCGCTGCTCGGTCCAGCGCGCCTCCAGCTGCTTGAGCTGGAAGCCGCTCTGCTCGATGGCGGCGGCGGTTTCCTCCTGGCGCTGGAACAGCCGCGGCTCGTCGGCCCGGTAGCCGAGCAGCAGGCCGGCCAGGCGCGCCTCGTGGGCCTGCAGGTCCTGGTGTTCGCGTTCGAGCTTGTGGAATTCCGGGCGGATCGCGTTGAAGCCCTGGATCAGCCGGCTGTCGCGGATCCAGTCCTCGACCCGCTGCAGGTTGAGGTGGGTGGCCGGCGGGCTGACCCCGTCCTCTTCGAGGATCGCGGCGACCATCGACTTGATGGTCTCCATCTTGCCCTCGCGCGAATGCACGGCGCGGGCCAGCTTCTCGATGTGGCGCAGCGAGTGCTCGGGCTCGCACAGCGAGAACTGCCGCGCCCAGGCGCGCAGCTGGGCGCGCTCGCCGTCGGCGGCCAGCAGGCTGCGGTCGTGCTGGATGATGGCGCGGAACTGGCGGGTGTTGAGCAGGGTGGTGACCGCCACGCCGGCCTGCTTGAACTGGCGGCCCAGCTCGGCCATGTTCAGGCAGACGATGGCATCGCCCTGGCGGCTCCTGATGTAGTCGTCCAGCTCGAAGCCCTTCTGCACCAGGCGGTAGGCGACGCCCTTACCGTCGCTGGCGGCGGCCAGCACCACCTGGCACAGCGCCTCGTCCATGCGCCGGTACTCGTAGACGATGAAGCTCTGCTCGGTGGGCAGGTACCAGCGCTCGAAGCTGTCGCGGGTGGCCGGCACCACGCGGCTTGGGTATTCGCCGTAGAACACCGGCACCAGGCGCTGCAGGGTGGTCTTGCCGGAGGCGTTGGTGCCGCAGATGTTGGTGTGGTCGTCGACCACCAGCTCGACCACGCCCGCGAGGTGGGTGTTGATCAGGATGATGCGGTTGAGACTGGGCATGGGGATCCTTCTAGGCAGCACAGCGGGAGCGCTGCGCAGTGTAGGCGGGGCGAGCGATAGGGTGTGTCGGCCAGATCGCCTTTCGCTGGGCGCGCTATCGGTCGAGGGTGGTTTCCAGGGTCTGCAGCAGCACCCGCACCTTGGTCTGCGACTCGGCGTATTCGGCCTGCCAGACCGAGTCCAGCACGATGCCGCCGCCACCCCAGCAGCTGGCGCGGCCGCCCCGGACCAGCACGGTACGTATGCAGATCGAGCTGTCCATCTCGCCGCGGCAGTCGATGTACAGCAGCGAGCCGCAGTAGATCGCGCGGCGGGTCGGCTCCAGCTCGTCGATGATCTGCATGGCGCGGATCTTCGGCGCGCCGGTGATCGAGCCGCCGGGGAAGCTGCCGGCCAGCAGGTCGAAGGCGTCGAGGCCCTCGGCCAGTTCGCCGGTCACGCTGCTCACCAGATGGTGAACGTTGGGATAGCTTTCCAGGGCGAAGAGTTCCGGTACCCGTACCGAGCCGGTGCGGCAGCTGCGCCCGATGTCGTTGCGCAGCAGGTCGACGATCATCAGGTTCTCGGCGCGGTCCTTGGCGCTGGCCAGCAGGTCGTCGGCCAGTGCGCGATCCTCGGCGGCGTCGGCGCCGCGCGGGCGGGTGCCCTTGATCGGCCGGGTTTCCACCTGACCGGCCTGCACGCTGATGAAACGCTCCGGCGACAGGCTGAGGATGGCGCCGTCCTCCAGCGCCAGGTAGCCGGCGAAGGGCGTCGGGCAGGCCTCGCGCAGCCGGGCGTAGGCGCCCCACGGCTGGCCCCGGCAGGGCGCCTGGAAGCGCTGGGCGAAGTTGACTTGGTAGCAGTCGCCGGCGCGGATGTAGTCCTGGATGCGTTCGATGGCGGCGCGGTACTGGCCGGCGTCGAGATCGGCGGCGAAGGGCGCCAGCAGGCGGAAGTCGTCTGCCGGCGGGGCGTCTGCCCCGGCCTCGAACAGGGCGATCAGCGCCGCGCGCCGTTCGGCCGGCAGGCGCGGATGGAACACCAGTTGCGAGGTTTGCCGCCGGTGGTCGGTGACCAGCGCCCAGGCGTACAGGCCGAGACGCGCGTCGGGCAGCGCCAGGTCGTCCGCGGCCTGCGCCGGCAGGCGTTCCAGCCGGCGGCCGAAGTCGTAGGCCAGGTAGCCGAGCAGGCCGCCGGTGAACGGCAGTTCGACGCCCGCCGGCGCGTCGGCACGGCCGAGTTCGGCCAGCGCCGCGCGGCAGCGGGCGAGGAAGGCGCGGCCGTCCTCGTCGGGCCGGGGCGCGAGGGTCTGCTCGGGCCAGGCGCTGAACAGTTCGAAGCGGCCGCGCTCGGCATGCGGACGGCCGCCGTCGAGCAGGCAGGCGCCGGGCGCCGCCTGAATCCGCGCGAAGCGCGGGCGCGGATCGGCGTGATAGGGCAGGGGATGCAGGGTACAGACGGACATGGCGTGGCTCGGATTGGCGCAAGCCGGAATTCTACCGCAGGGGTTCAAGCGGCGGGCGCCCGTTGCAGGCGCCCGCGGCGGTTAAAGCTCGACCGGCTTGATGTGGCCGAACAGGCTCTGCGAGAAGCGCACGCGCTCCTCCGGGCTTTCCTCGATGCCCTGTGCCTTGAGTTCCTCCAGGCGCGCCTCGACGGCGTGGGCGCGATGGGTCAGCCCGCAGTCGTTGGCGATCTGGATGTTCAGGCCGGGACGGGCGTTGAGTTCGAGGATCAAGGGGCCCTTGTCCACGTCCAGCACCATGTCCACGCCGATGTAGCCCAGACCGCACAGCTCGTAGCAGCCGGCGGCCAGTTTCATGAAGCCGTCCCAGTTGGGCAGCTGCACGCCGTCCACCGCGTTACCGGTGTCCGGGTGCTTGGTGATCTTGTTGTTCAGCCAGGTGCCGCGCAGGGTGACGCCGGTAGCCAGGTCGACGCCGACGCCGATGGCGCCCTGGTGCAGGTTGGCCTTGCCGTTGGACTGGCGGGTCGGCAGGCGCAGCATGGCCATCACCGGGTAGCCCATCAGCACGATGATGCGGATGTCCGGCACGCCCTCGTAGCTGATGCTCTTGAAGATCGGGTCCGGGGTCACCCGGTACTCGATCAGCGCGCGGTCGCGACCGCCGCCCAGCGAGTACAGGCCGGAGAGGATGCTGGACAGCTGCTGCTCGATCTCGTCGCGGCTGACGATCTTGCCCGAGACGGTCTTGAAGCGCCCCTCGAAGCGGTCGGCGATCACCAGGATGCCGTCGCCGCCGGCGCCCTGCGCCGGCTTGATGACGAAATCGTTGTGCTCGCCGATGATCTTGTCGAGGTTCTCGATCTCCTTCTCGGTGGAGATGATCCCGTACATCTCCGGCACGTGGATGCCGGCGGCGATGGCGCGCTCCTTGGTGAGGATCTTGTCGTCCACCACCGGATACAGGTGCCGCTTGTTGTACTTCAGCACGTAGTCCGCGTTGCGCCGGTTGATGCCCATGATGCCTTTGGCACTCAGGGCCTTCCAGGTTTTGATCAGGCCGAACATGGCGTCAGTCCTTGAGGAAGGCTTTGAAACGGAACAGTTCGGTCAGGCGGTAGCCGCGGTAGCGACCCATCGCCAGCATGAAGCCCACCAGGATCAGCAGCACCGCCGGGAAGGTGAAGATGAAGTAGGTCAGCTCCGGGATGCTCATCAGCAGGTGCGCCAGGGTGGCGGCGACCAGGGTGCCGACCGCGACCTTGAAGGCATGGCCACCGCCGCGCTCTTCCCAGGTGATCGACAGGCGCTCGATGGTCATGGTCAGGATCACCATCGGGAACAGCGCCACCGACAGGCCGCGCTCCAGGCCGAGCTTGTGGCTGAACAGGCTGATTACCGCGATCAGCACCACCACGAAGGTCAGCACCACCGACAGGCGTGGCAGCATCTGCAGCTTGAGGTGCTCCAGGTAGGAGCGCAGCGACAGGCCCAGCGCGGTGATGATGGTGAACAGCACGATGCCGAAGCCCAGCTGGGTCTCGCGGAAGGCCAGGGCGATCAGCACCGGGGTGAAGGTGCCGAGGGTCTGCAGGCCGCCGAGGTTGCGCAGGATCAGGATCACCAGCACGCCGATCGGGATCATGATCATGATCTGGTAGGTCTGCTGGGTCTGCAACGGCAGGCCGTACAGCGAGTATTCGAGGAAGCCCGAATCGGCCGAGGCGTCGGACTGCTTGGCCAGGCGAATGGCATTCAGCTCGCTGGTGTTGAGGGTGAAGCTGACCTGGGCCTGCTTGCCGCCGTCGACGCTAACCAGCTCGCCGTCGCCCAGCCACCAGACCAGACGGTCGCGCGGCAGGCCCTGCTGGCCGTTGTCGGGGTTGAAGTACAGCCAGTTCTGGCCGTTGAAGCTGCGCAGCCACAGCTCCGGGCTCTGGGCCTGGTTCTCGATCAGGCGAATGGTGTGGACGCGCTCCAGCGGTACGTGGGCGATGGACAACAGCAGGTCGATCACCCGGGCGCGGTTGGCCACCGAGCTGTCGCCGGCCAGCAGCAGCTTGACGTTGTCGTCATTGAGGTTGTTGACGCGCTTGATGGTCTCGCTGATGAAGGTCTCGACGTCGGCCGAGTGCTGGCGGATGGGCGCCAGCAGGGCTTCGGCGGCGATCTGCTCGGGGCCGGCGATCGGCAGGCTTTCGCGGTAGATCGCCCCCTTTTCCACGGGTTTTTCCGTGCTGTAGCGCTGGGTCAGGACCATCCGGTAGTACAGGGTCTGCTTGCCGCTGGCGCGCCGCGCCGACCAGGTAACCCGGCGGTTGCCGTCGACGTTGTTGACGCTGACGCCGTAATTGTTGGAGATGAAGCTCTCGTTGAGGCTGACGAAGTCCTGCTCCAGCGGCGGGATGTACATCTGCACTTTGACCGGATTGCGCGGGCTGGCCTGGAACTCGACCTTGGCGTCGATGTTCCAGACGTTGTCCGTTTCCGCCTCGGTGACCGGAATGCCGAGCACGAAGATCTGGTAGGCGGTGATCGCCACGCCCAGGCTCACCAATATGGCGATAAGGACTTTAAGGTGCAGGTTGAGAGAGCGCATTGGGATTACTCGTCAGCGTGTGCAACGTGGGTGCAGCTGGGCTTGCCAGCGGCGTATTTGAGACTCGGGTCGACCAGGGCGCCGAAGCGGGTGAGCGCGTCGGAGCCGATCAGCAGGGGATACTCGAAGGCGCTGCGGTCGGTCAGGTTGACTTCGATGGTGCGTCGGATGCGACCCATGCACACGTCCAGTTCGATCACCGGGCGCGCCGTGTAGGTCTTGCCTTCGTCCGGGTCGAAGTCGCCGGCGCGACGCTTGATCTTGCTGATGCGGGCCAGGGGCTTCTCGATCGGCGCGGCCTCCTGGTCGCCGAAACCCGGCGTGAAGCGTACCCAGGTCTCGCCGTTGCGTTTGAAGCGCTTGATGTTGTGCGCGCTGAGCGAGGCGGTCTTGGCGCCGGTGTCCAGTTTGGCCGCGACCAGGCTGCCAAGTTCCGCCAGGAAGACTCTTTCGTTGAGGCCGTAGACGGTTTTCTCGGCGGCCAGGGCGGCCGCGCAGGGCGGCAGCAGCAGGCTGAGTAGCAGGGCGAAGGACTGGAGTCTCATGGATCCTGAGCTTGACACGTGAACGGGGAGGGCGGGCTGGCGGACGCTGCGCCGGTTCGGCGCCGTCCGTCTGCCGCTCGGAGGCCGGCATTCTAGCATGGGCCTCGGGTGGCAGCGACAGCCGGCGCGGGGGCTGCGGGCGGTCGGGCGCGGGTGCTGTGACGGAGCTGGCAGTCATCGACGATTGTCGACAATCGTCTAATGAGGTTTGACATTCGCTGGGGTGCGGCTTAGCTTCTGGTCATCCAATTCTGCGAATGTGTCGACAATCATGAGCGAAGCCCTGGCCGAACTGCCGCTTGGCGAAAGCGAATCGGGAACCCTGTCGGATCATGTGTTCCGCTGCATGCAATCGGCCATCGTGCGTGGCGAGATCGCCCCGGGCAGCAAGATCTCCGAGCCGGAACTGGCGCGTGCCTACGGTATCAGTCGCGGCCCGCTGCGCGAGGCGATCCGTCGCCTGGAAGGCCAGCGGCTGCTGGTGCGGGTGCCCCATGCCGGTGCGCGGGTGGTGTCGCTGAGCCAGGCCGAGCTGATCGAGCTGTACGAGATCCGCGAGTCGCTGGAGGGCATGGCCTGCCGGCTGGCCGCCGAGCGCATATCCCGCGAGGAGATCGACGAGCTGCGCCGGGTGCTGGAAACCCACCAGCGCGACGAGGCCTTCCGCGCCGGCATCGGCTATTACCAGCAGGAAGGCGACTTCGACTTCCATTACCGGATCATCCAGGGCAGCGGCAACCGCACCCTCAGCAATCTGCTGTGCAACGAGCTGTACCAGCTAGTGCGCATGTACCGCATCCAGTTCTCCGCCACGCCCAACCGGCCGCACCAGGCTTTCGCCGAGCACCATCGGATTCTCGATGCGATCGCCGAGCGGGATGGCGAGCTGGCCGAACTGCTGATGCGTCGGCATATCGCCGCATCCAAGCGCAACGTCGAGCGTCACCTCCAGGACGCCTCCCCCAAGAACGCCAAGCAACGAGGTAAGTCATGACCAAGAAGACTCCCGGCCAGAAGTTCCGCGATGCGGTCGCCAACGAGCATCCGCTGCAGATCGTCGGCGCCATCACCGCCTATGCCGGCCGCATGGCCGAGGCCTCCGGCTTCCAGGCGCTGTACATCTCGGGGGGCGGCGTGGCCGCCAACTCGCTGGGCATTCCCGACCTCGGCATCAGCACCATGGAAGACGTGCTGACCGATGCCCGCCGCCTGACCGACGCCACCACCCTGCCGGTACTGGTCGACATCGACACCGGCTGGGGCGGCGCCTTCAACATCGCCCGCACCATCCGCTCGTTCGAGAAGGTCGGCGTGGCCGCCGTGCACATCGAGGACCAGGTCGGCACCAAGCGCTGCGGCCACCGTCCGGGCAAGGAAGTGGTCAGCACCGAGGAGATGGTCGACCGCATCAAGGCCGCCGTCGACGCCCGTCAGGACGACAGCTTCGTGATCATGGCGCGCACCGATGCGCTGGCCGGCGAGGGCCTGCAGGCCGCCATCGACCGCGCCTGCGCCTACGTCGAGGCCGGCGCCGACATGATCTTCCCCGAGGCGATGACCGAGCTGCCGATGTACAAGCAGTTCCGCGCCGCGGTGAACGTGCCGATCCTCGCCAACATCACCGAGTTCGGCCACACCCCGCTGTTCACCTGCGACGAGCTGGCCTCGGTCGACGTCGACATGGTGCTGTACTGCTGCGGCGCCTACCGCGCGATGAACGCCGCGGCGCTGAAGGTCTACCAGGCGATCCGCGAGCAGGGCACGCAGAAGAACGTGGTCGAGATCATGCAGACCCGTGCCGACTTGTACAAATACCTCGGCTACCACGCCTACGAGGACAAGCTCGACGAACTGTTCGCCCAGAAGAAGCAGGAAAAGATCCAGCCGCGCGAATGCTGATCCCGCGCGACTGATCCGGAGCCCCGTGAGGCTCCTCCAGGGAACCAATTGCTCTATCCGCCAACAACTTCAATAAATAGAGAAGAAGAGGAATAACGCGATGGCTGAAGGTAAAGTGCTCACCGGTGCTGGTCTGCGTGGCCAGATCGCTGGCCAGACTGCCCTGTCCACCGTCGGCAAGGCCGGCGCCGGCCTGACCTACCGCGGCTACGATGTCCGCGAGCTGGCCAAGGACTGCCTGTTCGAGGAAGTCGCCTACCTGCTGTTCTACGGCGAGCTGCCCACCCAGGCCCAGTTGGACGGCTACCTGACCCAGCTGCAGACCCAGCGCGATCTGCCCCAGGCGCTGAAGGAAGTGCTCGAGCGCATTCCGGCCAGTGCCCACCCGATGGACGTGATGCGTACCGGCTGCTCGATGCTCGGCAACCTGGAGCCCGAGGAAAGCTTCGAGCAGCAGCTCGACAAGGCCAACCGCCTGATGGCCGCCTTCCCGGCGATCATGTGCTACTGGTACCGCTTCAGCCACGAAGGCGTGCGCATCGACTGCACCAGCGACGCGCCGGACCTGGGTAGCCACTTCCTGACCCTGCTGCACGGCAAGGCACCCAGCGAGCTGCACCGCAAGGTGATGAACGTGTCGCTGATCCTCTACGCGGAGCACGAGTTCAACGCCTCGACCTTCACCGCCCGCGTCTGCGCCTCGACCCTGTCCGACCTGTTCTCCTGCATCACCGGCGCGATCGGCTCGCTGCGCGGCCCGCTGCACGGCGGCGCCAACGAGGCGGCGATGGAGATGATCGAGAAGTTCGCCACCCCCGAGGAGGCCACCGAAGGCACCCTGGCCATGCTGGCGCGCAAGGACAAGATCATGGGCTTCGGTCACGCCATCTACAGCGTCTCCGACCCGCGCAACGAGGTGATCAAGGGCTGGTCCAAGCTGCTCGCCGAGGAAGTCGGTGACACCGTGCTGTTCCCGGTCTCCGAAGCCATCGACAAGGTCATGTGGGAGCAGAAGAAGCTGTTCCCCAACGCCGACTTCTACCACGCGTCCGCCTACAACTTCATGGGCATCCCGACCAAGCTGTTCACCCCGATCTTCGTCTGCTCGCGGGTCACCGGCTGGGCGTCCCACGTGTTCGAGCAGCGCTCCAACAACCGCATCATCCGTCCGAGCGCCGAGTACATCGGCGTGGAGCAGCGCCCGGTTCCGCCGATCGCCGCACGCTGATCCCGCGCAGGGAGGCCCCTTACGAGGGGGTCTCCCTTGCGTGCTTCTCGAAGACCCTACCGATCGCCACCCGATTGAGTTCCTGCCCGATGAATACTGAATATCGCAAAGCCCTGGCCGGCACCGACCTGGACTACTTCGACACCCGCGCGGCGGTCGAGGCCATCGCGCCCGGCGCCTACGACAAGCTGCCCTACACCTCCCGCGTGCTGGCCGAGCAGCTGGTGCGCCGCTGCGAGCCGGCCATGCTGACCGACTCGCTGAAGCAGATCATCGAGCGCAAGCGTGACCTGGACTTCCCGTGGTATCCGGCCCGCGTGGTCTGCCACGACATCCTCGGTCAGACCGCGCTGGTCGACCTGGCCGGCCTGCGCGATGCGATTGCCGAGCAGGGCGGCGACCCGGCCAAGGTCAACCCGGTGGTGCCGACCCAGCTGATCGTCGACCACTCGCTGGCCGTCGAGTACGCCGGTTTCGATCCGGATGCCTTCGAGAAGAACCGTGCCGTCGAGGAGCGCCGCAACGAGGACCGCTTCCACTTCATCGAGTGGACCAAGACCGCTTTCAAGAACGTCGACGTGATTCCGGCCGGCAACGGCATCATGCACCAGATCAACCTGGAGAAGATGTCGCCGGTGATCCAGGCGCGCCCGGATGAGAACGGCAAGCGCGTGGCCTTCCCGGACACCTGCGTCGGCACCGATTCGCACACCCCGCACGTCGACGCCCTGGGCGTGATCGCCATCGGCGTCGGCGGCCTGGAAGCCGAGACCGTGATGCTCGGCCTGCCGTCGATGATGCGCCTGCCCGACATCGTCGGCGTCAAGCTGGTCGGCAAGCGTCAGCCGGGCATCACCGCCACCGACATCGTACTGGCCATCACCGAGTTTCTGCGCAAGGAGCGCGTGGTGGGCGCCTACGTCGAGTTCTTCGGCGAGGGCGCCGACAGCCTGTCGATCGGCGACCGCGCGACCATCTCCAACATGTGCCCGGAATACGGCGCCACCGCGGCGATGTTCTACATCGACCAGCAGACCATCGACTACCTCAAGCTGACCGGCCGCGAGCCGGAGCAGGTCGCCCTGGTCGAGCAGTACGCCAAGGAAACCGGCCTGTGGGCCTCCGCCCTGGAAGGCGCCGAGTACGAGCGCGTGCTCGAGTTCGACCTGTCCAGCGTGGTGCGCAACATGGCCGGCCCGAGCAACCCGCACAAGCGCCTGCCGACCTCCGCCCTGCACGAGCGCGGCATCGCCGACGAGGCCAAGCTGGCTGCCGCTAAGGCCGAAGAAGCCGAAGGCCTGCTGCCGGATGGCGCGGTGATCATCGCCGCGATCACCAGCTGCACCAACACCTCCAACCCGCGCAACGTGGTGGCCGCCGGTCTGCTGGCGAAGAAGGCCAACGAGCTGGGCCTGGTGCGCAAGCCGTGGGTGAAAAGCTCCTTCGCCCCGGGCTCCAAGGTCGCCAAGCTGTACCTCGAAGAGGCCGGCCTGCTGAGCGAGCTGGAAAAGCTCGGCTTCGGCATCGTCGCCTACGCCTGCACCACCTGCAACGGCATGTCCGGTGCGCTGGATCCGAAGATCCAGCAGGAAATCATCGACCGCGACCTGTACGCCACCGCCGTATTGAGCGGCAACCGCAACTTCGACGGCCGCATCCACCCCTATGCCAAGCAGGCCTTCCTCGCCTCGCCGCCGCTGGTGGTCGCCTACGCCATCGCCGGTACCGTGCGCTTCGACATCGAGCAGGACGTGCTGGGCACCGACAGTCAAGGCAACCCGATCACCCTCAAGGACCTGTGGCCGTCCGACGAGGAGATCGACGCCATCGTCGCCGCCTCGGTGAAGCCGGAGCAGTTCAAGCAGGTCTACATCCCGATGTTCGACCTCGGCACCATCGAGGAAGCCAAGTCGCCGCTGTACGACTGGCGGCCGATGTCCACCTACATCCGCCGTCCGCCGTACTGGGAAGGCGCGCTGGCGGGCGAGCGTACCCTCAAGGGCATGCGTCCGCTGGCGATCCTGCCGGACAACATCACCACCGACCACCTGTCGCCGTCCAACGCCATCCTGCCGGATTCGGCCGCCGGTGAGTACCTGGCCAAGATGGGCCTGCCGGAGGAGGACTTCAACTCCTACGCCACCCACCGCGGTGACCACCTGACCGCCCAGCGCGCCACCTTCGCCAACCCGCAGCTGGTCAACGAAATGGCGGTGGTCGACGGCAAGGTGCAGAAGGGTTCGCTGGCCCGCGTCGAGCCGGAAGGTCAGGTGATGCGCATGTGGGAAGCCATCGAAACCTACATGAACCGCAAGCAGAACCTGATCATCGTCGCCGGCGCCGACTACGGCCAGGGCAGCTCGCGTGACTGGGCGGCCAAGGGCGTGCGCCTGGCTGGTGTGGAAGTGATCGTCGCCGAAGGCTTCGAGCGCATCCACCGCACCAACCTGGTCGGCATGGGCGTGCTGCCGGTCGAGTTCAAGCCGGGCACCACCCGCCTGACCCTCGGCCTCGACGGCACCGAGACCTACGACATCGAAGGCGCGCTGTCGCCGCGCTGCGACCTGACCCTGGTCATTCACCACAAGAACGGTGAAGAGACCCGTGTGCCGGTCACCTGCCGTCTCGACACCGCTGCCGAAGTCAGCGTCTACCAGGCCGGCGGTGTGCTGCAGCGCTTCGCCAAGGACTTCCTCGGCCAGGCCTGATCCGGCCGCCGCTCGCTGCCCTGCGCGGCGGCGGGCGGCGCCGCGTCTTTTCTTTCCCGTGCCGCCGTCCGGCGGCGCGGTTTCATGAGGACAAGATTCCCATGGCTCACGTACCCCAGATCAAGGTTCCCGCCACCTACATCCGTGGCGGCACCAGCAAGGGCGTGTTCTTCCGCCTGCAGGACCTGCCCGAGCGCTGCCAGGTGCCCGGCGCGGCGCGCGATGCGCTGCTGATGCGGGTGATCGGCAGTCCCGATCCCTACGGCCAGCAGATCGACGGCATGGGCGGTGCGACCTCCAGCACCTCCAAGACGGTGATCGTGGCGAAGAGCGAGCAGCCGGAGCACGACGTCGACTACCTGTTCGGTCAGGTGGCGATCAACAAGGCATTCGTCGACTGGTCCGGCAACTGCGGCAACCTGACCGCGGCGGTCGGCGCCTTCGCCATCGCTGGCGGCCTGGTCGATGCCGCGCGCATCCCGCACAACGGCATCTGCACCGTACGCATCTGGCAGAAGAACATCGGCAAGACCATCATCGCCCATGTGCCGATCACCAACGGTGAGGTGCAGGAAACCGGCGACTTCGAGCTGGACGGGGTGACCTTCCCGGCCGCCGAGGTGGTCATCGAGTTCATGGATCCGGCCGACGGCGAGGGCTCGATGTTCCCCACCGGCAACGTGGTCGACGACCTGGAAGTGCCGGGCGTCGGCACCTTCAAGGCGACGATGATCAACTCCGGCATCCCGACCATCTTCGTCAACGCCGCCGACATCGGCTACACCGGCACCGAGCTGCAGAAGGACCTCAACGCCGACGCCGAGGCGCTGGCGCGCTTCGAGACCATGCGCGCCTACGGTGCGCTGAAGATGGGCCTGATCGCGGATATCGCCGAGGCCGCCGCTCGCCAGCACACGCCGAAGATCGCCTTCGTCGCGCCGGCCACCGAGTACGTGTCGTCCAGCGGCAAGACCGTGGCCGCCGGCGACATCGACTGCTGCGTGCGCGCGCTGTCGATGGGCAAGCTGCACCACGCGATGATGGGCACCGCCTCGGTGGCCATCGCCACCGCGGCCGCGGTGCCGGGCACCCTGGTCAACCTGGCCGCCGGCGGCGGCGCGCGCGAGGCGGTGACCTTCGGTCATCCGTCCGGCACCCTGCGCGTCGGTGCGGCCGCGGCGCAGGTCGACGGCGAGTGGACCGCCACCAAGGCGGTGATGAGCCGCAGCGCGCGGGTGTTGATGGAGGGCTGGGTACGCGTGCCCGGCGACGCTTTCTGACGGCGCGTACCGTCGTCGGCAGCGGTGCGGTGGCTGTGAGCGCCCGCCGCTGAGGTGGACGTGATCGCGGCGGGACAGACAGGGGAGGGCACGCGTTGCCCGCCGGTCGCGATCACCCCAAAAGGAAGAACCCCGGCATGCATGGCGTGCCGGGGTTCTTCCTTTGGGTCTGTACGGGTGGATCAGTCGTGCAACTGCTCGGCGGCGTACAGTGTGTTCTCCAGCAGGCAGGCGCGAGTCATCGGGCCGACTCCGCCGGGCACCGGGGTGATCCAGCCGGCACGGGCTGCGGCGGTGTCGAAGTCGACGTCGCCGACCAGCTTGCCGTCGGCCTGGCGGTTGATGCCTACGTCGATGACGATGGCGCCTTCCTTGATCCACTCGCCCTTGACCAGCCCCGGCTTGCCGACGGCGACCACCACGATGTCGGCCTGGCGCACATGGCTGGCCAGATCCTTGGTGAAGCGATGGGTCACGGTGGTAGTGCAGCCGGCCAGCAGCAGTTCGAGGGCCATCGGTCGGCCGACGATGTTGGAGGCGCCGACCACTACCGCGTGCAGGCCGTGCAGGTCGACGCCGGTGCTCTTCAGCAGGGTCATGATGCCTTTCGGCGTGCAGGGCTGCAGCACCGGCATGCGTTGGGCCAGGCGGCCGATGTTGAAGGGGTGGAAGCCGTCCACATCCTTGTCAGGCGCGATACGCTCCAGCAGTTGCGAGGCATCCAGGTGCGCCGGCAGCGGCAGCTGCACCAGGATGCCGTCGATGGCCGGGTCCTGGTTGAGGCTGTCGATCAGCTCCAGCAGTTGCTCCTGGGTGGTGTCGGCCTCCAGATCGTAGGCGCGGGAAATGAAGCCGACCTCTTCGCAGTCCTTGCGCTTGTGGGCGACGTACACCTGGGAGGCCGGGTCGTTGCCCACGAGAATGACTGCCAGGCCGGGAATGCGCAGGTTGTGCTGGCGGCGCTCGGTCACGCGCTGGGCAATCTGCTGGCGCAGGCTGGAGGCAATGGCTTTGCCGTCGATCAGTTGTGCGGTCATGACGCTGGGAGAACCATGAATGTCAGTGGGAAAGAGGTGGGCCATTCTCGCACGCGCTGGCGGACGGGCAAAGGCGGCAGCCGGGCAAAACCCGTGGGCGAACATATGTGTTTGAATTTTTTCAAAAAAAGGTTGACGGGGGGGTGGGGTGTGAATAACATGTGCCCCGCTTGGCGAGCAAAGCTGGATGCAAAAGCAAGCAGCAAGCTCGAAGGTTAGCCAGCTCGAAGCCTCAGGTTTCGGATCCGGCTAAGGGGTTGTCGCCACAAACGCGCCCGTAGCTCAGCTGGATAGAGCATCCGCCTTCTAAGCGGATGGTCGCAGGTTCGAGTCCTGCCGGGTGCGCCATTGGGGTGCTTGGCTCAAGCAATGCAATATGGTGGGCGTAGCTCAGTTGGTAGAGCACAGGATTGTGGCTCCTGGTGTCGTGGGTTCGATTCCCATCGTCCACCCCATATTCCGAAGCGCCAGGCATAGCCTGGCGTTTTCGTTTTTGCCCGCGTGCGGACGTGGTGGAATTGGTAGACACGCTGGATTTAGGTTCCAGTGCCGCAAGGTGTAAGAGTTCGAGTCTCTTCGTCCGCACCATCTCTCCCCTCGCAGGGGTCTCAGGTTTTTCCTTATATACAGGTTGCGCATTTCGTTGCATCGCTGCGCAATGATGTGCCGTTTCGGTCGGTTTTGTCGCTTGGCCCGCTCGGGCATCTGCCTGTATTGCCCCGGCTTTTCTGTCGAGTCGCAGGGTGACTTCTTTTTATTCTCCCACTAGAATGCATCCCCTATTTATGGGGCCGGCAGGACCGGCTTTGCCTGTGCAACGAGGATTATCCATGCAAGTTTCTGTTGAAACCACCTCCTCCATCGAGCGTCGCATGACCGTTGGCGTGCCTGCCGAGCGTATCGAGACCGAAGTCAACAAGCGTCTTCAGCAGACCGCTCGTCGCGCCAAGATCCCAGGCTTCCGTCCGGGCAAGGTGCCGATGAACATCATCCGCCAGCGCTACGAAGATTCCGCTCGTCAGGAAGTACTGGGCGACCTGATCCAGTCCTCCTTCTATGAGGCTGTGGTGCAGGAGAAGCTGAATCCGGCCGGCGCTCCCTCCGTCGAGCCCAAGGCGTTCGAAAAGGGTCAGGCCCTGGAGTACGTGGCTACCTTCGAAGTCTTCCCCGAGTTCGAAGTGACTGGTCTTGAGTCGATTGCCGTCGAGCGCCTGCAGGCCGAGGTGACCGGCGCCGATGTCGACAACATGCTGGACATCCTGCGCAAGCAGAACACCCGCTTCGAAGTCGTCGAGCGTGCTGCCGAGAATGGCGATCAGCTGAACATCGATTTCGTCGGCACCGTCGATGGCGAAGTCTTCGCCGGTGGTAGCGCCAAGGGCACCCCGCTGGTGCTGGGTTCCGGTCGCATGATCCCTGGTTTCGAAGAAGGTCTGGTCGGCGCCAAGGCTGGCGAAGAGCGCGTACTCAGCGTGACCTTCCCCGAGGACTATCAGAACCTCGATCTGGCCGGCAAGGCTGCCGAGTTCGCCGTGACCGTCAACAGCGTTGCGGCTCCGCAGCTGCCGGAGTTGAACGACGACTTCTTCGCACTGTTCGGGGTCAAGGAAGGCGGTCTGGAAGGCTTCCGCGCCGAAGTGCGCAAGAACATGGAGCGCGAGCTGCGCCAGGCCATCAAGTCCAAGGTCAAGAGCCAGGTGATGGATGGCCTGCTGGCCGCCAACAGCGTCGAAGTGCCGAAGGCCTTGGTCGGCAACGAAGTGAACCGTCTGCGCGTGCAGGCTGTCCAGCAGTTCGGTGGCAGCATCGACCCGCAGCAGCTGCCGGCCGAGCTGTTCGAAGAGCAGGCCAAGCGTCGTGTGCAGCTGGGGCTGCTGGTGGCCGAAGTGGTCAAGCAGTTCGAGATCAAGGCCGACGAAGAGCGCGTGCGTGCGCTGATCGAGGAGATGGCGGCGGCCTACCAGGAGCCCGAGCAGGTCGTGGCCTGGTACTACAAGAACGCCCAGCAGCTGGACGAAGTGCGTTCGGTTGTTCTGGAAGAGCAAGTCGTGGATACTGTCCTGCAGAAGGCCAACGTCACCGACAAGCAGGTCTCCTACGAAGAAGCGGTCAAGCCGGCACAAGCTCCGCAAGCCGAGTAAGTCTCCCGCACTGGTAAGAGCCCCCATAAGCCAGCCTCAGCGCTGGCTTATGTGTCTGTACGACATGACTATTTAGGGAGTGAGCGCAGGACATGTTCCGCAATTCTTTTGAGTCGCAGTTCGACGTGCAGGCCGCCGGCGGTCTGGTGCCCATGGTGGTCGAGCAGTCGGCGCGCGGCGAGCGTGCCTACGACATCTATTCGCGCCTGCTCAAAGAGCGGGTGATTTTCCTGGTCGGTCCGGTCGAGGACTACATGGCCAACCTGGTGGTTGCGCAGCTGCTGTTCCTTGAGGCGGAAAACCCCGACAAGGACATCCATCTGTACATCAACTCGCCGGGTGGTTCGGTGACCGCCGGCATGTCGATCTACGACACCATGCAGTTCATCAAGCCGGACGTGTCGACCATCTGCATCGGCCAGGCCTGCAGCATGGGCGCCCTGCTGCTGGCCGGCGGCGCCGCGGGCAAGCGCTACTGTCTGCCGCATTCGCGGATGATGATCCACCAGCCGCTCGGCGGCTTCCAGGGGCAGGCCTCGGACATCGAGATCCATGCCCGCGAGATACTCACCATCCGCGAGCGCCTCAATCGCATCCTGGCCGACCACACCGGCCAGCCGATCGACGTGATCGCCCGCGATACCGACCGCGACAACTTCATGAGCGGCGATGAGGCCGTCAAGTACGGCCTCATCGACCAGGTGCTGAATAAGCGCCAGCTGTCCGCCTGACCACCCCCGCGTGACTCCGGCCGGCGCTTGCCGGCCGTTTCGCAGGCTTGAAAAAGCCTGTGAATGCCTCCATCTTGTGTTCATGCCTACCGGATTGGATTGATCGAATGACTGACACCCGCAACGGCGAGGATAACGGCAAGCTGCTTTACTGCTCCTTCTGCGGCAAGAGCCAGCATGAAGTGCGCAAGTTGATTGCCGGCCCCTCCGTTTTCATCTGCGACGAGTGCGTCGACCTGTGCAACGACATCATCCGCGAGGAGGTGCAGGAGGCCCAGGCCGAGAGCAGTGCCAACAAGTTGCCGGCACCTAAGGAAATCAGCAGTATCCTGGACCAGTACGTGATCGGCCAGGAGCGTGCGAAGAAGGTGCTGGCGGTCGCGGTGTACAACCACTACAAGCGTCTCAGCCAGAAAGAGAAGAAGGATGATGTCGAACTCGGCAAGAGCAACATCCTGCTGATCGGGCCGACCGGCTCGGGCAAGACCTTGCTCGCCGAAACCCTGGCGCGTCTGCTCAATGTACCCTTCACCATCGCCGATGCCACCACTCTCACCGAGGCGGGCTATGTCGGCGAGGATGTCGAGAACATCATCCAGAAGCTGCTGCAGAAGTGCGACTACGATGTCGAGAAGGCCCAGATGGGTATCGTCTACATCGACGAGATCGACAAGATTTCCCGCAAGTCGGACAATCCCTCAATCACCCGCGACGTATCGGGCGAGGGTGTGCAGCAGGCCCTGCTCAAGCTGATCGAAGGCACCGTGGCTTCGGTTCCGCCTCAGGGTGGGCGCAAGCACCCGCAGCAGGAATTCCTGCAGGTCGACACCCGCAACATCCTGTTCATCTGTGGTGGTGCTTTCTCCGGTCTGGAGAAGGTCATCCAGAACCGCTCCACCAAGGGTGGTATCGGCTTCAATGCCGAGGTGCGCAGCAAGGAAGCCGGCAAGAAGGTCGGCGAGTCCCTGCGCGAGGTTGAGCCGGACGATCTGGTCAAGTTCGGCCTGATCCCCGAATTCGTCGGCCGCCTGCCGGTGATCGCTACCCTCGAGGAACTCGACGAGGCGGCGCTGATGCAGATCCTCACCGAGCCGAAGAATGCGCTGACCAAGCAGTATGCGCGTCTGTTCGAGATGGAAGGCGTCGAGCTGGAGTTCCGTGCTGACGCCCTGCATGCGGTGGCCCGCAAGGCGCTGGAGCGCAAGACCGGCGCGCGCGGTCTGCGTTCGATCCTCGAAGGCATCCTGCTCGACACCATGTACGAGATCCCCTCGTCCGCTGACGTCGGCAAGGTGGTGATCGACGAGAGCGTCATCGAAGGCACCTCCAAGCCGCTGTTGATCTATCAGGGCGGTGAGCAGCCGGCCAAGGCTGCACCCGAGGCATGAGCGATAACAAGGGGGCCTGCGGGCCCCTTTGTTGCTTCTGTGCCTGGCCCCCCCGCTTGTTTTTTCCCTGCCCGGCCCCCATCTTGAAGGCATGTTCAACGCCCGGATCTTCCGCTGTCGGGCTAATCAAGAGTTGAAAGCATGAAGACAGTCGTCGAGTTGCCCCTTCTGCCGCTGCGCGATGTGGTGGTCTATCCGCACATGGTTATCCCCCTCTTCGTAGGGCGCGAGAAGTCCATCGAGGCGCTCGAGGCAGCCATGAGTGCCGACAAGCAGATCCTGCTGGTGGCGCAGAAGAATCCGGCCGACGACGATCCGGCCGCAGACGCGCTCTACCGGATGGGCACAGTGGCCAGCGTGCTGCAGCTGCTCAAGCTGCCCGACGGTACCGTCAAGGTGCTGGTCGAGGGCGAGCAGCGCGGTGAGGTCGAGCGCTTCTTCGAGGCGCCGGGGCATCTGCGCGCCGAGGTGATGCCGCTTGCCGATGAAGAAGTGGCCGAGCGCGAGGCCAAGGTGTTCTGCCGCAGCCTGCTCAGCCAGTTCGAGCAGTATGTGCAGTTGGGCAAGAAGGTGCCGTCCGAGGTACTGACCTCGCTGAGCGGTATCGACGATCCCGCGCGGCTGGTCGACAGCATGGCCGCGCACATGGCCCTGCGGATCGAGCAGAAGCAGGAAATCCTCGAAATCACCGCGCTGGCCGCGCGGGTCGAGCATGTGCTGGGTCTGCTGGATGCCGAGATCGACCTGCTGCAGGTGGAGAAGCGCATTCGCGGACGGGTCAAGAAGCAGATGGAGCGCAGCCAGCGCGAGTACTATCTGAACGAGCAGATGAAGGCCATCCAGAAGGAGCTGGGCGACGGCGAGGAGGGACTCAGCGAGGTCGATGAGCTGAAGAAACGCATCGACAACGCCGGGATGAGCAAGGAGGCGCTGGCCAAGGCCAATGCCGAACTGAACAAGCTCAAGCAGATGTCGCCGATGTCCGCCGAGGCGAGCGTGGTGCGCTCCTATATCGAGTGGTTGACCAACGTGCCGTGGCAGGCCGAGAGCAAGGTGCGCCTGGACCTGGCGCGCGCCGAGGAAGTTCTCGATACCGACCACTACGGCCTGGAGGAGGTCAAGGAGCGGATCCTCGAATTCCTCGCCGTGCAGAAGCGGGTCAAGAAGCTCAAGGGACCGGTGCTCTGCCTGGTTGGCCCGCCCGGCGTGGGCAAGACCTCGCTGGCCGAGTCGATCGCCCGTGCCACCAATCGCAAGTACGTGCGCATGGCGCTCGGCGGGGTGCGTGACGAGGCGGAAATCCGCGGTCACCGGCGCACCTATATCGGCTCGATGCCGGGCCGGCTGATCCAGCGCATGACCAAGGTCGGCGTGCGCAACCCGCTGTTCCTGCTCGACGAGATCGACAAGCTGGGCAGCGACATGCGCGGCGATCCGGCCTCGGCGCTGCTGGAGGTGCTCGATCCCGAGCAGAACCACAATTTCAACGATCACTACCTGGAGGTCGACTACGACCTGTCCAACGTGATGTTCATCTGCACCGCCAACTCGATGAACATTCCGGCGCCGCTGCTCGACCGCATGGAAGTGATCCGTCTGCCCGGCTACACCGAGGACGAGAAGGTCAATATCGCCACCCGCTACCTGGTGCCCAAGCAGGCCGAAGCCAACGGGGTGAAGAAGGGCGAGCTGACCTTCGAGGAAGCCGCGCTGCGCGACATCATTCGTTTCTATACGCGTGAAGCCGGGGTGCGCAGCCTGGAGCGGCAGATCGCCAAGGTCTGCCGCAAGGCGGTCAAGGAACATGCCGCGGCCAAGCGCTTCGCCGTGACCGTGAGTGCCGACAACCTGGAGCATTATCTGGGAGTGAAGAAGTTCCGCTACGGCCTGGCCGAGCTGCAGGATCAGGTGGGGCAAGTGACCGGCCTGGCCTGGACCCAGGTGGGCGGCGAGCTGCTGACCATCGAGGCGGTCGCCGTGCCCGGCAAGGGCCAGATGATCAAGACCGGCTCGCTGGGCGACGTGATGGGCGAATCGATCACCGCGGCGCTGACCGTGGTGCGCAGCCGTGCGCGCAGCCTGGGCGTAGCTCCCGACTTCCACGAGAAGCGCGACATCCATATCCACGTGCCCGAAGGGGCGACGCCCAAGGACGGTCCGAGCGCCGGTATCGGCATGTGCACCGCGCTGGTATCCGCGCTGACCGGTATTCCGGTGCGCGCCGATGTGGCAATGACCGGCGAGATCACCCTGCGCGGTCAGGTGCTGGCCATTGGCGGTCTCAAGGAGAAGTTGCTGGCGGCGCATCGCGGCGGCATCCGCACGGTGATCATTCCCGAGGAGAATGTCCGCGATCTCAAGGAAATCCCCGACAACATCAAGCAGGAACTGCAGATCAAGCCGGTCAAGTGGATTGACGAGGTCCTGCAGATTGCGCTGCAATACAAGCCTGAACCCTTGTCCGACGCGGCTGCCGAGCTGGTTGCCAAAGACGACAAGCGTGATGCCGATTCCCAGGAAAGAATCAGTACGCACTGAGAGTTGGGCTTCCTTGACACTCTTTTCGGGCCCTTGATATAAAGCGGCCCCTCGTGTGTCGGCAAGCCGAGCCGCAACAGTTTTGCCAACACCTGATCAAGATACGAACTCAACAGGAATCAAGGGGACTTAGAGTGAACAAGTCGGAACTGATCGATGCCATCGCCGCATCTGCTGATATCCCGAAAGCTGTTGCCGGCCGCGCGCTGGATGCGGTAATCGACTCCATCACCGGTGCCCTGAAAGAGGGTGACTCCGTGGTTCTAGTCGGCTTCGGCACCTTCGCCGTCAAGGAGCGCGCCGCGCGTACCGGCCGCAACCCGCAGACCGGCAAGCCGATCGAGATCGAAGCGGCCAAGATCCCCGGCTTCAAGGCCGGCAAAGCCCTCAAGGATGCCGTCAACTAAGCGTCTTTCTGGCTTGAGTTCTTCCGGGGCCATGCAAGTGGGTCCGGCAGCGGAGCGGTAGTTCAGTCGGTTAGAATACCGGCCTGTCACGCCGGGGGTCGCGGGTTCGAATCCCGTCCGCTCCGCCACTTATCGAGAAGGCGCATCCTCGGATGCGCCTTTCTTTTATCTGCCACCGCCCCAGGCACGCATCGGTGTCGACAGGGCCTGGCCGAGTTTGGGGGCTGCATGCTTCAAAATATCAGGGACAACTCCCAGGGCTGGATCGCCAAGACGATCATCGGCGTGATCATCGTGCTGATGGCGCTGACCGGCTTCGATGCGATCATGAACGTCGCCAGCAACAGGAACGAGGCGGCCGAGGTGAACGGCGAGCCCATTGCGCTGGGTGAGCTGAGCCGTGCGGTGGATATGCAGCGCCGGCAGCTGCAGCAGCGTTTTGGCGGTCAGTTCGACGCCTCTCTGCTGGATGAGAAGCTGCTGCGCAGCAGCGCGCTGGATGCGCTGATCGAGCGCAAGCTGTTGCTGCAGGGCGCTGCGCAGGCCGGCTTCGGCTTTTCCCAACCGGCGCTGGATCAACTGATCCTGCTGACGCCCGAGTTCCAGCAGGATGGCAAGTTCTCCGCCGAGCGCTTCGACCAGGTGATTCGCCAGATGGGCTACGACCGCCTGCAGTTCCGCCAGCTGCTGGAGCAGGAAATGCTGATCGGCCAGCTGCAGGCCGGTCTGGCCGGCAGCGGCTTCGTCACCGAGGAGGAAGTCCGCGCCTTCGCCGCCCTGGAGCGGCAGACCCGCGACTTCGCCAGCCTGACGCTACAGGCCGACAGCGCTGCGGTGAGCATCTCCGACGAGCAGCTCAAGGCCTACTACGACGAGCACGCCAGCGAGTTCATGACCGCCGAGCAGGTGCGCATCGAGTATGTCGAGCTGAAGAAGGAGCGCTTCTTCGATCAGGTCGAGGTATCCGCCGAGGAGCTGCAGGCCGAGTACGAGAAGGAAATCGCCAACCTTGGCGAGCAGCGCAAGGCCTCGCACATCCTGCTGGAAACCGGCGATGCGCTGAACGACGAGCAGGCCCGCGCCAAGCTTGAGGAACTGCGTCAGCGCATCCTCGCCGGCGAAGACTTCGCCGCGCTGGCCAAGGAGTTCTCCAACGATCCGGGCTCGGCGGCTGCCGGCGGCGATCTCGGCTATGCCGGTCAGGGCGTCTACGACGTGGCGTTCGAGGAGGCCCTGTTCGCCCTGCAGGTGGGCCAGGTTTCCGCCCCGGTGAAGAGCGAGTTCGGCTGGCACCTGATCCGGCTGGACGATATCCAGGCCGCCGAGGTGCCGAGTCTGGACAGCCTGAAGCCGCAACTGGAGCGCGAGCTGAAGACGCAGAAAGTGGAGCAGCGCTTCGTCGAGGTGACCAAGGAACTCGAGGATGCCGCCTTCGAATCCGCCGACCTGCAGCAGCCGGCCCAGGAACTGGGGCTGGAAGTGCGCGAAGCTGCTCCCTTCGGTCGTGAAGGCGGCGAAGGCATCGCCGCCAACCGTCAGGTGGTACAGGCCGCCTTCAGTACCGAGGTGCTGACCGAGGGCGCCAACAGCGCCGCCCTGGAGCTGGACCCCGATACCGTGGTGGTGCTGCGGGTCAAGGAGCACCGCAAGCCCGAACAGCAGCCGCTGGAACAACTGGCCGATACCCTGCGCGACAAGCTGCGCCGCGAGCAGGCCGCCGAGCAGGCCAGGCAGCGTGGCGAAGCGCTGCTGGCCGAGCTGCGCGAAGGCAAGGCGCCGTCCGTTGTCGGCGAGTGGCAGAGCCATGCCGCGACCGGTCGCGATCAGGAGGGCGTCGATCCGCAACTGCTGGAAGCCCTGTTCCGTATGCCCAAGCCGGCGAGCGCCGAGCAGCCGAGCTTTGCCGGTCTGTCGCTGGCCAACGGCGACTATGTGGTGCTGCGCCTGCAGGGTGTCGGCAGCGCCGGTGCCGAGCTGGGCGCCGAGGAGCTGGCCATGTATCGCCGCTTCCTCGCCTCGCGCAGCGGCCAGCAGGACTTCCAGGCCTTCCAGCGCCAGTTGCGCGAGCAGGCCGAGATCGAGCGTTTCTGACCCCGTACGGTCCCGCTACCGCCCGCACGACGCCTCCGCAAGGGGGCGTCGTGCTTTTTGGGGTATGGAGCGTCCAGGCTGGACGGGGCGATATGTCATCGCGGGTTCGCGCGCTGGCTGTCTGCGGCGTGTCCCTAGGTGTGGGGTTGCACCAGCGTGCCCAGCGCCGTTGCGGCGTAGCCGGTGGGGGAGGAGGAGAGGCGCCGGCCCGTGCGGGCCGGCGCGGGGCGCCAGGTTGCGCAACAGCGCCGCCGTGGCTGGCTGTTGCGCCGGGCCTTAGTCTTCCAGGGCGCCCATGGCGGTGGTGTTGAAGCCGCCGTCGACGTAGAGGATCTCGCCGCTGATGCCTGAGGCCAGGTCGGAGCAGAGGAAGGCGCCGGCATTGCCGACTTCCTCGATGGTCACGTTGCGGCGCAGCGGGGTCTGGCGCTCGTTGGCGGCCAGCATCTTGCGGAAGCTGGCGATGCCGCTGGCGGCCAGGGTGCGGATGGGGCCTGCGGAGATGCAGTTGACGCGGGTGCCTTCCGGGCCGAGGCTGCCGGCCAGGTAGCGCACGCCGGCTTCCAGCGAGGCCTTGGCCATGCCCATCACGTTGTAGTTGGGCATGGTGCGCTCGGCGCCCAGGTAGGACAGGGTCAGCAGGCTGCCGTTGCGGCCTTTCATCATCTCGCGGCCGGCCTTGGCCAGAGCGACGAAGCTGTAGGCGCTGATGTCGTGGGCGATCTTGAAGCCTTCGCGGGTGGTGACTTCGGTGAAGTCGCCGTTGAGCTGGTCGCCCGGGGCGAAGCCGACCGAGTGGACGATGCAGTCCAGGCCGTCCCACTTCTTGCCCAGTTCCTCGAACACGCGGGCGATGTCCTCGTCGTTGGCCACATCGCAGGGGAAGCACAGGTCGGCGCTGGAGCCCCAGCCGGCGGCGAATTCCTCGACGCGACCCTTGAGCTTGTCGTTCTGGTAGGTGAAGGCCAGTTCCGCACCTTCGCGGTGCATCGCGGCGGCAATGCCGGAGGCGATGGACAGCTTGCTGGCGACGCCGACGATCAGCACGCGCTTACCGGTGAGAAAACCCATGTGTACTTCCTCTTTCTGGTTGATCGGCAGGGCTCGGCGCCATGAAGGCCGCTTCGAGCAACTGCTGGGTATAGGGGTGCTGCGGGGCGCGGAAGATCGCGCCGGCCTCACCCTGTTCGACCACCTTGCCGTGCCGCACCACCATCAACTGGTGGCTGAGGGCGCGGACCACCGCCAGGTCATGGCTGATGAACAGGTAGGTCAGGTTGTATTTGCGCTGCAGGCTGCGCAGCAGTTCGACCACCTGGCGCTGCACCGTGCGATCCAGGGCCGAGGTCGGCTCGTCGAGCAGGATCAGTTGCGGCTTGAGCACCAGGGCGCGGGCGATGGCGATGCGCTGGCGCTGGCCGCCGGAAAACTCGTGAGGATAGCGGTGTCGGCTCTCGGGATCGAGTCCCACCTCGCCGAGCACCTCGATGATCGCCCGCTCGCGCTCCTCCGGGGTGCCGATAGCGTGGATCTCCAGACCCTCGCCGATGATCTGGCTCACCGACATGCGCGGGCTGAGGCTGCCGAAAGGGTCCTGGAACACCACCTGGATCTGCCGGCGCAGCGGGCGCACGGCCTGCTGGTCGAGGCCGTCGATGCGCCGACCGGCGAAGTGGATGGCGCCCTGGCTGGCGATCAGGCGCAGGATCGCCAGGCCGAGGGTCGACTTGCCCGAACCGCTCTCGCCGACGATGCCCAGGGTCTGACCCTGGGGCAGGCTGAAGTTGACCCCGTCGACCGCCTTGACGTGATCGACGGTGCGGCGCAGCAGGCCCTTCCGGATCGGGAACCACACGCGCAGGTCCGCGGCTTCGATCAGCGTCGCGCCGGGCGGGTTGTCGGCGGGGATGCCATCGGGATCGGCGCCGAGCAGTTCGCGGGTGTAGGGGTGCCGGGGATTGTCGAACAGCTCGGCGCAGGGGCCCTGCTCGACCAGGTGGCCGCGCTGCATCACGCAGACGCGGTGGGCGATGCGCCGCACCAGGTTGAGGTCGTGGGTGATCAGCAGTAGGGCCATGCCCAGGCGTGCCTGCAGCTCCTTGAGCAGGTCGAGGATCTTCAGCTGCACGGTGACGTCCAGCGCGGTGGTCGGCTCGTCGGCGATGAGGATTTCCGGCTCGTTGGCCAGCGCCATGGCGATCATCACCCGCTGGCGTTGGCCGCCGGACAGCTCGTGGGGGTAGGCCTTGAGACGCTTGGCCGGTTCGGGGATGCCGACCAGTTCGAGCAGCTCCAGCACCCGCGCGCGCGCCGCCTGGCCGGTGAGGCCCTTGTGCAGGGCGAGCACCTCGGCGATCTGCTTCTCCACCGTATGCAGCGGATTGAGCGAGGTCATCGGCTCCTGGAAGACCATGGCGATGCGGTTGCCGCGAATCGCGCGCAGGCGCCGTTCCGGCAGCCTGAGCAGATCCTCGCCGGCATAGCGGATGCTGCCGCTCGGATGGCTGCTGCTGCGCGGCAGCAGGCGCAGGATGGAGTGGGCGGTCACCGACTTGCCCGAGCCGCTCTCGCCGACCAGCGCCAGGGTCTCGCCGCGGCGGATGTCGAAGCTGACCCCGTGCACCACGGTCTGTGGCGCGCCGCCGTGGCCGAAGGCCACCTGCAGGTCGCGGATCTCGATCAGGGGTTCGTTCATCGGCTCATTTCCTCGGGTCGAAGGCATCGCGCGCCGCCTCGCCGATGAACACCAGCAGGGTCAGCATCAGCGCCAGCACGGCGAAGGCGCTGATCCCCAGCCAGGGCGCCTGCAGGTTGGACTTGCCCTGGGCGACCAGCTCGCCCAGCGACGGCGAGCCGGGCGGCAGGCCGAAGCCGAGGAAGTCCAGGGCGGTGAGGGTGCCGATGGCGCCGGTGAGGATGAACGGCATGAAGGTCATGGTCGAAACCATGGCGTTGGGCAGGATGTGCCGGTACATGATCGCGCCGTTGCCCATGCCCAGGGCGCGGGCGGCGCGCACGTATTCCAGGTTGCGCCCGCGCAGGAACTCGGCGCGCACCACGTCGACCAGGCTCATCCAGGAGAACAGCAGCATGATGCCGAGCAGCCACCAGAAGTTCGGCTCGACGAAGCTGGCGAGGATGATCAGCAGATAGAGCACCGGCAGACCCGACCAGATCTCCAGGAAGCGCTGGCCGATCAGGTCGACCCAGCCGCCGTAGAAGCCCTGCAGCGCGCCGGCGGCGACGCCGATCAGCGAACTGGCCAGGGTCAGGGTCAGGGCGAACAGCACCGAGACGCGGAAGCCGTAGATCACCCGCGCCAGCACGTCGCGGCCCTGGTCGTCGGTGCCCAGCCAGTTGTCCGCCGAGGGTGGCGCCGGGGCCGGCACCTTGAGCTCGAAGTTGATGCTGTCGTAGCTGTAGGGGATCGGCGGCCAGAGCATCCAGCCGCCCTTGGCCTCGATCAGCTCGCGCATGTACGGGCTCTTGTAGTCGGCCTCCAGCGGGAACTCGCCGCCGAAGGCGGTCTCCGGGTAGCGTTTGAGCACCGGCACGAACCACTGGCCGTCGTGGCTGACCAGCAGCGGCTTGTCGTTGGCGATCAGTTCGGCGCCGAGGCTCAGCACGAACAGGCCGAGGAACAGCCACAGGCCGTACCAGCCGCGCTTGTGCGCCTTGAACTGGGCGAAGCGCCGCCGGTTGATGGGGGAGAGCGCCATGCTTCAGCCCTCCCGGCTTTCGAAGTCGATGCGCGGATCGACCAGGGTGTAGGTGAGGTCGCCGATCAGTTTCACGATCAGTCCCAGCAGGGTGAAGATGAACAGGGTGCCGAACACCACCGGATAGTCGCGGTTGATCGCCGCCTCGAAGCTGAGCAGACCGAGGCCGTCGAGGGAGAAGATCACCTCGATGAGCAGGGAGCCGGTGAAGAAGATGCCGATGAACGCCGAGGGGAAGCCGGCGATGACGATCAGCATGGCGTTGCGGAACACGTGGCCGTAGAGCACGCGGCGCTCGGAGAGGCCCTTGGCGCGCGCGGTGATCACGTACTGCTTGCCGATCTCGTCGAGGAAGCTGTTCTTGGTCAACAGGGTCAGGGTGGCGAAGTTGCCGATCACCAGCGCGGTTACCGGCAGCGCCAGGTGCCAGAAGTAGTCGGCGATCTTGCCCCACAGGCTCAACTCGTCGAAGTTGTTCGAGGTCAGTCCGCGCAGCGGGAACCAGTCGAAGTAGCTGCCGCCGGCGAACAGCACGATCAAGAGGATGGCGAACAGGAAGGCCGGAATGGCGTAGCCGACGATGATCGCCGTGCTGGTCCAGACGTCGAAGGCGCTGCCGTGACGCATGGCCTTGGCGATCCCCAGCGGGATCGACACCAGGTACATGATCAGCGTGCTCCACAGCCCCAGCGAGATCGACACCGGCATCTTCTCGACGATCAGCTCGGTGACCGTGGCGTCGCGGAAGAAGCTCTGCCCGAAGTCCAGCTTCAGGTAGTTCTGGATCATGATCCAGAAGCGCTCGCTGGCCGACTTGTCGAAGCCGTACATGCGCTCGATTTCCTTGACCAGTTCGGGATCCAGACCCTGGGCGCCGCGGTAGGCGGAGCCGGCCGCCGCCACCTCGGCGCCGTCACCGGCGATGCGCCCGGTGGCGCCACCGGCAGCGGCGTCGAAGCCTTCCAGCTTGGCGATCATCTGTTCCACCGGCCCGCCCGGGGCGGCTTGGATGATGATGAAGTTGATCAGCAGGATGCCGAACAGGGTCGGCACGATCAGCAGCAGGCGACGGAAGATGTAGGCCAGCATGCGCGGTTACTCCCGGGCGCCGGCGGTGGCCGGCGCGGAGGCGGTGTCGCGCTGCCACCAGGTGTGCAGACCGATGTCGTACAGCGGGGTGACGGCCGGATGGGCGAAATGGTCCCAGCGTGCCACCCGCCAGGTCTTGATGTGCCAGTTGGGCACCACGTAGTGGCCCCAGAGCAGCACGCGATCCAGCGCGCGGGTGTGGGCGATCAGGCTGGCGCGGCTGTCGGCGGCGATCAGGCCTTCCACCAGCGCGTCGATGGCCGGGTCCTTGAGGCCGATCAGGTTGCGGCTGCCGGGATTGTCGGCGCTGCTCGAATGCCAGTACTCGCGCTGCTCGTTGCCCGGCGAACTGGACTGGCCGAAGCTGCCGACCACCATGTCGAAGTCCCGCGAGCGCAGGCGGTTGATGTACTGGGATACGTCGGCGCGGCGGATCTGCAGCTCGATGCCGAGGCTGGCCAGGTTGCGCTTGTAGGGCAGCAGCACGCGCTCGAACTCGACTTGGGCGAGGAGGAACTCGATGCTCACCGGCTGACCCGTGGCGTCGAGCATGCGGTCCTTTTCCAGGCGCCAGCCGGCCTCTTGCAGCAGCTCGAAGGCCCGTCGGCGCTGCTCGCGGATCACCCCGCTGCCGTCGCTCTGCGGCGGGCGGTACTCGGCTTCGAAGACCTGCGCCGGCAGTTGCCCGCGCCAGGGTTCCAGCAGCTTCAGTTCGTCCGCGCCGGGCAGGCCGCGGGCGGCCAGTTCGGAGTTCTCGAAATAGCTGTGGGTGCGGATGTAGGCGCCGTGGAACAGCTGGCGGTTGGTCCACTCGAAGTCGAACAGCAGGCCGAGGGCCTCGCGCACCCGCGCGTCCTGGAACTGGGGGCGGCGCAGGTTGAAGATGAAGCCCTGCATGCCGGTCGGGTTGTGGTTGGCGATCTCTTCCCTGATCAGGCGGCCGTCGCGCACCGCCGGGGTGTCGTAGGCGGTGGCCCAGTTCTTCGCGCTGGTCTCGATCCAGAAATCGAACTGCCCGGCCTTGAGCGCCTCCAGGGCTACGGTGTTGTCGCGGTAATAGTCGATCACCAGGCTGTCGAAGTTGTACTGGCCGCGGTTGACCGGCAGGTCCTTGCCCCACCAGTCCGCGACCCGCGTGTAGCGGATGCTGCGCCCGGCCTGTACCTCGGCGACCCGGTAGGGGCCGCTGCCCAGCGGCGGCTCCAGGCTGGTGCGGGCGAACTCGCGGCCTTCCCAGGCGTGTTGCGGCAGCACCGGCAGCTGGCCGACGATCAGCGGCAGCTCGCGGTTGCCGGCCTGGCGGAAGTCGAAGCGCACGGTATGGCGGTCCTCGGCCACCGCCTTCTCGACGTCGGCGTAGTAGGCCTTGTACTGCGGCGCGCCGTCCTTCATCAGGGTGTCGAAGCTGAACACCACGTCGGCGGCGGTCACCGGCGCGCCGTCGTGGAAACGCGCTTCCGGGCGCAGGCGAAAGCGCACCCAGCGGTTGTCCGCGGCCTTCTCGATGCGTTCGGCGAGCAGGCCGTATTCGGTGAACGGCTCGTCGAGGCTGCGTTTGGTCAGGGTGTCGTAGACCAGACCGATCTCGTCGGCGGCCACGCCCTTGTTGATGAACGGGTTGAGGCTGTCGAAGCCGCCGAAGCCGGCCTGACGCAGGGTGCCGCCCTTGGGGGCGTCGGGGTTCACATAGTCGAAGTGGGCGAAGCCAGCGGGGTACTTGGGTGCCTCGTCGTAGAGGGTCAGGGCGTGGCGGCCGGCAGCGCTGGCGTTGAGGACGCCGGCGAGCAGCAGGACGCTGCCGGCGGCGATGCGGCGGATGCCGCGCAGGAAGGCGCTCATCGGGCAGTCTCCGGAGTCTTGAGCCACCAGGCCCGCAGGCCGAGGGTATAGGGCGGCGTGGTGACGTGGGCGAAGCGGTTGCGCCAGGCCAGGCGGTGGTGGTCGCTGTACCAGTTGGGGATGCTGTAGTGCTGGCTGAGCAGCACCCGGTCGAGGGCGCGGGCGGCCGCCACCTGTTGCTCGCGGCTCTGCGCGGCGAGCAGCCTGTCGAGCAGGGCGTCGACCACCGGATGGTTCACGCCAGCATAGTTGCGGCTGCCGCGCACGGCGAGCTGGCTGGAGTGGAAGTACTGCCACTGCTCCAGCCCGGGGCTGAGGGTCTGCGGCAGGGTCATCAGGATCATGTCGTAGTCGAAGCCGTCGATGCGCTGCTTGTACTGGGCACGGTCGACGGTGCGCAGGCTGGCGCGGATGCCGAGGCGCGCGAGGTTGTCGCGGTAGGGCTGGAGGATGCGCTCCAGGCTCGGGTTGACCAGCAGGATCTCGAAGCTCAGCGGCTGGCCGCGGCCGTTGACCAGGCCGGCGGCGGAGGATTTCCAGCCGGCGGCGGCGAGCAGGTCGAGGGCGCGGCGCAGGGTTTCGCGCGGGATGCCGTGTCCGTCGGTCCTGGGCATCTGCGGCGCCGCGGTGAACAGCCCGGCCGGCAACTGCTTGCGGTACGGCGACAGCAGCAGCCATTCCTCGCCCTGGGGAATGTCCCGGGCGGCGAACTCGCTGTTGGGGTAGTAGCTGGTGGCGCGGCTGTAGGCGCCGTTGAACAGCGTGCGGTTGCTCCACTCGAAGTCGAACAGCAGGCCCAGCGCCTCGCGCACCCGCACGTCGGCGAAGGCCGGGCGGCGGGTGTTCATGAACAGCGCCTGGGTCTGGGTGGGAATCCGGTGGGGGATTTCCGCGCGCAGCACCTCGCCGCGCTGCAGGGCCGGGAAGTCGTAGCCGTTGGCCCAGTTCTTCGCCTGGTTCTCGATGTAGAAGTCGAATTCGCCGGCCTTGAACGCCTCGAAGGCGACATGGTTGTCGCGGTAGAACTCCACCTCGACGCGGTCGAAGTTGTACTTGCCGCGATTGACCGGCAACGACGCGCCCCACCAGTCCCTGACCCGCTCGAACACCAGGCGTCGTCCCGGCACCACCTGGGCGATCCGGTAGGGGCCGCTGCCCAGCGGCGGCTCGAAGGTGGTGGCCTTGAAGTCGCGGCCGCTCCAGTAGTGCTGAGGCAGCACCGGCAGCTCGCCGAGGCGCAGGATCAGCAGCGGGTTGCCGCTGCGCTTGAACACGAAACGCACCCGCTGGCGGTTGAGGATGTCGACCCGCTGCACTTCCTGCAGGGCGGTGCGGTACTGCGGGTGTCCCTCGCGGCGCAGCAGGCGGTAGGAGAAGGCCACGTCGTAGGCGGTGATCGGCTTGCCGTCGTGGAAGCGCGCCTCGGGGCGCAGGTTGAACACCGCCCAGCTGCGGTCCTCGCTGTACTCCACCGAGGCAGCAACCAGCCCGTAGCTGGAGGTCGGCTCGTCGCCGGAGGGGTCGTAGAAGCCGGTGCCGACCATCAGCGGCGCGTTCAGCTCGCTGATGCCGTACTGGACGAAGTTGCCCGTGGCGCTCGGGCTGGTGCCCTTGAGGGTGTAGGGGTTGAGGGTGTCGAAGGTGCCGGCGCCCATGATGCGGATGCTGCCGCCCTTGGGGGCGTCGGGGTTGACCCAGTCGAAGTGGCGGAAGCTGGCCGGATACTTCAGCGCGCCGAACTGGGCGTAGCCGTGGCTTTCCGTGATGGCGGCAGCAACCGGCAGGCAGGCAGCCAGACCGAGCAGCAGGGCGAGGAGACGACTCATCGGGTGAGGTCCGGTCCGTGGCATTCTTGAAAAAGGGGCGAGCTACAGTAACAGCTTGTATCGGCAGGAAAAAGGGCGGCTCCGGGGCGCGCCCCGCGGCCTTCAGCGGCGCTGCAGGTAGAGGGTCAGCACCTGCCCGGGTTTGATCCGCGAGCCGAGTCTGGGGTTCCAGCGCTTGAGGTGCTGCATGTCGACCGAGAAGCGCTGGGCGATGGCGTACAGCGAGTCGCCGCTGCGTACCTTGTAGTAGGTGGCCGAGGACTTGCCGGGCGCCTGGCCAGTGGCGGCGCGGCCGCCCTGCAGGGCGAGGGTCTGGCCGGCGCGCAGGCTGTGGCCCTTGAGGCGGTTCCAGCGCTGCAGGTCGGCGACCGCCACGTTGTGGCGCTTGGCGATGTCCCACAGGTTGTCGCCGCTGCGCACCCGGTAATGGCTCGGCCGGGGGGCGGCGACCGGCTTGGCCGGCGCGCGCTGCTCGCGGGCGTACAGGGGTGTCTGCGGCGTGCCGGGCGCCTGGGGGATCAGCAGCGACTGGCCGACCCGCAGACGGTTGCCGTTGAGGCGGTTGATGTCGCGCAGGGTGGCGACCGTGACATGGTGGCGGTTGGCGATATCGTGCAGGCTGTCGCCGCCGCGCACCCGGTAGTTGCGCCACTGCACCTGGCTGCTCGGCGGCAGGTTGGCCAGGCTGGCGCTCAGTTCCTCGGCCTTGTCCACCGGCACCAGCAGGTGCTTGGGCCCGTCGAGGGTGATGCGCTGCTTGAAGGCCGGATTGAGCTGGAACAGCTCGTCCTCGTCCATGTCGGCCAGGTCGGCGATGCGCGACAGGTCGAGCTGGTGGGCGATGGCGACCTTCTCGAAATAGGGTTCGTTGGCGATCGGCGCCAGGCGCACGCCGTAGCTGGCCGGCGCCTGGATGATCTGCGACACGGCGAGCAGCTTGGGCACGTAGTCCTGGGTTTCCCGCGGCAGCGGCAGGTTCCAGTAGTCGGTGGGCAGGCCCTGGCGGGCGTTGCGCTCGATGGCGCGGCTGACCGTGCCTTCGCCGGCGTTGTAGGCGGCCAGCGCCAGCAGCCAGTCGCCGTTGAACATGTCGTGCAGGCGCTTGAGGTAGCTGATCGCCGCATTGGTCGAGGCGGTGATGTCGCGGCGGCCGTCGTACCAGTTGGTCTGGCGCAGGTTGAAGTGGCGGCCGGTGGAGGGGATGAACTGCCAGAGGCCGGCGGCCTGGGCCGGCGAGTAGGCCAGCGGGTTGTAGGAGCTTTCGATCATCGGCAGCAGCGCCAGCTCCAGCGGCATGTCGTTCTCTTCGAGGCGCTCGACGATGTAGTGGATGTAGGGGCCGCTGCGCTCGGCGATCTGCTGGATCGAGGCCGGGCGGCTGGCCAGGCCGAAGCGCTGGCGCTCGATGCGCGGGTGGGTGCCGATCTGGTCCTGCAGGCGGTAGCCGGCGCGGATCCGCTCCCAGATGTCGCGGGCCTCGCGGGGCCGCTGCAGGCGGTTGTCCCACTCCACCGGCGGCTCGACGGCCACGGCGCGGTCGGTGTCGCGACCGGCGTCGCCGCCGCGGCTCTGGCAGCCGGCCAGCACCAGCAGCAACGCGACGAGCAGCAGCCGGCTCAGCCTGTACAGGGAGGACGGGGCGCTGCTCGGGTGCGTTGGCGGTGGCATCGGCGGGCGATTTCCCTGATCAAAAGTCGGGGGATTCTAGGAACCGCCCCGGGGAGGGTCAAGGTTTCGCCGCCGTTCAGAAGACGTCCTTCCAGGCCCGCAGCGCGGCAAACACCTCGGCATGCGTCTCCAGCGGGCGTCCGGCGCGGACCTCGGCATTTCGTCGGATTGCCGTTTCGCCGGTGCGCAGGAACGGGTTGATGGCCAGCTCCAGCGCCAGGCTGGACGGCAGGGTCGGCTGGCCGGCGGCACGCTGTGCCGCGGCGCGCTGCTGGTACTCTTGCAGGGCGGGATTGTCCGGCTCCACCGCCAGGGCGAAGCGCAGGTTGCTCAGGGTGTACTCGTGGGTGCAGCAGACGCGGGTCTGCGCCGGCAGGGCGGCGAGGCGCTGCAGCGAGGCGTGCATCTGCTCGGCGCTGCCCTCGAACAGCCGGCCGCAGCCGGCGCTGAACAGGGTGTCGCCGCAGAACAGCAGCGGCTGCTCGGCGTCGCCGCCGAACAGGGCGATGTGCCCGGCGGTATGCCCCGGCACCTGCAGCACCTGCCAGTCGCGCTCCAGTACGCGCAGCGTCTGGCCGTCCTGCAGCGCCAGGTCGCGGCCGGGGATGTTCTCCAGCGCCGGGCCGCAGACCCGCGCGCCGGTCGCCGCCTTGAGGGCCTGGATGCCGCCGGTGTGGTCGCCGTGATGGTGGGTGATCAGGATGTCGACCAGCCGACAGTGCGGGTGCTCGGCCAGCCAGGCCAGCACCGGCGCGGCGTCGCCGGGGTCGACCACCGCGCAGTGGCCGAGCGCGGCGTCCTGCAACAGCCAGATATAGTTGTCGTCGAAGGCGGGCAGCGGGGTGATCTGTATCATGGGCGGTGGAGTCGTTATGCTGAATCGGTTCGGCATAGTAGGCATCTGACCGGCGACATGCCAGACGGGAGGTAGCATGAGCGAGCATCCCCTGAGCGGTGCGGCCATCGACCAGCAACGGCTTCAGGAGACGGCGCAGGCGTGGTTCGCCGGGCCGCTGGGCCGCCTGCTGCTGGAGAGCCAGCAGGCGCTGCTGGCCGAGCAGCTCGACGGCCATTTCGGCAGCTTCCTGCTGCATTACAGCTGCGTCGGCGCGCCGCCGCCGCTGCGCCATATCACCCATGCGGTGCGCCTCGGCCCGGCCTTGCCGGGCGTGGAGATGGTCTGCGCCGAGGATGCCTGGCCGGTCCTGGAACATGGCGCCGACCTGGTGCTGCTGCAGCATGCCCTGGACTTCGCCGTGTCGCCCCACCGCCTGCTGCGCGAGGCGGCGCGCTGCGTGCGTCCCGGCGGGCATCTGCTGATCGCCGGTATTCACCCCTGGAGCCTGTGGGGGCTGCGCCACTGGCTGGCCACCGACGCCCTGGCCCAGGCGCGCTGCATCGCTCCGGCGCGGATCGCCGACTGGCTGCACCTGCTGGGCTTCGCGCTGGAGAAACGCCGGTTCGGGTGTTATCGTCCGCCGCTTCGTTCGCCGCGCTGGCAGGCGCGGCTGGGCGTTATCGAACCCTGGGCCGACCGCTGGCAGCTACCGGGCGGCGGCTTCTATCTGCTGGTGGCGCGCAAGCTGGTCGCCGGCCTGCGTCCGCTGCCACAGCCGCGTCGTGCCACGCTGGCACCGCTGCGCGCGGTGCCCGTGGCCAAGGTCGGCCGTCATCCAGGCAGGAAAGAGTCATGAGCGACAGTGTCGAGATCTATACCGATGGCGCCTGCAAGGGCAATCCCGGCCCCGGCGGCTGGGGCGCCCTGCTGGTCTACAAGGGCGTCGAGCGCGAGCTGTGGGGCGGCGAGGCCGAGACCACCAACAACCGCATGGAACTGACCGCGGCGATCCGTGCGCTGCAGACCCTCAACCGGCATTGCCGGGTGCAGCTGACCACCGACTCCGAGTACGTGATGAAAGGCATCAAGGAGTGGCTGCCGAACTGGAAGAAGCGCGGCTGGAAGACCGCCAGCCGCCAGCCGGTGAAGAACGCCGATCTCTGGCAGGTGCTCGACGAGCAGGTCGGCCGCCACGAGGTCCACTGGCAGTGGGTGCGCGGGCACAACGGCCATCCTGGCAACGAGCGCGCCGACCAACTGGCCAACCGCGGTGTCAGCGAACTGAACGGCCGCTGAGCCTTTCCCTCCTTGGCAGTAGACAGGTATCGACTATGCGTTACGTGGTGCTGGACACCGAGACCACCGGCCTTGAACCCCGCGAAGGGCACCGGATCATCGAGATCGGCTGCGTCGAGCTGATCGGCCGGCGTCTGACCGGCCGGCACTTCCACGTCTATATCAACCCCGAGCGCGAGGTCGACGAGGGGGCGATGGCGGTGCACGGCATCACCGACGAGTTCCTCGCCGACAAGCCGCGTTTCGCCGAGGTGGTCGACGAGTTCTTCGAGTTCATCAAGGGCGCCGAGCTGATCATCCACAACGCGGCGTTCGACATCGGCTTCATCAACCATGAATTCGCCCTGCTCAAGGGCCGCAGCGACCTGGGCGAGGTCCGCGATCACTGCACGGTGCTCGACACCCTGCTGATGGCCCGCGAGCGCCATCCGGGGCAGCGCAACAACCTCGATGCGCTGTGCAAGCGCTACGGCGTCGACAACTCCGGGCGCGACCTGCACGGCGCGCTGCTCGATGCCGAGATCCTCGCCGACGTCTACCTGGCGATGACTGGCGGGCAGACCAGCCTGTCGCTGGCCGGGCAGAGCGGCGAGGACGGCGGCCCCGGCGCGACGGCCGCCGAGATCCGCCGCCTGCCCGCCGACCGGCCGCGCACCCCGGTGCTGCGCGCCTCGGCCGAGGAGCTGGCGCTGCACGCCGCGCGCCTGGCCGCAGTGGCCAAGGCCTGCGGCGGACCGGCGCTCTGGCAGCAGTTGGAGCCCGACGCCGACGAGGCGTCGACCCGGCACTGAGCGCGGCCGGGTTCCGCGCCGCGCGGGCGGCGGCTACCCTGAAGGCATCGACAGGCTGTGCCTGTGCGCGTGCCGGAGGGAGCATGTACAAGGACCTGAAGTTTCCCGTACTCATCGTCCACCGCGACGTGCAGGCCGACAGCGTGGCCGGCGAGCGGGTGCGCGGCATCGTCCGCGAGCTGGAGCAGGACGGCTTCGCCACCCTGTGTACCGCCAGCGTTCGCGAGGGGCGCATCGTCGCCTCCTCGCAGCACGGCCTGGCCTGCGTGCTGGTCGCTGCCGAGGGCGCCGGCGACAACCCGCGGCTGCTACAGGACGTGGTGGAGCTGATCCGCGCCGCCCGGCTGCGCGCCCCGCAGCTGCCGATCTTCGCCCTCGGCGAGCAGATCACCATCGAGAACGCGCCGCCCGAGGCGATGGCCGAACTCAACCAGCTGCGCGGCATCCTCTATCTGTTCGAGGACACCGTGCCCTTCCTCGCCCGCCAGGTGGCTCGCGCGGCGCGCGGCTATCTGGACAGCCTGCTGCCGCCGTTCTTCCGTGCCCTGGTGCAGCACACTGCCGACGCCCATTACTCCTGGCATACGCCGGGGCACGGCGGCGGCGTGGCGCACCGCAAGAGCCCGGTGGGCCAGGCCTTCCACCAGTTCTTCGGCGAGAACACCCTGCGTTCGGACCTGTCGGTGTCGGTGCCCGAGCTGGGCTCGCTGCTCGACCACACCGGGCCGCTGGCCGAGGCCGAGCAGCGCGCGGCGCGCAACTTCGGCGCCGACCATACCTTCTTCGTCATCAACGGCACCTCGACGGCCAACAAGATCGTCTGGCACGCCATGGTCGGCCGCGACGACCTGGTGCTGGTCGACCGCAACTGCCACAAGTCGGTGGTGCACGCGCTGGTGATGACCGGGGCGATCCCGCTCTACCTCAACCCGACCCGCAACGAGCTGGGGATCATCGGGCCGATCCCGCTGGAGGAGTTCAGCCGCGCGGCCATCGCCGCGAAGATCGCCGCCTGCCCGCTGGCGACCGGGCGCGAGGCGCGGGTCAGGCTGGCGGTGGTGACCAACTCCACCTACGACGGGCTGTGCTACAGCGCCGAGCTGATCAAGCGCGAGCTGGGCGACAGCGTCGAGGTGCTGCACTTCGACGAGGCCTGGTTCGCCTACGCCGCCTTCCACGAGTTCTACGCCGGTCGCTACGCGATGGGCACCACGCGCAGCGAGGCCGACGCGCCGCTGCTGTTCAGCACCCATTCCAGCCACAAGATGCTCGCCGCCTTCAGCCAGGCCTCGATGATCCACGTGCAGGACGGCGGCCAGCGCCGCCTCGACGTACCGCGCTTCAACGAGGCGTTCATGATGCACACCTCGACCTCGCCGCAGTACGGCATCCTCGCCTCGCTGGATGTGGCTTCGGCGATGATGGAGGGCGCCGCCGGCCGCTCGCTGATCCAGGAAACCTTCGACGAGGCGCTGGCCTTCCGCCGTGCGCTGGCCAACCTGCGCCGCAACCTGCCGGAGGACGACTGGTGGTTCGACATCTGGCAGCCGCCGGGCATCGAGGCCCGCGGCGCCTCCTGCGCGGCCGACTGGGTGCTGGCGCCCGGTGCCGACTGGCATGGCTTCGGCGAGCTGGCGGCGGACTACGTGCTGCTCGATCCGCTCAAGGTCACCCTGGTGATGCCGGGGCTGACCGCCGGCGGGCGGCTGGACGAGGAGGGCATTCCGGCGCTGGTGCTCGGCCGCTTCCTCTGGGAGCGCGGGGTGGTGGTGGAGAAGACAGGCCTGTACTCGCTGCTGGTGCTGTTCTCCATGGGCATTACCAAGGGCAAGTGGAGCACCTTGGCCACCGAGCTGCTGGAGTTCAAGCGCCTGCACGACGGCAACGCGCCGCTGGAGCAGGCGCTGCCCTCGGTAGCCCGTGCCGGCGGGCGGCGCTATGCCGGCCTGGGGCTGCGCGACCTGTGCCTGCAGCTGCATGCCTGCTACCGCGACAACCGCGTGGCGCGCGCCCTGCGCCAGGTCTATGCGCAGCGCCCGGAGCTGGCCCTCAAGCCGTCGGTAGCCTACGACCGGCTGGTGCGCGGCGAGGTCGAGGCGGTGCCGCTGGAGGCTCTGGAGGGGCGCATCGCCGCGGTGATGCTGGTGCCCTATCCGCCGGGCATCCCGCTGATCATGCCCGGCGAGCGCTTCACCGAGGCGAGCCGCCCGATCATCGACTACCTGCGCTTCAGCTGCCGCTTCGAGGGCGAGTTTCCCGGCTTCGCCGCCGAGGTGCACGGCCTGCAGCGCCACGGTGCGACGGGCGAGGATCTGTATACTGTCGACTGCATCCGCGAGTGACGCTCGGGCCATTGCCCGCCATGCCCTGCATGGCGTAGCGCCGCTCCGCGCGGACGCGGATTTCCACGATCGTCGCAGGAGGCGCAAACACATTATGGTCATGGGGGCTACATCGCTCGGCCTGGTACGCAACGATCTGTTCGTCACCATCGAGCAGGTCGAGCAGAGCCTGGAGCGCTTCATCGCCGAGCGCGGCGACGCCGCCGCCCTGCAGCAGATGGTCGAGGGCCTGCAACAGCTCGGCGGCACGCTCAAGCTGTTGCAACTGGCGGGCGCCGAGCTGCTGGCGCGGGAGATGTGGCAGCTGGCCACCGACATCCCCACCGGGGCCGGCGCGGCGCGCGACGGCCAGCTGGCCGCGCTGGGTCGCGGCCTGTTCGTGTTGCGCCGCTATCTGGAAAGCATCGACAGCCACCGCCAGGAAATCCCCGAGCTGCTGCTGCCGAGCGTCAACGAAGTGCGCGAGTCGCTGGGGCAGCCGGCCCTGCCGGAGAGTTTCTTCTTCAGCGTGCGCCTCGATGCGCCGCGTCCGCCGCGCGCGCTGCGGCCCCTGACGAGCGACAGCGGGCGCCGCCTGCGGCAGATGTATCAGGTCGGCCTGCTCGGCGTGCTGCGCGGCGAGGGCGTGGAGGCCGGGCTGCGCCTGATGGAGCGCGCCCTGGGCCGCCTGGATGCCGGTTGCGCCACGCGGCTGTGCTGGATCGCCGCCGCCGCCCTGGAAAGTCTGCGCGAGGCGCCGCTGCGCCTCTATCCGTGGCGCCTGCGCCTGCTCGCGCGCATCGACCGCCAGCTGCGCCAGCTGCTCGACGCGCCGTCCAGCGAGGCGCCGCGCAGCCTGCTCAAGGAGCTGCTCTATCTGGTGGCGCTCGGCAACGGCGCCGGCCCGCGCAGCCGCGAGGTGCGCCGGGTGTTCGCCCTGGCGCCGCTGCCGTTCAGCGACGCCTTGCTGGCCGAGGCCGCGCAGCGCCTGGCCGGCCCGGGGCAGGCGGTGATGCGCTCGCTGGCCCAGGCGATGAGCGAGGAGTTGGGCGAACTCAAGGAACTGCTCGATCTGTGCGCGCGCGGCAGCCAGCAGACGGAGGGCGGCGAGCGCCTGCGCCTGCAGCTGGAGCGCCTGGCCAAGACCCTGGGCATGGTCGGCCTCGGCGCCGGCGCGACCCTGCTGCACGAGCAGCTGCCGCGGCTGGCGGCGGCGCCAGGTCCGGCGCTGGCCGGGCTGGCCGACGTGTTGCTGACGGTGGAGAGCATGGTCGCCGGCCTGGCGCACGGCGAGCCGCTCAAGCCGTGCCTCGGCGCGCAGAGCGTGCGCAGCGACGACAGCAGCGAAGCGTCCGCCCGGCAGTTCGCCGAGGCGCGCCGGGTGGTGATCTTCGAAGCGCGCAACGCCCTGGCTCAGGCCAAGCAGGCCATCGCCGCCTATCTGGACGGTCGGGGCGACACCCGCCCGTTGCTGGCGGTGCCCGACAGCCTGCGCAGCGTGCGCGGCGGACTGTGGTTCCTCGGTCTGGAACGGGCCGGCGCGCTGGTTGCCTCCTGCGCCGACTACGTGGAGGACGGCATGCTGGGCTCGGCGCAGATGCCGCCGGAGGCCATGCTGGAAACCCTGGCCGATGCGCTGAGCAGTCTGGAGTTCTTCCTCGAAGGCGGCGAGGGCCTGCACGAAGACGGCCGGCGCGGGGTACTCGACCTGGCTGCCGACAGCGTGCGCGCGCTGGGCCTGGAGGTGGCCTGCTGATGGCCTGGCAGGCCGCGCTGGTCGACCCGGGCCGCTCCGGCGGCTGGGCGCTGCTGCACTGCCAGCAGCGTTTCCTGTGCGGCCCGCAGGGGCCGCTGCTGCCGCGCGAAGGCCTGCGCCGCCGGCTGCCGGCGGTGATCGCCGAGCATGGCATCGGCTATCTGGACGGCCAGCCGGTGTTCGTCCTGGAACTGCCCGCAGCGTACGACGGACTGTGGCCCGGCCATGCCTGGAAGGGGCTGCGCCAGTTCATGTTGGAGGGCGAGCGGCAGACCTTCCAGATGCTCGGCTATGCCGCGCAGATCGGCACCTGGGCGCGCCAGCACCGCTTCTGTGGCAGCTGTGGCACGCCGCTGCAGGTGCTGCCCGGCGAGCGGGCGATGCACTGCCCGGACTGCGCGATGCGCTGCTATCCGCAGCTGTCGCCGAGCATCATCGTGCTGATCGGGCGCGGCGACGAGCTGTTGCTGGCGCGCTCGCCGCGCTTCGCCGCCGGGGTCTACAGCACCCTGGCCGGCTTCGTCGAACCGGGCGAGTCGATCGAGGCCTGCGTGCATCGCGAGGTGGCCGAGGAGGTCGCGGTGCGGATCGGCAACCTGCGCTACATCGCCAGCCAGAGCTGGCCGTTTCCCCATTCGCTGATGCTCGGCTTCCATGCCGACTACCTGGGCGGCGAGATCGTCCCGCAGGCGGAGGAGATCGAGGATGCCCGCTGGTTCCCTCTCGACCGCCTGCCGGCCCTGCCGCCGCAGGGGGCGATCTCCCGCTATCTGATAGAGCTGTACCTGGCGCGCCGCTCAGGCCGCGCCGATCCAGTGCTGCCAGGCTAGACGCAGGGTCAGCGCCAGCACCACCAGGATGAATACCGGACGGATCAGCCGCGCGCCGCCGCCGATGGCGGTGCGTGCGCCGAAGAAGGCGCCCAGCATCAATGCCAGCCCCATGCCGATGCCCAGCGCCCAGGCCACCTGACCTGCGGCGACGAAGACCGCCAGCGCCATGGCGTTGCTGACGAAGTTCATGCTGCGCGCCACCGCGCTGGCGCGCAGCAGGTCGAGCGGATAGAGCAGCAGGCTGCTGACCGTCCAGAAGGCTCCGGTGCCGGGGCCGGCGATGCCGTCGTAGAAGCCCAGCGCCAGCCCCTGCGGCCATTGCCGGCCGGTGCGCGGAGTGCTCGCTGCGGTGCGCTGAGCGGGCTTGGGGTTGATCAGCATGTACAGCCCGCAGGCGAAGACCACCACCGGCAGCATCTGGTTGAGCCAGCTGCCCGGCAGCAGGTGCGCGCCCCAGGCGCCGAGGCCGGCACCGCAGGCGGTCGCCAGCAGGGCGCGGCGCCAGGCGCGCGGCTCGAACAGGCGGCGGCGGTAGAAGGTCCAGGCGGCGGTGGCCGAGCCGAAGGTGGCGCACAGCTTGTTGGTGCCCAGCACCAGATGCGGCGGCAGGCCGGCGGTCAGCAGGGCGGGGATGGTCAGCAGGCCGCCGCCGCCGGCGATGGCGTCGACGAAGCCGGCGAGGAAGGCCACGGCGGCGAGCGCGGCCAGGGTGGTCGGCTCCAGGGCGAGTTCGAGAAACATGGGACGGCTCCGGGCTTCGGGGCGGGCATGATGCCAGTCTGCGCCGGACAAAAGAAAACCCCGGCCCAAGGGCCGGGGTTTTCAGGGAGCGCTCACCGTTGCGGTGAGTGAGCCGGTTCCTTAGTGGAACTGGTTCATGGTGTTGTCTTTGCCGGAGGCCTTCAGAGCGGCTTCACCAGCGAAGTATTCCTTGTGGTTGTCGCCGATGTCGGAGCCAGCCATGTTCTGGTGCTTGACGCAGGCGATGCCCTGACGGATCTCTTCGCGCTGCACGCCCTTCACGTAGGCCAGCATGCCCTGGTCGGCGAAGTAGCCCTTGGCCAGGTTGTCGGTGGACAGCGCGGCGGTGTGGTAGGTCGGCAGGGTGATCAGGTGGTGGAAGATGCCAGCCTGAGCGGAACCGTCGCGCTGGAAGGTACGGATCTTCTCGTCGGCGATCTGGGCCAGTTCGGTGTTGTCGTACTCGACGCTCATCAGCTTGGTACGGTCGTAGGCGGACACGTCCTTGCCTTCGGCGACCATGGCATCGAACACCTGCTGACGGAAGTTCAGGGTCCAGTTGAACGACGGGCTGTTGTTGTACACCAGCTTGGCGTTCGGGATGACCTTGCGGATTTCGTCAACCATGGCCTTGATCTGGCCAACGTGCGGCTTCTCGGTTTCGATCCACAGCAGGTCGGCGCCGTTCTGCAGCGAGGTGATGCAGTCCAGCACGCAACGTGCTTCGCCGGTGCCGGCGCGGAACTGGAACAGGTTGGACGGCAGACGCTTCGGACGCAGCAGCTTGCCTTCGCGCTTGATCACGACGTCGCCGTTGCCCAGTTCGGCTTCGGAGATTTCTTCGCAATCCAGGAAGGAGTTGTACTGGTCGCCCAGGTCGCCCGGCTCTTTGGTCACGGCGATCTGCTTGGTCAGGCCGGCACCCAGGGAGTCGGTACGGGCAACGATCACACCATCGTCAACGCCCAGTTCGAGGAAGGCGTAGCGAACGGCAGCGATCTTGGCGAGGAAGTCGACGTGCGGAACGGTCACTTTGCCGTCCTGGTGGCCACACTGCTTCTCGTCGGAAACCTGGTTCTCGATCTGGATGCAGCAGGCACCGGCTTCGATCATCTTCTTGGCCAGCAGGTAGGTGGCCTCCGGGTTGCCGAAGCCGGCGTCGATGTCGGCGATGATCGGGACAACGTGGGTTTCGAAGTTGTCGATCTGCGCCTGGATTTCAGCGGCCTTGGCCTGGTCGCCGGCTTCGCGGGCGGCGTCCAGCGCGGTGAACAGCAGGTCCAGTTCGCGGGAGTCGGCCTGGCGCAGGAAGGTGTACAGCTCTTCGATCAGCGAGGAAACGGCAGTCTTCTCGTGCATCGACTGGTCCGGCAGCGGGCCGAACTCGGAGCGCAGGGCGGCGACCATCCAGCCGGACAGGTAGAGGTAACGCTTGTTGGTGGTCTTCAGGTGCTTCTTGATGGAGATCAGCTTCTGCTGACCGATGAAGCCATGCCAGCAGCCCAGCGACTGGGTGTACAGGGAGGAATCGGCATCGTACTCAGCCATGTCCTTGCGCATGATGGCTGCGGTGTACTTGGCGATGTCCAGGCCGGTCTTGAAGCGGTTCTGAGCGCGCATGCGAGCGACCGACTCAGGGTTGATGGCGCTCCAGCTGCTGCCGAATTTTTCTTTCAGGGCGGCAACGGCCTTGATGTCGTTTTGGTATGCGGACATGGTCAATCCTTCAAAGAGAGTGTTTCGTTGAGCACCGACATTCCCAGTCAACACCGGAGCGTTGACGGTAGTGTTGCAGCTCACCGCAGAGCGTCGAGGAGGAGACCGGTTCGGCAGGAGGCCGGAGGAGGGGATGTAGTGACGACCGGTGGGGGGACTACAACAGCCGGGTGGGCTGCGTATGTCGAGCCGGTTGCAACAGCGCTTCCCCGTCCCTCAGGACAACTTCGTTCCAGTCGCAACCTTGTCGCACCGCCGTGTGGGGGGTACTGACACGAATCGGGCCCGGGGGTGGTCCGGTCTGCGATTCGGGGGCCGTTGCCGGCCTCTGGTCAGCGGGAGCGGGCTCATCATGCGCGGAGGCGCGCGGGGCGTCAATGGATTTTGTAGTTTTTTTTTGAAGCTACTACAAAAGTTCTAGATCACTCGAGAAGCTCGATCTTGAGGCGTAGCGAAAGGCCCTCGGCGGCGCTGTCGTAGCGTCTGGAACGCACCTCTGCGCCCGGATCGGCGCTTGCGGCGCGGATCCCGGCGACCTCGATCCACTCGCCCAGCCGGCCGCTGAGCAGGGTATCGCTCTGCCGGTTCGTGTAGCTGCCGTCGCTGCCGCGGGCCAGGTCGTCCTGCAGGCTGTACAGGCGCACGCTGACCCGTTCGCCCCGCACGCTGGCGATGGCCTGGAAGCCCTGCTGCTGTTCGCGCTGCTCGGTGTAGCGGTAGGGGTGTCCGTAGGCGTCGCGGGCCTGGCGCTCGACCGGCAGGCTGCGGCCGATCAGGATTCGTGCCGGGTAGCCCTCGAGGGTCTGGATCTGTTGCAGGCTGGCGGCGTTGTCGCGGGTGCCGAAGCGCTGCACGCGCAGCTCGGCCTGCGGGTCGCGGCCGGCCTGGGCATCGAGCCGGTAGCCGCGCTGCTCGCCCTGTTCCTGGCGGCGGCTGTCGACGCTGATCAGCAGCCGGCGCGGCGCGACATCGAGCTGTTCGAGTAGGCTGCGCAGCTCGTCGAGGCGTGCGGGTTCGGCGCGCAGCAGCAGTTGCTGGCCGTCGGCGGCGATGCGCTCGTCGGCCTCCAGCAGCGGTTGCAGCAGCGGCAGCAGTTCGTCGGCGCTGCGGTGTTGCAGGGTGAGGATGTCGAGGCGCGGCTCGGCCTGCAGGCTGGCGGCGCAGAGCAGGATGCACAGGCTGGCGAGCGGACGGGTGAACATGCCGGAGGCTCCAGGGTGGCGGGGGCTTCCGGCATGGTGCCGCGAAACGGCGGCGGGGGGAATGCCGCCCGGCACGGGAGCGCCGGGCAGGGCCGGCTCAGGCGCCGTCGCGGACCATGTCGACGTGGGGAATGCCGGCTTCGAGGAACTCCTCGCTGTCGATGCGAAAGCCCAGGCGCTCGTAGAAGGGAATGGCGTAGACCTGCGCGGTGAGGAACTGGCGGCCGAGGCCGCGGCGCTCGGCCTCGGCGATGGCCGCCTGCATCAGCGCTTCGCCGATGTGCAGGCCGCGCCAGTCCTTGAGTACCGAGACCCGGCCGATGCGTCCGTCGGGCAGCAGGCGGGCGGCGCCGACGGCGAATTCGTCCTCGAAGGCGAGGAAGTGCACGGCGTCGGCGTCGTCGGCGTCCCACTCCAGTTCCGGCGGTACTTCCTGCTCGACGACGAACACCGCCTCGCGGATGCGGCGCAGGTCGGCGTTGTCGGCGTGCCAGTCGGCGATGCGTACGGTGATTCTATTCATCGGCGGCGAACTCCAGGCTGCCTTGCTTGACCAGCTCGTGAATCAGGGTGAGCGCCTCGTCGCTGTCCAGCCACGGGGCGAGGTTTTCCAGGTGCAGGACGTCGGCGCTGCAGATCAGCTTGAGCAGCTCGCGCAGCGAGGCGTCCAGGCAGCGGCTGTTGCCGCTGGCGAACAGCACCAGGTAGTCGTCGACCTCGCTCCAGGCCAGGCGCGCACTGGGGTTGCGCACCAGCAGCGCGCCGTCGGCGAGGGCGCCGAAGCACTCGGCCATGTCGATCTCGGCGCCGGCGACCAGCTCCGGGTAGCGCGGCTCGGTCATGAACTGGCCGAACCAGGTGAGCAGCAGCTGTTCGTCGTTGATGTGCTTGTCGATCAGCCCCTTGAGGCGCTCCAGGGCATCGCGCTGGATCTGGTGCGGGTCGCTGGCCGGGGCGCAGGCGGCGTCGCTGTAGCGCTCCTCGTCGGGGAGGAACTGGCCGAGGAAGTCGGTGAAGTGGGTCAGCACTTCGCTGGCGCTGGGGGCGCGGAAGCCCACCGAATAGGTCATGCATTCGTCCTCGGCAATGCCGTAGTGGGCCAGGCGCGGCGGCAGGTAGAGCATGTCGCCGGGCTCCAGCACCCATTCGGCGCTCTGCTCGAAGCCGTCGAGGATGCGCAGGTCCGGGTGCTCGAGCAGCGGGCTGTCGCTGTCGCACAGCTGGCCGAGTTTCCAGCGGCGCCGGCCATGGGCCTGCAGCAGGAACACGTCGTAGTTGTCGTAGTGCGGGCCGACGCCGCCGCCGGGCGCGGCATAGCTGACCATCAGGTCGTCGATGCGCCAGCTGGGCAGGAACAGGAACTGCTCGAGCAGCTCGCGGGTTTCCGGGACGAACTGATCGACCGCCTGCACCAGCAGGGTCCAGTCGCGCTCGGGCAGATGCTGGTAGGCGTCCTCGGCGAACGGGCCGCGGCGCAGTTCCCAGGGGCGGTCGCCATGTTCGATGACGATGCGCGACTCGACTTCCTCCTCCAGCGACAGGCCGGCCAGCTCGTCCGGGCTGATCGGGCTCTGGTAGCCGGGGATCGCCTGGCGGATCAGCAGCGGTTTCTGCTGCCAGTAGTCGCGGAGAAATTCGCGGGGCGTCAGGCCGCCCAGCAGTTGCAGCGGGGTATCGGGTGCCATATCCAACTCTTCGGGAATGAAAACGCCCGACTGTCGAGACTGCGCTGTGCTGGCCAGTCCTGACGGTCGGGCGGGGCGCCGTTCAGGCTGGGGTCAGATGCGCTGGGCCTGGGCCACGGCGTTGCCGATGTAGCTGGCCGGGGTCATGAGGCGCAGCTCGGCCTTGGCGGCTTCCGGGATGTCCAGGCCGTCGATGAACTCGCGCAGCGCCTCGGCGCTGATGCCCTTGCCGCGGGTCAGCTCCTTGAGCTTCTCGTAGGCGTTTTCCACGGCATAGCGGCGCATCACGGTCTGCACCGGCTCGGCCAGCACTTCCCAGCAGTTGTCCAGGTCTTCGGCCAGGCGTGCGGCGTTCAGCTCCAGCTTGCCGATGCCCTTGAGGCTGGCCTCGTAGGCGATCAGGCTGTGGGCCAGGCCGACGCCGAGGTTGCGCAGCACGGTGGAGTCGGTCAGGTCGCGCTGCCAGCGGGAGATCGGCAGCTTGCTGGCCAGGTGCTGGAGGATCGCGTTGGCGATGCCCAGGTTGCCTTCGGAGTTCTCGAAGTCGATCGGGTTGACCTTGTGCGGCATGGTCGAGGAGCCGATCTCGCCGGCCACGGTCTTCTGCTTGAAGTAGCCGAGGGAGATGTAGCCCCAGATGTCGCGGTCGAAGTCGATGAGGATGGTGTTGAAGCGCGCGATGGCGTCGAACAGCTCAGCGATGTAGTCGTGCGGCTCGATCTGGGTGGTGTAGGGGTTGAACGCCAGGCCCAGGTCGTTTTCGATGAATTCGCGGGCGTTGGCTTCCCAGTCGACGTCCGGGTAGGCGGACAGGTGGGCGTTGTAGTTGCCCACGGCGCCGTTGATCTTGCCGAGCAGCGGCACGGCGGCGACCTGGGCGATCTGCCGCTCCAGGCGGTAGACCACGTTGGCCAGTTCCTTGCCCATGGTGGTCGGCGAGGCCGGCTGGCCGTGGGTGCGCGAGAGCATCGGCACGGCGGCGAACTGCACGGCCAGGGCGCGGATCGCGTCGGCCAGCTGGCGCATCAGCGGCAGCAGCACGTTGTCACGGCCTTCGCGCAGCATCAGCGCGTGGGACAGGTTGTTGATGTCCTCGCTGGTGCAGGCGAAGTGGATGAACTCGCTGACCGCGGCCAGTTCCGGCAGCTTGGCGGCCTGCTCCTTGAGCAGGTACTCCACGGCCTTGACGTCGTGGTTGGTGGTGCGCTCGATTTCCTTGATGCGCTCGGCGTGTTCGAGCTGGAAGTTTTCCGCCAGCGCGTCGAGCAGGGCGTTGGCTTCGGCGGAGAACGGCGCGACCTCGGGGATGCCGGCGTGGGCGGCGAGGCGCTGCAGCCAGCGCACTTCCACCTGCACGCGGCAGCGGATCAGGCCGAATTCGCTGAAGATCGGGCGCAGGGCGCTGGTTTTGCTGCCATAGCGGCCATCAACGGGGGACACTGCGGTGAGCGAGGAGAGCTGCATGAGGACGTTCTCGACAGTCTGGCTACAGGAAAGGGGCGAAATTATACACGGAAAGCGCCGGCCCGGCGGCGGCTCAGCGCGAGCGGCGCAGCAGCGGGATCAGCCCGGCGGCGAAGATCAGCCCGGCGCCGAGCAGCGAGGCCTGGCTGGGTACCTCGTCCCAGCGCAGCCAGGCGATGATCCCGGCGAACACGATGGCCAGGTAGGCGACCGGGCCGATCAGCCCCGGCGGCGCGTAGCTGTAGGCCTGCGACATGCTCAACTGGCCGAAGCTGGCCATCAGGCCGGCGGCGATCAGCAGGAGCCACTGCTCGCCCTGGAGCGGCTGCCAGGCCCAGAGCAGCGGTAGCGCCGAGGCCAGGGCGCTGAACAGGGCGAACCAGAAGACGATGCGGAACGCCGGCTCGCTGTCGCTCATCTCGCGGATCGAGACAAAGGCGCAGGCGGCCATCACGCTGGCCAGGATGCCGATCAGCGAGATGGCCGAGACCAGCGCACCGCTGGGCTTGGCCACCAGCAGCACGCCGGCGAAGCCGATCGCGGTGGCCAACAGCATGCGCGCAGTCAACGGCTCCCTGAGCCACCACCAGGCGATCAGCGGGGTGAATACCGGCGCGGCGTAGCTGAACAGCATGGCGTCGGTCAGCGGCAGGTGGGCGAGGGCGTAGAAGTAGCAGTACATCGCCGCCAGGCCGCAGGCGCTGCGCTTGAGGTGGCTCCACGGGCGGGCGGTGCGCAGCGGCGCCAGGCCGCGGGTCAGCGCCAGCGGCAGGAAGAACAGCACGCCGACGGCGTTGCGGAAGAACACCACCATCTCGTTGCCGACGCCGAGAACGGTGGCCTCGCGGATACACACGCCCATCAGGGCGAAGAATAGTGCCGACAGCGCCAGCAGGGCGGCGCCGCGACCCGGGCGGTGCTGCCGGGTCGCGGTGGGAGCGGGGCTGGCCATGGCTCAGCCGCGCAGCAGCGGATAGAGCTGGTCGAGCAGCTTGCGGCGGCTGAACAGCAGCTGCCAGCGGCGCCCGCCCAGCTGGCGCCAGAGCATCGCGCTGCGGATGCCGGCGAGCAGCAGGGCGCGGACCTTGTCGGCGTTGCGGCTGTCCTGCAGGTGGCGCATCTCGCCGTGGACCTGGATGCGCTGGCGGAAGGTGCTCAGGGTGTCCTGATAGAGCGCGGCGCAGGCGGCGATCACGTTGTCGTGGGCGATGCCGAACAGCTGCGCCTGGCTGTCGATCTGCTGCAGGCGGTTGCCGATCACCTGGAGCATGTCGTCGCGCTTGTCCAGCTGGCGCTGCAGGGAGATCAGCGCCACGGCGTAGCGCAGGGTTTCGCGCGGCAGGCTCTGCGGGTTGCGCTCCAGGGCGCCGGCCAGCGCGCGCATGCCGTCGCGCAGGTTGAGGTGGTCGCCGCCATAGACCTCCAGGGTGTCCTTGGGATTGCGCACCAGCAGGCTGCCGAGCATGCAGCCCAGCGCGCCTTCCTGGACCTGGCCGGTCTTGGCCAGGCGGTCGACCAGCGCGGCGGCCTCGAAGACGCCGGCCAGCGCCAGCAGGCGTTCCTGTTCGCGGTTCATGGGCGCTGGATCTCCGCATCCCAGGGGCTGGCGCTTTCGATCACGCCGCCGCCGAGGCAGACCTCGCCGTCGTAGAACACCACCGACTGGCCGGGCGTCACCGCGCGCTGCGGCTCGGCGAAGATGGCGCGATAGCCGCTGGCGCTGCGTTCCAGGGTGCAGGCCTGATCCTGCTGGCGGTAGCGCACCTTGGCGGTGAGCTGGCGCGGTGCGTCCAGTTCGACCGGGTTGACCCAGAAGATCTGCGAGGCCTCCAGGCTGCGCGAGAACAGCCAGGGGTGCTCGTTGCCCTGGCCGACGATCAGCACGTTGCGCGCCATGTCCTTGGCCAGCACATACCAGGCGTCGTCGCCGGCGTCCTTCATGCCGCCGATGCCCAGGCCCTGGCGCTGGCCGATGGTGTGGTACATCAGGCCGTGGTGCTGGCCGATCACCTGGCCGTCGACGGTCTCGATGGTGCCCGGCTGAGCCGGCAGGTACTGCTTGAGGAAGTCGCGGAAGCGCCGCTCGCCGATGAAGCAGATGCCGGTGGAGTCCTTCTTCTTCGCCGTGGCCAGGCCGTACTGCTCGGCGATGGCGCGCACCGCCGGCTTCTCCAGTTCGCCCACCGGGAACAGGGTCCGGGCGATCTGCTCGCCGCCGACGGCGTGGAGGAAGTAGCTCTGGTCCTTGTTCGGGTCGAGGCCCTTGAGCAGCTCGCTGCGCCCGTCGACATCGCGGCGGCGCACATAGTGGCCGGTGGCGATCAGGTCGGCGCCGAGCATCAGGGCGTAGTCGAGGAATGCCTTGAACTTGATTTCCCGGTTGCACAGGATGTCCGGGTTGGGGGTGCGGCCGGCCTTGTATTCGGCGAGGAAGTACTCGAACACGTTGTCCCAGTATTCGGCGGCGAAGTTGGCGGTGTGCAGCTTGATGCCCAGCTTGTCGCACACCGCCTGGGCGTCGGCCAGGTCCTCTTTGGCGGTGCAGTATTCGGTGCCGTCGTCTTCCTCCCAGTTCTTCATGAACAGGCCTTCGACCTGGTAGCCCTGCTGCTGGAGGAGCAGGGCCGACACCGAGGAGTCCACGCCGCCGGACATGCCGACGATCACGCGGGTATTGGCAGGGTCACGCATAGTCATCCGGAAAACCGTTGCTGGAGGCAAAGGCGCGATTCTAGCAGGGCGGGAAGGGCGCGGCGATCAGCCCGGCAGGCGGATCAGCGCCAGCGGGTAGCACTCGCCCTGCAGGTAGTCGTCGATGCAGCGGGCGACCAGGTGGCTGCGCCACTGTTCGCGGCGCGCCTCCAGCTCCTCGCGGCTCAGCCAGCGCGGGCCGATGATGCCCTCGTCGAGCGCCAGTTCGGGGCGGTGGCGCAGCGGGCGGGCGGCGAAGCATACGCGCTGGTAGGTCACGCCGTTGCTCGGTGCGGTGTACAGATAGATGCCGGTGACGCCGGTCAGCTCGACCTCCCAGCCGGTCTCTTCGAGGGTTTCGCGCCGGGCGGCGTCCAGCAGGCTTTCGTCGGCCTCCAGGTGGCCGGCCGGCTGGTTGAGCACCACGCGGCCTTCGGCGTGTTCCTCGACCAGCAGGAAGCGGCCCTGGTCCTCGACCACGGTGGCGACGGTGACGTGCGGGGTGAAACGGGTCATGGGGTTCTCCTCGTGCGGTGGCGCGCGTGCCTGCGGCAGAAACGGAAACCCCGGCACCGGGCCGGGGTTTCTGTCGAGGCTACCGACGGGCGAGCCCGTCGGTCACGCAGCGCGCAGCAGGCTTAGGCCAGTTGCGCCAGGGCGGCGTTGAAGGTAGCGCTCGGGCGCATGGCCTGGCTGGTCAGCTGCGGATCGGCATGGTAGTAGCCGCCGATGTCGACCGGCTTGCCCTGCACCTCGTTCAGCTCGGCAACGATCTTCTCCTCGTTGTCGGTCAGGCTCTTGGCCAGATCGGCGAACTGGGCTTGCAGCTCCAGGTCATCGCTCTGGGCGGCCAGGGCCTGGGCCCAGTACAGCGCCAGATAGAAGTGGCTGCCGCGGTTGTCGAGCTGGCCGACCTTGCGCGACGGCGACTTGTTGCTGTCGAGGAACTGGCCGTTGGCCTGGTCCAGGGTCTTGGCCAGCACCAGCGCCTTGGCGTTGTCGGTGGTGGTGCCCAGGTGTTCGAGGGAGGCAGCCAGGGCCAGGAACTCGCCCAGCGAATCCCAGCGCAGGTGGTTCTCCTCGACGAACTGCTGGACGTGCTTGGGCGCGGAGCCGCCGGCGCCGGTCTCGAACAGGCCGCCGCCGTTCATCAGCGGGACGATCGACAGCATCTTGGCGCTGGTGCCCAGCTCCATGATCGGGAACAGGTCGGTCAGGTAGTCGCGCAGCACGTTGCCGGTGACGGAGATGGTGTCCTTGCCGGCGCGGATGCGCTGCAGGGAGAACTTCATCGCCTCGACCGGGGCCATGATGTGGATTTCCAGGCCGCTGGTGTCGTGGTCCTTGAGGTACTGCTCGACCTTGGCGATCACCTGGGCGTCGTGGGCGCGCTTGGCGTCCAGCCAGAACACCGCCGGGGTGTTGCTGGCGCGGGCGCGGTTGACGGCCAGCTTGACCCAGTCCTGGATCGGCAGATCCTTGACCTGGCACATGCGCCAGATGTCGCCGGCCTCGACAGCCTGCTCCATCAGCACCTTGCCGTTCTGGTCGGTCACGCGGACCGTGCCGGCGGCCGGGATCTCGAAGGTCTTGTCGTGGGAGCCGTATTCCTCGGCCTGCTGGGCCATCAGGCCGACGTTCGGCACGCTGCCCATGGTCACAGGATCAAAGGCGCCGTGCTGCTTGCAGTCTTCGATGACGGCCTGATAGATGGTCGCGTAGCAGCGATCCGGGATCAGCGCCTTGGTGTCGTGCAGCTGGCCGTCCGGGCCCCACATCTTGCCGGAGTCGCGGATCATCGCCGGCATCGAGGCGTCGACGATCACGTCGCTCGGCACGTGCAGGTTGGTGATGCCCTTGTCGGAGTTGACCATGGCCAGCGGCGGACGCTGGGCGTACACGGCCTGGACGTCGGCTTCGATCTCGGCCTGCTTCTCGGCCGGCAGGGCCTTGATGCGGGCGTACAGGTCGCCGATGCCGTTGTTGATGTTGAAGCCGACTTCCTTGAGCACTTCGGCGTGCTTGTCCAGGGCGTCCTTGTAGTACTCGGCGACGATGTGGCCGAACATGATCGGGTCGGAGACCTTCATCATGGTGGCCTTGAGGTGCGCGGAGAGCAGCACGCCCTGCTGCTTGGCCTCATCGATCTGCGCGGCGATGAAGCTGCGCAGGGCCTTCTTGCTCATCACCGAGGAGTCGATGATTTCACCGGCCAGCACGGCGGTCTTTTCCTTGAGCACCTTGCTGCTGCCGTCGGCGCCGATCAGTTCGATCTTGACGCTGCCGGGGGCTTCGATCAGTGCGGCCTGCTCGCTGCCGTAGAAGTCGCCGTTGCTCATGTAGGCGATGTGCGACTTGGAGTCGGCGCTCCAGGTGCCCATCTTATGCGGATGCTTGCGGGCGTAGTTCTTGACCGACAGCGGGGCGCGGCGGTCGGAGTTGCCCTCGCGCAGGACCGGGTTCACGGCGCTGCCCTTGATCTTGTCGTAACGGGCCTTGACGTCCTTTTCGGTGTCGTTGGCCGGTGCTTCCGGGTATTCCGGTAGCTTGTAGCCGTGCTCCTGCAGTTCCTTGATCGCCGCCTTGAGCTGCGGGATCGAGGCGCTGATGTTGGGCAGCTTGATGATGTTGGCTTCGGGGGTGGTCGCCAGCTGGCCCAGTTCGGCCAGGTGGTCGCCGATCTGCTGCTCTGCGCTCAGGTATTCGGGGAAGCTGGCCAGGATGCGGCCGGCGAGGGAGATGTCGCGGGTTTCAACAGAGATGCCGGAGGAGGCGGTGAAGGCTTTGATGATCGGAAGCAGGGAGTAGGTCGCCAGGGCGGGTGCTTCGTCGGTAAAGGTGTAGATAATCTTTGAGCGAGTGGACATCTTCTAATCTAACCCTCAGTTTTGCTGTGGTTGCACAATGTCTTGATGCGCGCAAGAGGATGCTTTTTTGGCGATTCCGAGCGCATCGGCTTTTGGCCATGGGCGGTTGTTGTTATGGGGATCGACCGTCTGTTGGTCGAAAGGCGTAGAACGCATTCCGCTTCGCTATTCGGGTCTCTACCGCCGCAATCGTGCGGCAGCATATCACGATATGTCCATGGGATTCATGACGTTGCGTTGCCTGGGCGGGGCGTCCGGGCGCGCTGGCGCCGGTCTTCGACCGCGTTCGCACAGCCGCTCTGGAACGCGCCTTGGGGCGATGCTTGCGGGGCCTGCAGCAGGGCGGCGAAAGCGCTGTGCGGGTCGTTGTACTTTGGTCGTGGACGCTGCCGTGCACGACCTCTCCCGAATCGTTCGCAAGGCGAACCCGCAAGCGGGCTGGCACCGCGCATTCGTCCCTCGCGGCATCGCCCGCCGCACGCTGTCGAAGCCTGTACCGCTGCGATGACGATACCCCGCCCAGGTGTCAATTGTGTGCTGCCGCGCTGTTCTGCTCGTGGATGCGCAGCACCTCCTCCAGCTCGGCGCGGATCAGCGCATCGTCACAGCCCGGCAGATGCTCGCGCAGGGTGCGGATCACCCATTGCTGGCCGCGGTCGACGAACTGCAGTCGCTCCTCCAGCGGCTCGATAGCCATGGCTTTGGCGTAGAAGGCGCCGGTGTCGCGGTTGGGTTCCAGGCCCAGGTGGTTGAGGCAGTTGAGCAGGTGGCGGCAGCTGTCGCCCTCGCCCTGCAGGATTTGCTGCAGCAGCGCGCGCTGGGCGTCGTCCTCGCTCTGGCGCAGGCTTTCGCCGGCCACCTTGGCACCGGCGCGCTCGGCGCTGAGGAGGATCTGCAGCAGTTCGCCCAGCTGTTCGGCGGGCATGGGATGGCTCGATGACTCTGGCATGGTGCTCTCCTGACGCGGTCTGCTGGGCCTGTGGCGGCATGTACCTGTGCGGTCAGAATAGCGCTTTTGCGAGCTGTGGGGACTTTGCGGCGAGTGCTGGTCTTGTTGCGAGGCGATGTGTTGGCGCTATATCCGGGCGGAATAAGGTGGGCGTTGTGCGCTCGCTCGGATGGCGCGGCAATTCGCAGAGCTACTCGTATGGGAGTAGGGCAGGACTATGTTGAAGTGGTTTTATTCCCAGAAACACGAAAGCCCCGGATTCCGGGGCTTTCGATTGCAATCTGGCGGAAGCGTAGAGATTCGAACTCTAGGACAGTTGCCCGTCGGCGGTTTTCAAGACCGCTGCCTTAAACCACTCGGCCACGCTTCCTTAACAGGGCCGCAATACTACCGGATCGAAACAGCCTGTCAAACTCTGTTGCCCGGTGCCGGGCGGGGCTTTGCTAAGATTTGCTCGTCCCATTGCGCCAGTGTCCATCCAGGAGGAGCAACATGCGCGAACATCCTTATGTCCTGCACGATACGCAGGTCGAGCAGCAGGCGACCAGCAAGGTCCTGCGCAATACCTATGCGCTGCTGGCGCTGACGCTGGGCTTCAGCGGTCTGGTGGCGTTCGCCGCGCAGCAGGCGCAGGTGCCGCATCCGGGCATTCTGCTCACTCTGGTCGGTTTCTACGGTCTGTTCTTCCTGACCGTGAAGCTGCGCAACTCCGGCTGGGGGCTGCTCAGCACCTTCGCCCTGACCGGTTTCATGGGCTACACCCTGGGGCCGATCCTCAACCGCTATCTGGCGTTGAGCAACGGCGCCGACCTGATCGTCAGCGCCTTCGCGATGACTGCCATCGTGTTCGGCGGCCTGTCGGCCTACGTGCTGACCACCCGCAAGAACATGAGCTTCCTGTCGGGCTTCATCACCGTGGGCTTCTTCGTCCTGCTCGGTGCCATGCTGGCGGCCTGGCTGTTCGAGATCAGCGGCCTGCAGCTGGCGATCAGCGCCGGTTTCGTGCTGTTCTCCTCGGCGGCGATCCTCTGGCAGACCAGCGAGATCATCCACGGTGGCGAGCGCAACTACGTGATGGCGACTATCAGCCTGTATGTGTCGATCTACAACCTGTTCCTCAGCCTGTTGCAGATCCTCGGCATCATGGGCAGCGACGACTGACCGCCGTCGCGCCTTTCGGACCCGCCGCCCTGGCGGGTCTTTTCGTTTATCATGCCGGCTAACGCCATTAGCCAGCCTTGAGCGGGTGCGTCTGGTGGGCGGGGAGGGCGGTGTCCATGCCGCCTCCGCCCGCCGGGCGTACCCGGAAGATGCCATGAAATTCGCCCTTGCCCTGTTCGCCGCGCCCCATGCCCCGTCCAGTCGTCGCGCCCTGCGTTTTGCCGAAGCACTGCTGGCCGAGGGGCACGAGATCGTGCGGCTGTTCTTCTATCAGGATGCCGTGCATCTGGGGTCGGCCCTGCCGGTCGCCGCCCAGGACGAGCTGGACCTGCCCGCCGCCTGGCGCGCGCTGGTGGAGCGGCATCGCCTGGATGCGGTGGTCTGCATCGCCGCCGCCCTGCGCCGCGGTGTGCTGGATGCCGGCGAAGCCGAGCGCTATCGGCGCCCGGCGGCCAATCTGAGCCAAGGCTGGACGCTGTCGGGCCTTGGGCAGTGGCACGAGATGGCCCAGGAGGCCGACCGGCTGATCTGTTTCGGAGGCGACTGAGCATGGCCAAATCCCTGTTGCTGATCTGCCGGCGCGCGCCGTGGAGCGGCCCGGCGGCGCGCGAGGCGCTGGATGTGGCGTTGGCCGGCGGCGCCTTCGACCTGCCGATCAGCCTGCTGTTTCTCGATGACGGTGTGTTCCAGCTGCAGGCCGGCCAGCAGCCGGCCCTGCTGGAGCAGAAGGACCTGGGCGCCAACCTCAGGGCGTTGCCGCTGTTCGGCATCGAGGCGCTGTATGTGGCGGCTGCCGACCTGCAGCGCCGTGGTCTGGAGGCCGCGCAGCTGGCCCTGCCGGCGACGCTAGTGGAGGACGCCGCGCTGGCGGCCCTGCTCAATCGACACGATCTGGTGATGACCCTCTGATGTCCACCCTGCACCTGCTTTCCCGCTCGCCGTTCGGCGATGACAGCTTCGCCAGTTGCCTGCGCCTGCTCGGTGCCGACGACGGCCTGCTGCTGACTGGCGATGCCGTCCATGCCCTGCAACCTGGAACGGCGCCGCGCGCCCTGCTGGAGGCGCTGCCCGCCGGGCAGCCGCTGTTCATCCTGGACGAAGATCTGGCCGCCCGTGGCCTGGCTGCGCCGGCCCGGGTGACGGTGGTCGACTATGCCGGCTTCGTCGACCTGAGCCTGCGTTTTGCACGGGTCAACAGCTGGCTATGAATTGTCTCGACGTGAGCGGCCGGCAGATTGCGCTGGACGGCGACGGCTATCTGCAGCAGCTCGGCGACTGGGACCGGGCGGTGGCCGAGGCGCTGGCTGCCCGCGAGGGGCTGGCGCTGAGCGCCGAGCACTGGGAAATTCTCGATCTGCTGCGGCGCTTCCACGCCGAGTTCCAGCTGTCGCCGGCGACCCGGCCGCTGATCCGCTACGTGGCCCAGCAGTTGGGCGCGGAGAAGGGCAACAGCCTGTACCTCAACCGCCTGTTCAACGGCACTCCTGCCAAACTGGCCGCCAAGCTGGCCGGGCTACCGAAACCGACCAACTGCATATGACGCCGATCCCGACCACTCCCGAAGAACATCCCTTCGCCGCCTTCGTGCGCATTCTCGGCAAGGGCAAGCGCGGCGCCCGCGACCTGACCCGCGACGAAGCGCGCGAGGCGATGGGCATGCTGCTCGACGGGCGGGTCGAGGACGTCCAGCTCGGCGCCTTCCTGATGCTGCTGCGGCACAAGGAGGAGAGCGCCGAGGAGCTGGCCGGCTTCACCGAGGCGGTGCGCGCGCGGGTCGCCGCGCCGGCCATCGCGGTGGACCTGGACTGGCCGAGCTATGCCGGCAAGAAGCGCCATCTGCCCTGGTACCTGCTGGCCGCCAAGGCGCTGGCGGCGGGCGGGGTGCGGATCTTCATGCACGGTGGCGGCGCGCACACCGCCGGCCGGCTGTACAGCGAGCAGATGCTTGCGGCCCTGGAGATTCCCTGCTGCGCGGACTGGGCGGAGGTCGAGGCGGCACTGGCGCGCGGCGGGCTCGCCTTCATGCCGCTGGGCGCCTGGATGCCGGCGCTGCAGCGGATGATCGACCTGCGCAACACCCTCGGTCTGCGCTCGCCGATCCACTCGCTGGCACGGGTGCTCAACCCGCTGGGCGCGCGTTGCGCGCTGCAGAGTATCTTCCATCCCGGCTATCAGGCGGTGCATCGCGAGGCCAGCCGCTTGCTCGGCGACCATGCCCTGGTGATCAAGGGCGATGGCGGCGAGATCGAGGCCAACCCCGATGCCGCCATGCACCTTTACGGCGCCACGGGCGGGCAGGCCTGGGACGAGGAGTGGCCGGCGTTGTCCGCGCAGCGCCACGTCAAGCCTGCCCGACTCGATCCCGCGCACCTGCTCGCGGTGTGGCGCGGCGAGGCGCAGGACGCCTACGGCTTGCTGGCGGTGCGTGCCAGCATGGCGCTGGCCTTGCGCGGCCTGGGCCTGGACCGCGAGGACGCATTCGCGCGCGCCGATGCCCTGTGGAGTGCGCGGCTGGGCTGATACGCGTCGCTTGCCCGGCGTTCAGGCCGCGGCGAAGCGCCGTTGCCGCGTCACCGGGGCAGGTTCGACGTCATTGTCGTAGGCGTTGTCGTCGGCATCGGAGCGCACCGGCTGGCTGATGCGGAAGCTTTCCACCCGCTGCTTCATCTGCTCGGCCTGATCTTCCAAGGCGGCGGCCGCGCTGCGCGACTGCTCGACCAGCAGGGCGTTCTGCCGGGTGCTGTTGTCCATCTGGTGGATGGCGTTGTCGATCTGCTCGATGCCCGCGCTCTGCTCGCGGGTGCCGCTGGCCACTTCCTGCATCAGGCTGGACAGGCGATCGATCGAGGCGACGGTGGCGCGGATGCTGGCGCCGCTGTGCTCGGCCTGTCGTGCGCCGTCGTTGATCTTGCCGGCGATGGCCTCGATCAACTGGCGGATCTCGCTGGCCGAGTCGGCGCTGCGGCTGGCCAGGGTGCGCACCTCGGCGGCTACCACGGCGAATCCGCGACCCTGCTCGCCGGCCCGCGCCGCCTCGACTGAGGCGTTGAGGGCGAGGATGTTGGTCTGGAAGGCGATCGAGTCGATTACCTGGATGATGTCGTTGATCTTCTGCGAGCTGTCGGCCAGCTCCTGCATCAGCTGGATCGACTGCGCCACGTCGCGGCCGCCGCTCTGCGCGGTGCGTGCCGCCTCCAGGGCCAGCTGGCTGGCCTGCTCGGTGACTTCGCTGTTCTGCCGGACGATGCCGGTGATCTGGCTCATGCTCGATGCAGTCTGCTGCAGGGCGATGGCCTGCTCCTGGGTGCGTGCGGCCAGCGCCTGGCTGCCGGTCAGGACCTCGTGGGCACCGTCGAGCACGCTTTCGCTGCTGTCGTGCAGGGAAATCACCAGGCTGGACAGGCGCTGGTTGGTTTCGCCCATGGCGCTGAGCAACTGACCGGTCTCGTCGTGGTTGTGGCCGTGCAGGCTCTGGGTCAGGTCGCCGTCGGCCAGGCGCCGGGTGGCGTCGAGGGCGCGTTGCAGGGGGCGGGTGATGCTGCGGGTGATCGACAGGGCCATGGCGCCGGCGATCAGCACGGCGAGCACGGCAAAGCCCAGCAGGCTGTTGCGCGACAGGTAGTACTGCCGGGCGACCTGGGTGGCGGCCTCGCTCATCAGCTGCAGGGCGCGCTGCTCGATATCGGCGGCCAGGGTGTCGAGCTGCTGCACCTCGTCGTTGAACTGGCCGAAGACCATGTTGGCGATGCCGGTATCGGTCAGGTCCTGTTCCTCGATGCGCGCGTAGAGGGCGGCGAAGCCGTTGCTGTAGGCGATCAGCTGCTTTTCCGACTCCTCGTAGAGCGCGCGCAACTCCTCGGAGGGCGCCAGGGCGGCGCCCTCGTCGAGCAGGCGCAGCAGTTGCTGGTGGGCCTCGTCCCATTTCTGCTTGTGCGGGCGGACGCTGGCGAGGAAGGCGACGTTGATGAAGATTTCCTTCTCCAGGCGGCGCTCCTCCAGGGTCAGGCGGCGGATTTCCGAGGCGTTGTGGGCGAGCACCACATGAGTGTCGAGCATCTCGGTGGCGGTGTCGCGCTGGGCGTCGAGGCCGTGCAGGCCGGCGCCGGTGGCGGCGATCATCAGCAGGACGATGGTGGCGAAGGCGAGGGCCAGGCGGGTACCGATGGTCAGGCGGGAGAGCATCAGGCAGTTTCCAATGGAATAAGGAAGTGGAGCCTTTATTAGAGTTTTTGTATGTCGCCGGGATGACCGTCGTGTTGCGAAATCATGACAATCATGGCGGGGTGCCATCGCGGTGCCGGTATCCTGGCGAAGCCTCCTCTATGCTCTGCAGGAACCCGTGGAGGTGACGGGAGTCTAGAGCCTTCCCCACTCAGGAGAGTCGTCATGTTCAAGAGACCAATCCGCCGCCGTCTGGCGGTCGCACTGCTGGCCGCCCAGTTGTGCGCCGGCGTCCAGGTGCCGCTGGCCCAGGCGGCGATGCTCGGCATCGGCGAGGTGCTGCAGGCCCAGCAGCAACAGCTCGACCGCCAGCAACTGCTGGCCATGCTCGACGACCAGGGCGTGCGTGACAAGCTGGCGGCACTGGGCGTCGAGCGCGAGCAGGTCGAGCGGCGCATCGCCAGCCTGAGCAACGCCGAGCTGGCGCAGTTCAATCAACAGCTCGGCGAGGCGCCGGCCGGCGGCATCGTCGGGGTCATCGTGCTGTTTTTGGTGATCTTCATCATCACCGACATGCTCTGCGCCACCGACCTGTTCTCCTTCGTCAAGTGCATCAACCGTTGAGCCGGGGCCTGCTGGCCCTGCTGCTCGGGGCGCTGCTGCTCGGCGGCTGCGCGGCGCGGCCGGTGCTGGGGCCCGCGGCGGGTCTGCCGCCGCGGGTGGAGCTGGAGGAGGTGCCGTTTTTCCCCCAGGAGGACTACCAGTGCGGTCCGGCCGCATTGGCCACCATGCTCGGTCAGCGCGGCTTGAGTGAGGAGCCCGACGCGCTGCGGCGCGAGGTCTATCTGCCCGGCCGCCAGGGCAGCCTGCAGGTGGAGCTGGTGGCGGCGGCGCGCCAGCGCGACCTGCTGGTCTATCCCGTGGCGCCGCGGTTGGAGGCGCTGCTGGCCGAAGTGGCGGCCGGCCATCCGGTTCTGGTGCTGCAGAACCTGGCGTTCGACTGGTATCCGCGCTGGCACTTCGCCGTGCTGGTCGGTTACGACCTGTCCCGGCAACAGCTGATCCTGCGTTCGGGCACCACCCGGCGCTGGCTGAGCGACTTCGCCAGCTTCGACGCCACCTGGGCGCGCGGCGGGCGCTGGGCAGTGTTGACCCTGCCGGCGGATCGGCTGCCGGCGCAGGCGCAGCCGCAGGTCTGGCTGCAGGCGGCGGCGGATCTGGAGCAGGTCGGTCGCGGCGCGGCGGCGCTGCAGGCCTATCGGGTGGCGACCGTACGCTGGCCCGCCGCCGGATTGCCGTGGTTCGCTCTGGGCAATGCCCGCTATGCCGCGCGGGATGTGCCTGGCGCGCAGGAGGCTCTGCTGCGGGCGGTGCACGTCGAACCCGGTCTGGCGCCGGGCTGGTCGAACCTGGCCCATGTGCTGGCCGAGCAGGGTTGCGCGGTCGAGGCGCGGGTGGCGCAAGGCTGCGCGCAGCGCCTGGCGCCCGCCGATGCCCGGCTGCGCGAATCCCTGCCGGCGGCTGGCGCGGCAGGGTCGTGCCCGAGCCTGCCGGCGTGTCCGGCGACGCTTCCCTGAGCTGTCCTCAGAGCCCCAGGCAGTCGCGCAACTGGTAGTAGCAGGCGCCCAGCGCCGTGAGCGGTACGCGCAGCAGGCGCCCGCCGGGGAAGGGGTAGTGCGGCAGGCTGGCGAAAGCGTCGAAACGCTCGGCCTGGCCGCGCAGGGCCTCGGCCAGCACCTTGCCGGCCAGGTGCGTATAGGTGACGCCGTGGCCGCTGCAGCCTTGCGAATAGTAGAGGTTGTCGCCCAGGCGACCGACCTGCGGCAGGCGCGAGAGGGTCAGCAGGAAGTTGCCGGTCCAGGCGAAGTCGATGCGGGTGTCCTGCAGTTGCGGGAAGGTTCTGAGCATCTTCGGGCGGATGATCGAGACGATGTCGCTGGGGTCGCGGGCGCCGTAAGTCACGCCACCGCCGTAGATCAGGCGGCGGTCGGCGGACAGGCGGAAATAGTCGAGCAGGTAGTTGCAGTCCTCGACGCAGTGATCGCCCGGCAGCAGGGCGCGGGCGCTGGCTTCGTCGAGCGGTTCGGTGGCGATCACCTGGCTGCCGCAGGGCATCGACTTGGCCGCCAGTTCGGGCAACAGGTTGCCGAGGTAGGCGTTGCCGGCGACGATCGCGAAGCGCGCGCGTACCTGCCCGTGGGGTGTGTGCAGGCGCAGGGTGCTGCCGCGCTCGATGCGGATCACCGGCGACTGCTCGTGGATGCGTCCGCCCAGCGACTCGACCGCGGCCGCTTCGCCCAGCGCCAGGTTGAGCGGGTGGATATGCCCGCCGCTGCGGTCGAGCAGGCCGCCGATGTAGCCCTCGCTGGCCACGCAGCGGCGGATCGCCTGGCGATCCAGCAGCTCCAGCTGGGTGTGGCCGTGGCGCTCCCAGAGCGATTTCTGGGTCTCCAGGTGGCGCATCTGTTTATCGGTGAAGGCGGCGAAGATGCCGCCGTCCTTGAGGTCGCAGGCGATCCGGTAGCGGGCGATGCGCTCGCGAATGATCCGTCCGCCCTCGAAGGCCATCTGCGCCATCAGGGCTGCGGCCTTGGGTGGGGCGCTGCGCTCGATCACGTCGATGTCGCGGCTATAGCTGTTGACGATCTGGCCGCCGTTGCGCCCCGAGGCGCCGAAGCCGACCTTCGCCGCTTCCAGTACGGTGACGCGAAAGCCATGCTCCAGCAGGAACAGGGCGCTGGACAGGCCGGTGTAGCCGGCGCCGACGATGCACACATCGGTGTCCTGCTCGCCCTGCAGGGCCGGTCGCTCCGCGGCGGGGTGGGCGGAGAAGGCATAGTAGGATTGCGGGTAGGGAGTGTGCGCCATCTTGCAACCTCTGTTGTATATCCTTTACGACACCCTGATCCTAAGCCCGATCCCGCAGGGCTGCCAGAGCGTCCCGGCTTCAGCGAGAAAAATGCAGTTTTTCAGTGGCTTAGCGAAAAAACTGTTGACGGGCTCGGGAAGCCTCTCTAATATTCGCGGCGCAACGCAGGCACATAGCTCAGTTGGTTAGAGCACCACCTTGACATGGTGGGGGTCGTTGGTTCGAGTCCAATTGTGCCTACCAGATTTCAGCAGTTGCAGGCGCATAGCTCAGTTGGTTAGAGCACCACCTTGACATGGTGGGGGTCGTTGGTTCGAGTCCAATTGCGCCTACCAACAAAACAGAAAAGCCGGTCTAGATGACCGGCTTTTCTGTTTTCGGCTTTCGGAAAAATCCTGTGCGGCGAGGTGGGCGGTGAAGTCGGTGGTCTGGCCGTTGGCGGAAGGTGTGCTGCATGGCGTCGAGCAGGGTGAGGGAGTGCCTGTGCTGCTGGTGCATGGCTCGCTGTGCGATTACCGCTACTGGCAGGCGCAGATGGCGCCGCTGGCGGGGGCTGGCTGGCGGGTGATTGCTGTCAGTCTGCGGCGCTGCTATCCCGAGCGCTGGGACGGGCAGGGCGATGGCTTCTCCAGCGAGCGGCATGTGGCCGACCTGGTCGAGCTGATCGACGAGCATTTGCGCGAGCCGGTGCATCTGGTCGGGCATTCGCGGGGCGGCAATCTGGCGTTGCGCCTGGCCGCGCAGCGTCCCGACCTGTTGCGCTCGCTGGTGCTGGCCGATCCGGGCGGCGATTACGCCGTCGAGCTGTTCCAGGCCTCCGGGCTGGAAGCGCCGCTGGCGCCGGCCCGTCGCAATCTGTTCCGCGAGGAGGCGCTGCGCCTGATTCGTGTCGGCGAGCTTGAGGCCGGCATGCAGCTGTTCGTCGATACGGTGAGCGGTGCCGGTATCTGGCAGCGTTCCTCGGCGCGCTTCCGGCAGATGGCGCTCGACAATGCCTTTACCTTGGTCGGGCAGGTTCGCGATCGTCCGGGGGTGATCGGTGCGGACCTGCTGCACGGTATCCGCCGGCCGACCTTGCTGCTGGGTGGCGAGCGCAGTCCGGCGCCCTTCCCGCAGGTGCTGCGGATGCTCGCGCGGCAATTGCCCGATGCGCGCTGCGAGATACTACCGGGCGTTTCCCATGGCATGAACGTGCAGCGTCCGGCGCAGTTCAATCGCCTGTTGCGCGAGTTCATCGAGGCGCTCTAGGTCGCGGCGGGCGTTTTCCTTGCGCCTGTCGGGTTTTTCTGGAACGATTGCGCGCTTATTTTCCAGTGATCTCCGCCTGTGTGCCGGGAAGGCCGTTTTCGGTCCTGCCATCGTGAGGCAGTTTTCCCGCCGGGCGCCGCTTACTGGCTCATCCCACCCCATGTGGCCTTTGGTAGGGGTCACCACTGAGAGAGGAGGCGCCATGCCCATCGTTACTCTTCCCGACGGTAGTCAGCGTTCGTTCGAGCAGCCGGTCAGCGTGGCCGAAGTTGCCCAGTCCATCGGTGCCGGTCTGGCCAAGGCCGCCCTGGCCGGCAAGATCGACGGCCAGCTGGTGGACACCTCGCATGTCATCGAGAGCGATGTCGCGCTGTCGATCATCACCGCGCGTGATGTGGAGGGCGTCGATGTGCTGCGTCACTCCTGTGCCCACCTGATGGCCATGGCCGTGCAGGCGCTGTTCCCCGGCACTCAGGTGACCATCGGTCCGGTGATCGACAACGGCTTCTACTACGACTTCGACTGCGAGCGGCCCTTCACCAGCGAAGACCTCGAAAAGATCGAGGCGAAGATGCAGGAGCTGGCCAAGGCCGACCTGCCGGTCTCTCGCTCGCTGATGTCGCGCGACGAAGCGGTGGCCTTTTTCGATCGTCTCGGCGAGAAGTACAAGGTCGAGATTATCGAGTCGATCCCGGGTAACGAAGAGCTGTCCTTCTACAGTCAGGGCGACTTCATCGACCTGTGCCGTGGCCCGCACGTGCCCTCGACCGGCAAGCTGCAGGCGTTCAAGCTGATGAAGGTGGCCGGCGCCTACTGGCGTGGCGATTCGAAGAACAAGATGCTGCAGCGCATCTACGGCACCTGCTGGGGCAGCAAGCAGGACCTCAAGGACTACCTGCATCGTCTGGAGGAGGCCGAGAAGCGCGACCATCGCAAGATCGGCAAGCGCCTCGATCTGTTCCACACCCAGGAAGAAGCGCCCGGCATGGTGTTCTGGCACCCCAATGGCTGGACCATCTATCAGGTGCTCGAGCAGTACATGCGTCGCGTGCAGCGCGAGCATGGCTATCTGGAAATCAAGACCCCGCAGGTGGTCGACCGCGTGCTGTGGGAGAAATCCGGGCACTGGGCCAACTACGGCGACCTGATGTTCACCACCGAGTCGGAAAGTCGCGACTACGCGGTCAAGCCGATGAACTGCCCGTGCCACGTGCAGGTGTTCAATCAGGGCCTGAAGAGCTACCGCGAGCTGCCGATCCGCTTGGCCGAATTCGGCGCCTGCCACCGTAACGAGCCGTCCGGCTCGCTGCACGGCATCATGCGGGTGCGCGGCTTCGTGCAGGACGATGCGCACATCTTCTGCACCGAGGGGCAGATGCAGGATGAGGCGGCGGCCTTCATCAAGCTGACCCTCGATGTGTACTCCGACTTCGGCTTCAAGGATGTGCAGCTCAAGCTGTCTACCCGTCCGGAAAAGCGCGTCGGCTCGGACGAGCTGTGGGATCGCGCCGAGGCTGCCCTGCAGTCCGCGCTGGATGCCACGGGCCTGTCGTGGGAGCTGCAGCCGGGCGAGGGCGCCTTCTACGGGCCGAAGATCGAGTTTTCCCTGAAGGACTGCCTCGGTCGCGTCTGGCAGTGCGGCACCCTGCAGCTCGATTTCAATCTGCCGATTCGCCTGGGCGCCGAGTACGTCAGCGAAGACAACAGCCGCAAGCATCCGGTGATGCTGCACCGTGCGGTGCTGGGCTCCTTCGAGCGCTTCCTCGGCATCCTCATCGAGCACTACGAGGGCTCCTTTCCGGCCTGGCTGGCGCCGACCCAAGCGGTGGTGCTGAACATCACCGACAAGCAGGGCGAATTCGCCGCCCAGGTGGCGAAAGAACTGGAAGGCAGTGGCTACCGTGCCAAGGCCGACTTGAGAAATGAGAAGATCGGCTTTAAAATCCGCGAGCATACTTTGCTCAAGGTTCCCTACCTGCTGGTGATCGGGGATCGCGAAGTCGAATCGCAGACCGTCGCCGTGCGTACGCGCGACGGTCAGGATCTGGGCTCCATGAGCGTCATCGAGTTCCAGAATCTGCTGGCCGAGGCCGTTTCCCGGCGTGGTCGGTAACAAACGGAGTAATCACTATTAAGCAGCGCGACATGAGACAAGACAGACGAGTACAGGCACGTCCGCCGATCAACGAAAACATCACCGCTCGCGAGGTTCGCCTGATCGGTGCCGATGGTCAGCAGGTTGGTGTGGTTTCCATTGCCGAAGCCATTCAGGCGGCCGAAGACGCCAAGCTCGACCTGGTTGAGATTGTTGCTGACGCGGTTCCGCCCGTATGCCGGATCATGGACTACGGCAAGCACCTGTTCGAGAAGAAGAAACAGGCTGCCGAGGCGAAGAAGAACCAGAAGCAGGCGCAGATTAAAGAAGTAAAGTTTCGTCCAGGGACGGAAGAAGGGGATTACCAGGTAAAACTACGCAACCTGGTACGTTTCCTAGTCGATGGGGACAAGGCCAAGGTATCCCTGCGATTCCGCGGTCGTGAGATGGCCCACCAGGAGCTGGGCATGGAGCTGTTGAAGCGGGTCGAAAACGACCTCGCCGAATATGGCTCCGTCGAACAGCATCCGAAGATGGAAGGACGCCAGCTGATCATGGTCATCGCCCCCAAAAAGAGAAAGTAACCACCAGGGCACTGGCAGGCCTTGCGGTTATGCGTAATTACCGAATGCGGAGTACTAAACATGCCTAAGATGAAAACCAAGAGCGGTGCCAAGAAGCGCTTCAAGCCGACTGCAAACGGCTTCAAGCACAAGCACGCTTTCAAGAGCCACATCCTGACCAAGATGACCACCAAGCGTAAGCGCCAGCTGCGCGGCACCTCGCTGATGCATGCATCCGATGTCGCCAAAGTCGAGCGCATGCTGCGCGTTCGTTAATCTAGTCAAGATAATCAAGAGGTTACAACATGGCTCGTGTTAAGCGTGGCGTCATCGCCCGTCGTCGTCACAAGAAGATCCTGAAGCTCGCCAAGGGCTACTACGGTGCGCGTTCGCGCGTATTCCGCGTTGCCAAGCAGGCGGTGATCAAGGCAGGCCAGTACGCCTACCGCGACCGTCGTCAGAAGAAGCGTCAGTTCCGCGCTCTGTGGATTGCCCGTATCAACGCCGGTGCGCGCATCAACGGCCTGTCCTACAGCCGTCTGATCGCCGGCCTGAAGAAAGCTTCCATCGAGATCGACCGCAAGGTTCTGGCCGATCTGGCAGTGAACGAAAAAGCGGCGTTCGCTGCGATTGTCGAGAAAGCCAAAGCCGTTCTGGCCTAAGCCCCCCGACAATCATCGGGCCTTCGGGCTCGGGCAACGTCACCAATAGGGGAAGGGCCTTTGTGCCCTTCCCCTATTTTGTATCTGGAGTCCGTACATGGAAAACCTGGATGCGCTGGTCTCCCAAGCCCTGGAGGCCGTGCGACACACCGAAGATGTGAATGCCCTGGAGCAGCTCCGGGTTCATTATCTCGGCAAGAAGGGCGAGCTGACCCAGCTCATGCAGACCCTGGGCAAGCTCTCGGCCGAGGAGCGGCCCAAGGCCGGTGCGCTGATCAACGCGGCCAAGACCAGCGTTCAGGATGCCCTCAATGCGCGCAAGGCCGACCTCGAGTCCGCCGCCCTGGCTGCCCGCTTGGCTGCCGAGCGCATCGACGTCACCCTGCCGGGTCGTGGCCAGACCAGCGGCGGCCTGCACCCGGTGACCCGCACGTTCGAGCGCATCGAGCAGTTCTTCACCCGTATCGGCTACAACGTCGCCGAAGGCCCGGAAGTCGAAGACGACTACCACAACTTCGAAGCCCTCAACATCCCCGGCCACCACCCGGCGCGGGCGATGCACGACACCTTCTACTTCAACGCCAACATGCTGCTGCGCACCCACACCTCGCCGGTCCAGGTGCGCACCATGGAAAGCCAGCAGCCGCCGATCCGCATCGTCTGCCCCGGCCGTGTCTACCGCTGCGACTCCGATATCACCCACTCGCCGATGTTCCACCAGGTCGAAGGCCTGCTGGTCGACGAGAATGTCAGCTTCGCCGACCTCAAGGGCACCATCGAGGAATTCCTCCGGGTGTTCTTCGAGAAGCCGCTGGGCGTGCGTTTCCGCCCCTCGTTCTTCCCCTTCACCGAGCCGTCGGCCGAGGTCGACATGGAGTGCGTGATGTGCTCCGGCAAGGGCTGCCGCGTCTGCAAGCAGACAGGCTGGCTGGAAGTGATGGGCTGCGGCATGGTCCACCCGAACGTGCTGCGCATGTCCGGCATCGACCCCGAGAAGTACCAGGGCTTCGCCTTCGGCATGGGCGTCGAGCGCATGGCCATGTTGCGCTACGGCGTCAACGACCTGCGCCTGTTCTTCGACAACGACCTGCGCTTCCTCGCGCAATTCCGCTAGGTCGACCGGTCAACCCGCTTTCAGGAGAACAGGATGAAATTCAGCGAACAATGGCTGCGCACCTGGGTTAGCCCGCAGGTCGCGCGCGACGAACTGGTGGCCCGCCTGTCGATGGCCGGCCTCGAAGTGGACAGCGTCACCCCGGCTGCCGGCGAGTTCAGCGGCGTGGTGGTCGGCGAGATCCTCACCGCCGAACAGCACCCGGACGCCGACAAGCTGCGCGTCTGCCAGGTGAGCAACGGCAGCGAAACCTTCCAGGTGGTCTGCGGCGCACCCAACGCCCGTCCGGGCATCAAGATTCCCTTCGCCATGATCGGCGCCGTGCTCGGCGCCGACTTCAAGATCAAGAAGGCCAAGCTGCGCGGTGTCGAATCCTTCGGCATGCTCTGCTCGGCCTCCGAGCTGCAGATCAGCGACGACGACTCCGGCCTGCTCGAACTGGCTGGCGAGGCGCCGGTCGGCGAAGACCTGCGCACCTACCTGAACCTCGACGACGCCAGCATCGAGGTCGACCTGACCCCGAACCGCGGCGACTGCCTGTCGCTGGCCGGTCTGGCCCGCGAGGTCGGTGCGCTGTACGACGCGCCGGTGACTCGTCCGGCCATCGCCGCGGTGCCGGCGGCGCACGACGAGGTACGCAGCGTCGAGCTGCTGGCGCCCCAGGCTTGCCCGCGCTACCTCGGCCGGGTGATCCGCAACGTCGACCTGTCGCGCCCGACCCCGCTGTGGATGGTCGAGCGCCTGCGCCGCTCCGACGTACGCGCCATCGATCCGGCGGTCGACGTCACCAACTACGTGATGCTTGAACTGGGCCAGCCGATGCACGCCTTCGACCTCGCCGAGATCAAGGGCGGTATCCGCGTGCGTCTGGCCGAGGCCGGCGAGAAGCTGGTGCTGCTGGACGGCCAGGAAGTCACCCTGCGTCCCGACACCCTGGTGATCGCCGACCACGAGCGCGCCTTGGCCATCGCCGGGGTGATGGGCGGCGAGCACAGCGGCGTCGCCGCCGGCACCCGCGACCTGTTCCTCGAAAGCGCCTTCTTCGACACCATCGCCATCGCCGGCAAGGCCCGCTCCTACGGCCTGCACACCGATGCCTCGCACCGCTTCGAGCGCGGCGTCGACTCGCAGCTGGCCCGCGAGGCCATGGAGCGCGCCACCGCGCTGCTGCTGGAGATCGTCGGCGGCGAGCCGGGTCCGATCGTCGAGGCGGTCAGCGCCGAGCACCTGCCGCAGGTCGCGCCGGTCACCCTGCGCGCCGAGCGCATCGAGCAGATGCTCGGCCTTTCGCTGCCGGCCACCGAGGTCGAGCGTCTGCTGACCGGGCTGGGCCTGAAGGTCGCCGCCAGCGGGGCAGGGCAGTGGCAGGTGGAGATCCCCAGCCACCGCTTCGACCTGTCCATCGAGGTCGACCTGATCGAGGAGCTGGCCCGCCTGTACGGCTACAACCGTCTGCCGGTGCGCTACCCCGAGGCGCGCCTGGCGCCGCAGCCGCAGAGCGAGGCGCGCGCCGAGCTCGGCCAGCTGCGCCGCCTGCTGGTCGCCCGCGGCTACCAGGAAGCGGTCACCTTTAGCTTCATCGATCCCAAGTGGTTCGAGCTGTTCCACCCGGGCGTCGCCCCGCTGACCCTGGCCAACCCGATCTCCGCCGACCTGGCCGCCATGCGCGCCTCGCTGTGGCCGGGGCTGGTCAAGGCGCTGCAGCACAACCTCAACCGCCAGCAGAGCCGCGTGCGCCTGTTCGAGTCGGGCCTGCGCTTCGTCGGCCAGCTCGACGGCCTCAAGCAGGAGGCCATGCTCGCCGGGGTGATCTGCGGCAGCCGCCAGCCGGAAGGCTGGGCCAACGGCAAGGACGGCGTGGACTTCTACGACCTCAAGGCCGACGTCGAGGCCCTGCTCGGCTCCGCCGGGGCGGGTGTCGAGTTCGCCTTCGTTGCCGGCGAGCATCCGGCCCTGCACCCGGGCCAGTGCGCGCGGGTCGAGCGCGAGGGACGACTGGTAGGCTTCCTCGGTGCCCTGCACCCGGAGTTGGCCCGCGATCTGGGGCTGGAGCAGCCGGTTTTCCTCTTCGAGCTGCGGCTCGCCGAAGTAGTCGAAGGCCGTCTGCCGCAGTTCCGCGAGCTGTCGCGCTTCCCCGAGGTGCGTCGCGATCTGGCGCTGCTGGTGGCGCGCGAAGTGCCGGCAGAAACCCTGCTGGCCGATATCCGCCAGCAGGCCGGCGAGCACCTCACCGACCTGCGGCTGTTCGACGTCTACCAGGGCAAAGGTATTGATCCGCTTAGCAAAAGCCTGGCCGTCGGCTTGACCTGGCAACATCCATCGCGCACTCTTACTGACGAAGAAGTCAATGAAAATCTGCACAGAATCATTGCTTCGCTGGAAGGAAAGTTCCACGCCACGTTAAGGAAGTAAGCGTATGAAGGCCCTGACGAAAGCCGAGATTGCCGAGCGCCTCCATGAGGAGCTGGGCCTGAACAAGCGCGAAGCCAAGGAGCTGGTCGAGTTGTTCTTCGAGGAAATTCGTCAGGCGCTGGAGCACAACGAGCAGGTCAAGTTGTCGGGTTTCGGCAACTTCGATCTGCGCGACAAGCGCCAGCGGCCGGGTCGCAACCCCAAGACGGGCGAGGAAATTCCCATCACCGCCCGTCGCGTGGTCACCTTCCGCCCCGGACAGAAGCTCAAGGCCCGCGTCGAGGCCCATGGCGAGCCCGAGTCCGAGGTTCAGCTCAAGTCCTGACTCCCCCGAGATCGAGGCTGCATGCGCGCCCTGCGCAATCACCCTGCGGCCTTTCTGCTCGCGTCTTCCCCCCGTGTTTTCGCGATTGCGCAGCTTCGCCGGCTGGGCCGGGCCTGCCGTCATCCTGACTGAGCCCGCGCATGGCGGCCCCATCCCGTACAGAGCGGCCACGGAGGCTCGCGTGACGATCCGCCGCCGCTAAGGCGTTACCGGCCGCCGGTTTCCTGCCCGGCGGGCAGGCTTTCGATGCCGCCACCCCCGGCTTGGGCTATGATGCGCGCCCCTTAGGCTCCGCTTGGAACATCAGATCCTCATGGCCGGCAATACCCTCTACAACGACCTGTCCGGTTACTACGACCTGATGTGCGCCGAGATCGACTACCCGGCGCAGAGCCACTGCGTGCACCGCCTGCAGCAACTGTTCGGCAACGGCGGGCGCCGGCACCTCGACCTGGCCTGTGGCACCGGCCCGCACGTGCGCCACTTCATCGACGCCGGCTATGCCTGCAGCGGCCTCGACATCAACCAGCCGATGCTCGACCGCGCTGCGCTGCGCTGTCCGGAAGCGCGGTTCTCCCGCCAGGACATGTGCGCCTTCGCTGCGGACGAGGCGCAGGACCTGATCACCTGCTTCCTCTACTCGATCCACTACAGCGGCGCCCTCGACCGCCTGCAGGCCTGCATCGCCACCGCGCACCGCGCCCTGGCCGCAGGCGGCCTGTTCTGCTTCAACGCGGTCGACAAGCGCCGGATCGACAACGCCTCCTGCATGACCCACAGCGCCCGGCATGCCGACGGCCTGTTCAGCTTCAGCTCCGGCTGGCACTACCCCGGCGAGGGCGAGCGCCAGTCGCTGCGCCTGCGCATCGAACGCCGCGTGGCCGACGAAACCCAGGTCTGGCACGACGAACACCCGATGGTCGCGGTGAACTTCGACGAACTGCAGGCGCTGCTGCAGCCATACTTCGAGGTGCACGTGTTCGAGCACGACTACCAGAAGCTGATTCCCTGGGACGGCAGCTCCGGGAATGCGCTGTTTGCCTGTGTGAGGCGCTGAGGCGTTACGGCATCGAGGATGCAGCGGGGCAGCGTCCTGCGTAGGGTGGAAAACTCGCGCAGCGATTTTCCACCAAGAACTTCCAGGCTACCTTTCTGCGTAATAGATCAAAGCTCTATTTTGGCGATCTTTTCTGTTGTTTCGTCTTTCTTGAGCATTAGTCGCATGCACATCAAGTAACGAGGGTCGGTGAATTGGAATCCATTCCCTTTTGCAGTTCGCTTGATTACGGTGTTTTCCTTTGTGGCAAGCTCTGAGAGTATTTGGCCAACTGCAAGCTTTACGTCTTTTGTTGAGTTTGGGAACTCAAGTCGCAGTAATTCCTCAACTTCTCCGGTCGAGAAGGACGATTTTGTGATTCTTGTTAATGTGTATAGTGTCTGGTTTCTTCTTCCGGCTTTTGTTTCTTTCTCGTTCATTAGGCCTTCGACTGTCTGGTAAGCCTGTTTTAGTCCGCTTTCAAGCCACTCTTTGTCAGCTTTTTCCAAGTTTTCTGCGGTGGCATTCCAGTTAGAGTCTTCGATTGCATAGGCAAGCTTTTCACAATACTCCTGAACCCTTTGAGGAATTCCTAGAGTTACGTCGAAAATATGCTTGGAGAATTCTTGCTCCGTTTTTTCTTCAAGTTTTATTTTGAGCTCTTTTACTAGCCCTTTGTGTGCCAGTTCGGAAACTTGCGTGGCAGATAGGCAGTCTACTTCTGGAAGTTCTTCGATTCTGTTGCCGACGCTGGAGAGGTTCTCAAGCTTTGAGAAATAGGTGGCTATGTCTCTGGGGACACCCACGAGGAGGAATTTTATTTCGTATTTCGCATATCGAGAGTCATCTAGCAGCGATATTATATTGGCGAGTTCTCTCATGAGTTTTGGGTCTGAAAATATGGCTTCGAGATTGTCGAATACTAAAATCGCCGCCTTATGGCCTGCATCCTTTCTGAGCTGTGCGTAAGCAGCTTGTAGAGGATCGCCTTCAGTTATTAATCCGGCAATACAATAGGGTATAATCAGCGTTTTTCACCATGACCAGCGACGTACGAAGCCTCAGCCCCTTGGAACAGCGCGAAAAACGCGCTATCGCCCTACGCATGCGCGAGCAGGGGTATACCTACAGAGCCATCGGCGAAGCCGTTGGCGTTCATCTGCGCACGGTGGCGCATTGGGTCGCGATCGCGGAGCACCAGGGCAAAGAGGCCGCGATCGAAGGTGGCCAGCGCGGATCGCTGCCGGGGGAGCGACGCAGCCTGTCCTCCGAGCAGGAGTCACTGATTCGCACCCTGTTGCTCGACACCATGCCGGATCAGTTGAAGCTGGACTTCGCGCTCTGGACGCGTGATGCGGTGCGCGCCCTGATCGCCCTGCACTGCGGCTTTCAGATGCCTATCCGGACAGTCGGTGAATACCTCAAGCGTTGGGGCTATACCCCACAACGCCCGTTGAAGCGCGCCTACCAGCAGAAGCCCGAGGCGATAAAGCGCTGGCTGGAAACCGAGTATCCGAAGATCGAGCAGCGCGCCAAGGCCGAGGGCGGCGAGATCCACTGGGGCGATGAAACCGGCCTGCGCAGCGACAGTCATGCAGGGCGCAGCTACGCCCCGGCAGGGCGGACGCCCGTACGCGAAGTCAGCGGAAGCCGCTTTGCCACGAACATGATTTCGACGGTGACCAACCGGGGCAAGCTGCGCTTCATGCTGTACCGGGAAACCATGACAGCGGTCGTGCTGATCCGCTTCCTGGGGCGACTGATCCGGGATACCAGCGGGCGCAAGGTCTTCCTGGTCTTGGACAACCTGCGCGTGCACCACAGCAAGAAGGTCAAAGCCTGGCTGGAGGGGCGGCGCGAACGGATTGAGGTGTTCTTTCTGCCCGCCTACGCCCCCGAGCTCAACCCGGACGAATACCTGAATGGCGATCTCAAGCATCAGGTGCGCAGCGGGCCAAGTTTGAAAAGTCGGGATGCGTTGGAAGGCCGAGTCCGCTCGGTCATGCGGCGCCTTCAATCAAAGCCCGAGCGGATTCGTTCCTACTTCCGACATCCCAAAATCGCGTATGCAGCATGATTTGGGGTATTGGGTTGCCGGATTAATATTTGGAATGTATTGTTGTGGTCGAGAGAGCCTTTCGCTACTGCCGCATTGACTTCTGCGGTTTTTTTCTCTGTGTATCCTGTTAGTGTGGTCTTCCCGTTCGGGAATATCGCTCTGTCAATTTCGTCGAGAATGGAGTTTCCAAGGCTTGCCTGTGCGCAATTGGCTACAACCACATGGGTGTTCAGGTCTCGTAGGACTTTTTTGTAAAGCCAAGTCTTACCGCTGCCGCTTTCTCCGTGGATGAGCGTATGGAGTGAACCTTTTATGGATCTAGACAGGCGCCTCTCAAGATCTGGGCGAGCAATATATGTTTTTGAGTTTGGCGTCTGTGCTCGCGGTGTAAAAACTTCGCTGACTTCAGGTCTTTTAAGAGGGAACATTAAATCCTCCATGAAAAATGGGCGACTTTTCAGTCGCCCTTATCAGTGCTCACATCAATCCCAGGCCAGCGCACCACCGGTCTGATACTCGGTGACGCGAGTCTCGAAGAAGTTCTTCTCCTTCTTCAAGTCCATGATTTCCGACATCCACGGGAACGGGTTGGTGGTGCCCGGGTATTCTTCCTTGAGGCCGATCTGGGTCAGGCGGCGGTTGGCGATGAACTTGAGGTAGTCCTCCATCATCGCCGCGTTCATGCCCAGCACGCCGCGGGGCATGGTGTCGCGGGCGTATTCGATCTCCAGCTGGGTGCCCTGGAGGATCATCTGGGTGGCTTCGTCTTTCAGTTCGGCATCCCACAGGTGCGGGTTTTCGATCTTGATCTGGTTGATCACGTCGATGCCGAAGTTCAGGTGCATGGATTCGTCGCGCAGGATGTACTGGAACTGCTCGGCGACGCCGGTCATCTTGTTGCGGCGGCCCATGGAGAGTATCTGGGTGAAGCCGCAGTAGAAGAAGATGCCTTCCAGCACGCAGTAGTAGGCGATCAGGTTGCGCAGCAGTTCCTTGTCGGTCTCGACGGTGCCGGTGTTGAACTGCGGATCGGAGATGGCGCGGGTATACTTGAGGCCCCAGGCGGCCTTCTTCGCCACCGACGGTACCTCGTGGTACATGTTGAAGATCTCGCCCTCGTCCATGCCCAGCGACTCGATGCAGTACTGGTAGGCGTGGGTGTGGATCGCTTCCTCGAAGGCCTGGCGCAGGATGTACTGGCGGCACTCGGGGTTGGTGATCAGGCGGTACACGGCCAGCGCGAGGTTGTTGGCGACCAGCGAGTCGGCGGTGGAGAAGAAGCCGAGGTTACGCATGACGATGCGGCGCTCGTCCTCGGTGAGGCCGTCCTGGCTCTTCCACAGGGCGATGTCCGCGTTCATGTTGACCTCTTGCGGCATCCAGTGGTTGGCGCAGCCGTCGAGGTACTTCTGCCAGGCCCAGTCGTACTTGAAGGGCACCAGCTGGTTGAGGTCGGCGCGGCAGTTGATCATGCGCTTGGCGTCGACGGTGACGCGGGCGCCTTCGCCTTCCAGTTCGCTGAGGCCTTCGGCGATGTCCAGCTGGTCGAGGGCGGCCTTGGCGCGGGCCACGGCGGCGGAATCGTCGGCGGAGACGGCGCGGGCGTCGTGGACGGCCGCCTCGGCGGCGTTGTCGAGCTTGTCGGCGGGGGCTGCGCTGGCGGCAGCCGGGGCCGCGGCCGGTTTGGCGGCTACGGTTTCTTCTTCGTTGTCGAATTCATCCCAGCTCAGCATGGTGGTTCTCCTGCCTGGTTGAGCGGGCCGATGCGGGTCGGCCTGTATGGATAGACAGCCATTCGATTCTATGGCGTTGCACAGGGTGCGCAAGACGATACCGGGGCCGTTGGTCGGTGCGGGGCTGCGCCCTCTTTCCCGGCCCCTCTCCCGCGAGCGGGAGAGGGGGATGGTCGGTTACTGGCAGGCTTCGCAGTCGGGGTTGTCGATCGAGCAGGCCTGGGGCACCGGGGCCGGCTTCGGCTCGGCGGGCAGGCTTTCGTCGATCACCGAGCTGACGGCGTTGAGCTTGCCGGTGTTGATGGTCGACTTCTCGGTGCTGGTGGCGGCCAGGGCGCGGAGGTAGTAGGTGGTCTTCAGGCCGCGGTACCAGGCCATGCGGTAGGTCACGTCGAGCTTCTTGCCCGAGGCGCCGGCGATGTACAGGTTCAGCGACTGGGCCTGGTCGATCCACTTCTGGCGGCGGCTGGCGGCCTCGACGATCCAGCGGGTCTCGACTTCGAAGGCGGTGGCGTACAGCGCCTTGAGGTCGGCCGGGATGCGCTCGATCTGCTGCACCGAGCCGTCGTAGTACTTGAGGTCGTTGACCATCACCGCGTCCCACAGGCCGCGTTCCTTGAGGTCGCGCACCAGGTAGGGGTTGATCACGGTGAACTCGCCGGAGAGGTTCGACTTCACGTAGAGGTTCTGGTAGGTCGGCTCGATGGACTGCGACACGCCGACGATGTTGGAGATGGTCGCGGTCGGGGCGATGGCCATGATGTTGGAGTTGCGGATGCCCTTCTTCACGCGCTCGCGCAGCGGCGCCCAGTCCAGCGACTCGGACAGGTCGACCTCGATGTACTTCTGGCCGCGCTGCTCGATGAGGATCTGCTGGGAGTCCAGCGGCAGGATGCCCTTGGACCACAGCGAGCCGTCGAAGCTGGAGTAGGCGCCGCGCTCGTCGGCCAGGTCGCAGGAGGCCTGGATGGCGTAGTAGCTGATCGCTTCCATGGACTTGTCGGCGAAGTCGACGGCGGCGTCGGAGCCGTAGGCGATGTGCTGCAGGTACAGGGCGTCCTGGAAGCCCATGATGCCTAGGCCGACCGGGCGGTGCTTGAAGTTGGCGTTCTGCGCCTGCGGCACGCTGTAGTAGTTGATGTCGATGACGTTGTCGAGCATGCGCACGGCGGTCTTCACGGTGCGCTGCAGCTTGGCGGTGTCCAGCTGGCCGTCGACGATGTGGTTCGGCAGGTTGATCGAGCCCAGGTTGCAGACGGCGATCTCGTCCTTGTTGGTGTTCAGGGTGATCTCGGTGCACAGGTTGGAGCTATGCACCACGCCGACGTGCTGCTGCGGGCTGCGCAGGTTGCACGGGTCCTTGAAGGTCAGCCACGGGTGGCCGGTCTCGAACAGCATCGACAGCATCTTGCGCCACAGGTCCTTGGCCTTGATGGTCTTGTGCAGCTTGAGCTTGCCGTACTGGGTCAGCGCCTCGTAGTACTCGTAGCGCTCCTCGAAGGCCTTGCCGGTCAGGTCGTGCAGATCGGGCACGTCGGACGGCGAGAACAGGGTCCAGTCGCCATCGTCGAACACGCGCTTCATGAACAGGTCGGGAATCCAGTTCGCGGTGTTCATGTCGTGGGTGCGGCGGCGGTCGTCGCCGGTGTTCTTGCGCAGTTCGAGGAATTCCTCGATGTCCAGGTGCCAGGTTTCCAGGTAGGCGCACACCGCGCCCTTGCGCTTGCCGCCCTGGTTGACCGCCACGGCGGTGTCGTTGACCACCTTGAGGAACGGCACCACGCCCTGGCTCTTGCCGTTGGTACCCTTGATGTAGGAGCCCAGCGCGCGCACCGGGGTCCAGTCGTTGCCCAGGCCGCCGGCGAACTTGGACAGCAGGGCGTTGTCGCGGATCGAGTCGTAGATGCCGCCCAGATCGTCCGGCACGGTGGTCAGGTAGCAGGAGGACAGCTGCGGGCGCAGGGTGCCGGCGTTGAACAGGGTCGGGGTGGACGCCATGTAGTCGAACGACGACAGCAGGTTGTAGAACTCGATGGCGCGCGCTTCCTTGTCCTGCTCCTCGATGGCCAGGCCCATGGCGACGCGCATGAAGAACACCTGCGGCAGCTCGAAGCGCACGTCGTTCTTGTGGATGAAGTAGCGGTCGTAGAGGGTCTGCAGGCCGAGGTAGGTGAACTGCTGGTCGCGCTCGTGGTTCAGCGCGGCGCCCAGGCGGTCCAGGTCGTAGCAGCGCAGCTTGGGATCGAGCAGCTCGAACTCGATGCCCTTGTCGATGTACACCGGCAGCGCCTTGGCGTACAGCTCGGCCATCTCGTGGTGGGTGGCGCGCTCGGCGACGCCGAGGAAGCCCAGCGCTTCGGCACGCAGGGTGTCCATCAGCAGGCGGGCGGTGACGTAGGAGTAGTTCGGCTCGCGCTCGACCAGGGTGCGCGCGGTCATCACCAGGGCGGTGTTGACGTCCTGTTCGGATACGCCGTCGTAGAGGTTCTTCAGGGTCTCGCGCTGGATCAGCTCGCCGTCCACCTCGGCCAGACCTTCGCAGGCCTCGGCGATGATGGTCTGCAGGCGGCCGAGGTCGAGCGGGCTTTTCTCGCCGTTGGCCAGGGTGATGCGGATGCTCGGGTGCGGCTGGGCCACGTCGCTGCTCGCGGCGGCGCGCTTGCGCTCCTGGGCGCGGGCTTCGCGGTAGATCACGTAGTCGCGGGCGACCTTCTGCTCGCCGGCGCGCATCAGGGCCAGTTCGACCTGGTCCTGGATCTCCTCGATGTGGATGGTGCCGCCGGAGGGCATGCGGCGCTTGAAGGTGGCGGTGACCTGTTCGGTCAGGCGTGCCACGGTGTCGTGGATGCGCGACGAGGCGGCGGCGTTGCCGCCTTCCACGGCGAGGAAGGCCTTGGTGATGGCGACGGTGATCTTGTCGTCGGTGTAGGGCACGACGGTACCGTTGCGTTTGATCACGCGCAGCTGGCCCGGGGCGGTAGCAGCCAGATCGCTGGCGTCTGCCTGGGATATCTCGCGAGTGGTGTCGGTGTGCATCGGGGTCTCCACAATCTCGGTGTGTTCAGTTCGGGCACCGGGGTGCCGCCGTTCGAAAAGAGCGCCCACGCGGGCGTGGGTGAAGCGGTCGGCGGGCGGCGCCGCATGGCGGCGGCATGGCCCGTGTGCCGGGGTCTACCCGTGCGGTGGCAGGCGGGTGGCGACCACAATATCTAGGGGTGGCGGTGCGCAGTGCAGGCCACCGTACATGGCCCCGGACGATGCCTGCATCGCGGGGCGTCCAGCGCGTTGCCGGGGTCTCGGCGGGCGGCTGGAAAGGCGCTGTTCGGCAACCGCCTGGGGCTTGCGGGAAGCCTGCGCCGGTGTTTTCGATTATGGGTGGTTGCCGGGTAAAAACCCAATATCTAGTGGGTCATTCCAATTGAGCTACAAGATAGAGCGCTCATGGAGGTAATGCAAACGACCTTCTGTGGATAAGTGTGTGGGTAATGTGTGGGCGAGCTGTGGGCTGTTTGGCGTGCCGCGGCGCACTGCGCTGGTTGGCGGCATTCAGGCCTTTCGTCGCCTCGCCACGGCTGTCGGGCAGGCCCGGCCATGGTCTTGAAGGGCGCGCAAACTAACACAACATCTAGTGCTTGGGGAGTCTTGGAAAAAGCCGCCGAGTGTGCAGCCCCGCTCAGGCCGCGGGGATCGCCACGAGGCTCAGCAGGCACCCGTCGTCGACGGCGAACTGGCCGTCCAGGCGCGCCCCACGGTGCCATCCGGCGCCGAGCTCTTCGCGCAGCTCCAGGCAGGCCCGGCCGTCCTCGCCATGGCTGACCAGGGCGGCGGCGTGGAAGTAGAAGCGCCGGCCGACCAGCGGATAGAGCGCCTTGAACAGACTTTCCTTGAGGGAGAAGCACAGGGTCAGGTGGGCGCCGCGCTCGCTCGCGGGCAGGGCGTGGAAGTGCGCCAGCTCGTCGGCGGTGAGGATCTCGCCGGCCAGGCGTTCGGCGCGCGCGCCCGGCAGCAGGCGCTCGGCGTCCAGGCCGAGGCCGCGCCAGGCGTCGCGGCGCCCGACCAGAGCGGCTGCCCAGCCGTGGCTGTGGGTGATGCTGCCGAGCAGGCCCGGCGGCCAGCAGGGCGCGTTGTCGGCACCGCGGGCGGGGTAGTGCGGCTGCCCGCTCAGGGCGGCCAGGGCGCTGGCGGCGCACAGGCGGCCGGCGAGGTATTCGCTCTGCCGTTTGGTGGCGGCGCTGGCGATGCCGGGCGGCGGCTCGAGGGCGCAGCGGGCGAAGTCGTCCGCTGCCAGGCGCGCCGGGTCGAAGCGGCAGCTGTGCAGGTGCAGGCCGGGCAGTGCCACCGGCAGCGGCCAGTGGTCGCGCGGCGCTTCGCAGCAGGCGGGCAGGGCGGAGGCGAGGTTGGACATGGCGCGCAGTATGCCGCAGCCGGCGCGCCGGGCAAATCAGCCGACCTTGTCGCGCAGTTTCTCGACTGCGTGCTGCAGGGCGTGGATGACCCGCTCGGTGTCGTGGTGGCGCACGTCGTCGGTGTCCAGGTACATGGAGAAGCCCGGCAGCTCGTGCTCCAGATAGCGGGTGCCGCTACCCAGGTCGCTGCGCAGGTCGACCACCTGGTAGATCTGCACCGGCCGGCTGAAGCCCTTGACCGTGATCGCGCCCTGGTCGCGGCACATGATCACGTCCTTCACCAGGGCGTAGGTTTCGTGGGAGATGAGGATCTCGCCGCTGTCGGCGGCACTTTCCAGGCGGCTGGCGAGGTTTACCTCGCGGCCGATGATGGTGTAGTCCATGCGCATCTCGGTGCCGAAGTTGCCCACCGTGCAGTAGCCGGTGTTGATGCCCATGCGGATCTCCAGCGGCTTGGTGATGCCCTGGGCGCGCCACTGCTGGCGCAGCACTTTCATGTGCTTGCGCATGGCGATGGCCATCGATACGGCGGCCACCGCATCGTGGCGGGCGCCCTGGGTGCTGGGGTCGCCGAAAAAGATCATCACGCTGTCGCCGATGAACTTGTCGATGGTGCCGCCGTACTTGAGGGCGATCTTCGACATCTCGTCGAGGTAGGTGTTGAGCAGGTCGGTGAGCGCCTCGGCCTCCAGCTCCTCGGACAGTTCGGTGAAGCCGCGGATGTCGGAAAAGAACACCGTGAGCTTCTTGCGCTGGGTCTCCAGGCGGGCGCTTTTCCTGCCGCTGAAGATCGACTCCCAGACCTGCGGCGACAGGTAGCGCGCCAGGCTGGAGGCCAGTCCCGAGGCCTTTTCCTTCTCCTCGCACAGGGCCTGCCGCACGGCATCGAGCTGCTTGCTCTGGCGGTGGGCGATCAGTCCGATGAGCAGGCAGTAGCCGCCGCCGACCAGCAGGCAGGCCAGGCTGACCGGCAGCGGGGTGTCCGGCTGGGCGGGTGGGTCGAGCAGCAGGACGGCCGGCAGCGCGCCGGCCGCGCTGGCCAGCAGGGCCTGCAGGCACAGACGCGGCCCATCGACCAGCAGGGCGCCGCTGGCGAGCATCAGCAGGATCAGCAGGGCGGGGATCAGCGAGTAGCCGAGCAGCACGATGGCCAGGCCGATGTGCAGGGCGTCGAGCAGCAGCAGGCCGTGGCGCGCGGCGGGGTGGTGGCGTGCCGGCAGATAGCGGCTGGCGGCATGGCTGAGCGGCGGGTAGAGCAGTGCATAGCCGGCCGCCCAGAGCAGGGTGGTGTCGAAGTGACCGATCTGTACGCCGACGGCGATGCCGCAGGCGAGGCTCAGCCAGGCGAGCAGGCGGCTGTGTTGTTCGCGGTCGGAAAAGGGCGCGGCCCTGGGGCGGGTGCTGCTGGCGCTGGGCTTGCCGGGGATTCCTGGCATGGTGGCACCTCCTGTGCGGGCGCAGGCGACGGGTGCCGGATAGTATCCGAGTCGTGAAACTGACGCCAACAGGCGGTCTTTGCGCGGCGGCCATGCCATCGGGCGGTGCACCGAAAAAAACTGTCCCGGCTACTTTTCAGCCGCTTTTTCTCCTCGCTAAAATCCGCGGCTCCTGCCGGCAGTCGCCGGTTCCTGCGGTGTTGCACCGATGTCCGAAAATAATCCCTGCCTGACGTGCGGCGCCTGCTGCGCGCACTTTCGTGTGTCCTTCTATTGGGGCGAATGCCGCTCTGCCGGCGGCATCGTCCCTGACGAGCTGGTCGAGCAGATCAGCCCCTACCATGCCGCCATGCGCGGTACCACCAGCAAGCCGACACGCTGCGTCAGCCTGATGGGCGAGGTCGGTTGCGGGGTGCGCTGCACCATGTACGAACAGCGCTCCTCGGCCTGCCGCGAGTTCGAGGCCTCTTGGGAGCACGGCGAGCACAATCCGCGCTGCGACGCGGCGCGCGCCGCCCACGGCCTGCCGCCGCTGACTCCGCCGCTGCAGCCGGATCTGTCGCCCGACCGCGCCGCCTGATCGGCTAGAATCCGGGTTTGCCAGTCAACGGGAGTAGGTCCATGGATGCGCTCGACGCTCTGATCAATCGTGTTTCGGTGGCGCGCCTGGGCGAGCCGGCGCCCACGCCGGAGCAGCGCGAGCTGCTGCTGCGCGCCGCGTTGCGCGCCCCGGATCATGGCCAGCTGCGTCCCTGGCGCTTCCTGAGCGTCGAAGGCGAGGCACGCCACCGGCTCGGCGAGCTGTTCGCCCGCGTGCAGGCGCTGCACAACCCGCAAGCCGGTCCCGAACTGCTCGACAAGGCACGCGCGATGCCGCTGCGCGCCCCCCTGCTGCTGGTGGTGATCGCCCGCTTGCAGGCGCACGCCAAGGTGCCGGAGTCCGAGCAGCTGCTGGCCGCCGGCTGTGCTGCCCATGGCATCCTGCTCGCCGCCCATGCCCAAGGCCTCGGCGCGATCTGGCGCACCGGCGAGCTGTCCCATGACGCCGAGGTGCGTGCCGGGCTGGACCTGGGCGACGACGAGCGCATCGTCGGCTTCCTCTACCTGGGCACCCCGCTGGGCGAGCGCCGCACGCCGCCCGTGCTGGAGCCGGCCGCCTTCCTCAGCGTCTGGGACGGTGCTTGAGGCTGGCAGGCATTCGCATGGGCTGGCGTTGCCCCCGCGCTTGCTGGCGACTCTCGGTCCGGTAAGAAAAAACTTCCACATTTCATGACGTTAGTGTAAAGTACGCTCCGTCTTCAGGTGATCCGAAGACATGTCGGGGCGTAGCGCAGCCTGGTAGCGCACTTGCATGGGGTGCAAGGGGTCGAGTGTTCGAATCACTCCGTCCCGACCAAAAATCCCTAGAAAATCCAAGCACTTACGGGTGCTTGGATTTTTTTATGCCTGTCTGTTTTTCTCAGGCCCGGTCACCAGCGGCTTCTGGTGACCGTTTGGTGACCGTATGTGCTGAGCTGCGTAGCGCGTGCGTGCGACTCAGCCCGAAAGGAAGCACTCCCCCCCCCCCTCCAGGCGATTGAAGGTGCTGCACTGCCGACCTTCGATCACCTGACGCCGGAACAACTGCGCGCCCTGGCTGCGCAGTTGACGAAGCGTGTCGAACAGCTCGACCAGCAGGTGGACTACCACAAAACCCGTAACGAGCAGCTGGCTCACGAGATCGCTATCCTCAGGCGCCACAAGTTTGCCCGGCGCAGCGAGCAGCTCAGTCCCGACCAGATCAGCCTGCTGGACGAGCTGCTCGGCACCGACATCGCGGCCATTGAGGCCGAACTCAAGGCGCTGAATCCCGCACCGGCACCCGCCGAGCCACGCCAGCCGCCCAAGCGCACCGCCTTGCCGTCGCAGCTTCCGCGTCCCCTGATCCACCACGAGCCGGACTCCACACAGTATTCCTGCGGCTGCCAGCTCAAGCGCATCGGCGAGGATGTCAGCGAAAAGCTCGACTACACCCCGGGCGTCTTCACGGTGGAGCGGCATATCCGCGGCAAATGGGTCTGTGCGCAGTGCGAAGCGCTGATCCAGGCGCCTGTGCCACCCCAGGTGATCGACAAGGGCATCCCTGCCGCCGGTCTGCTGGCCCAGGTCATGGTCGCCAAATACGCCGACCACCTGCCGCTGTACCGCCAGGAACGGATCTTCGGCCGCGCTGGCCTGGCCATCCCGCGCTCGACCCTGGCGCAGTGAGTCGGCAGCTGCGGTGTACAGCTGCAACCGCTAGTCGATGCGCTGCGCGAGCGGCTGTTGCAGCAGGGCGTCCAGCACGCGGATGAAACCCCGGTGCAGATGCTCGCTCCCGGCATGGAGAAGACCCAGCGGGCCTACGTGTGGGTCTATACCGCCAGCCCGTTCGCCGATCTGTGCGCCGTGGTCTACGACTTCAGTCCCAGCCGCGCCGGCGAGCATGCCCGTGCCTTTCTCGGCGACTGGAAAGGCCAGCTGGTCTGCGATGACTTCGCCGGCTACAAGGCCTGCTTCGAGCAGGGTGTGACCGAAATCGGCTGCATGGCCCATGCCCGGCGCAAGTTCTACGACCTGCATGTGGCCAACCAGGGCCCGCTGGCCGAACAGGCCCTGCAGCACATCGGTCAGCTGTATGCCATCGAGCGCGAGGTGCGCGATCTGCTGCCTGATGAGCGACAGCGAATACGCCAGGAAAAAGCCAAACCCATCGCCGATGCCCTGCATATCTGGATGCTCGCCCAGCGCCAGTTGGTGCACGAAGGCACGGCCATCGCCAAGGCGCTCGACTACAGCCTCAAACGCTGGACGGCCCTGGTGCGCTATCTCGATGATGGCGGGGTGGCGATCGACAACAACTGGTGCGAGAACCAGATCCGCCCGTGGGCGCTGGGCCGCTCGAACTGGCTGTTTGCCGGCTCGCTACGCAGCGGCAAGCGCGCAGCCGCGCTGATGACGCTGATTCAGTCCGCTCGGCTGGGCCATGATCCGTATGCCTACCTGAAGGACGTGCTCACGCGCCGGCCGACACAGCCTGCCAGCGCACTGGCCGAACTGCTGCCGCATTGCTGGAAGCCCGGCGAGGTGTGATGCCCGGACGCTTGCTGTCATCAAAAAGGAATTCTTGTGCAGAGCGCAAGCGCGAAGCAGTAAATAGCGAAAATAAATGTTATAATATTTTAATTTAATCTCTGTGTTTTTCAATAGACGGTGCATGCGTTGACTCTACCGCGCGATGCTTCCTGCCGATGTGCTAGTCGCTCGCCCATCAGTCTGGTCTGCCGCGCGCAATAGCTGCCAGGTGCTTCTGGCGTTGTCGTGCCCCTCCCGCGTTACGGGTGTTATCTGCGGAGCTTGATGAAGTAGCCCGAAGGATCAATAAATCCACTGCTACGCTCGGGTGACCAGTATTCCTGTTCGCTGAATAGCGGCAGCTCCTTGATGGTGAGAACCTCCCCGTTCTTCAGTGCAGGCACTCCTCGTTTGAGCAGGATAGTTTCCTGGAAGCGGTAAACGCTCCCTTCCTTATTGATGTGTCCTAGTTTAGTCAGCAGCTCGATGGCGGCCTCCAGTCGCTCATTATTGGCACGCCCTCTGAGGCTGCTGGGGCCATACTGTTTTAGTTGAGTCAGCGTGAAGCCGGTGCGTGCTCCAGGTTTCAGGTAGTCAGGTCGTGCAGTCCGGCCTGGACTTATGGGCTTCATGTCGTCGTTTCTGCCTCTGGTTGTATTTTTTTCTGGGTTAGTGTTGTCTCTGTAGGCGCACTGCAGCAGGTAGTGCGCTAGGTAGTTCGCATCCGTAACGAGCTGCGGCTCGTTGGCCAAGTGTTCGATGAAGTGCCTTGAGCAGGTCTGAGCGAACCTCCAGCAGAACTCCAAGGTGAGGTGGTCGATCTCGGTATCGCTGTCCGAGGTGCGCTCGAACGTATGTAGGATAGCCGCCAGACGGCTCGTGTTTTCCAGCAGCTTGGAGGCGTGATCCTTGAGGTAGTGGTACAGGCCGTTTTCCTGCATCTGTTGTTCGAGGTACTGGCTGCGCTGATACCAGAAGTCTGCGGCTGGCTCAGAGAAACGTAGCACTTGGCGATCAGGCGAAGTGCTGGAGCTTATGCGCTCGCGGATTCGCGCGTTGAAGAGCTGTCGGCGTGGTTGTGCAGATTGCTGGTCATGTGTGCGTTGGCCAGCCATTGGGCGTGGCTTGGCGACCAAGAAGCGGGCGAGAAAGCCTGTGCCACGAGCCTCCTCTCCGCGCTTGCCCATGAAGCGAGCGATCACGCTTGGCTGTGCCATTAGCGACAGTGTGAGGCGCGCATTCTGGAGGATGAATCCTTCCCTGGAGATCCGATCAACGATGACGCTGCTGCCATCCCAGAGGGTATTCAGTTTGTCGAGCTCACCCAGTGCCTTGCCGCTGAAAATACTGTTGGCTTCACTGGTCAGCAGGCAACCGTTAGGCGTGTTTTCATGAAGCATCTGCACTAGGGCCTGCGGGGTGGTGTCCTCATAGAGGAACTTGCCCGAGCGGGCTGGTGACGGTTCCGCCCTGACATGCTCGGCAATTGCATCCAGGGCGTTGCGGGTAGCCGCCTCATCCTCCTGGGACGCACATTTGCTGTACATGCGTTCCAGATGCCGCTTGCGTGTGCTCCACAGTTGGTGCTCGACCCGGTGATCTGCTAAGGCTGCTTCGTTGGCACGATGCGCTGCATCATTTAGGGCGTTGATGGCCTCGAAAAAGTAGTTCTGAGTAGTGGTCTTGCGCTCACCGGAGTCCGCTATGGTCAGCAGCATCAGTGAGGTTGGTACCTTGTGTCCGGTGGGCATCTGTACATCGACATGCCCTTGGCAGGCTGTGGCCATGGCTCCGAATGCGCACATTGTCGCCATCTCTCGGGAAACCTGTAGCTCTCTGACTGCTTCCGTCACAGCGCCTTCCAGCAAGCTGTGCTCACGGAAGCGTGGCCAGCCGTCGTAGGTAGAGCGTGCGCCGGTGGTGGTGGATGAGTCTCGATCATCTAGTGCATTGTTCATGCTGACCCCGCTATTTCTGCTATTTATAGCGAAAATAGCAAGCTAAAACAAATAATTCCTATCTGTGATGATTAGGAGGATCGTCGGATAGAAGAAGGCCTTGCATGGGCAGAAGCCAGTATTTTTTTAACGCCAGCACCCATCGTTTGGACGAACAGCGGCGAGGAGCCGAACATGAAATTCATGCGCCTGAACGATGTGAAAGCTGCGACCGGATTGGCTCGCTCCACGGTATACAAGTACGTCAAGCAAGGAGTTTTTCCTGCCCCTGTATCGCTGGGTGGCCGCGCCGTGGCCTGGGTTGAGGTCGAGGTGCAGGCCTGGATTGCAGATCGCATAAGGGAGCGCGATCTGCGAACGATCGTAACGGCCGTAACAGCTGAGTAGTGACCGGTGGTGACCACACAAGCCCTGCAGTCGGTTCATGCCGACTGCAGGGCTTTTTTGCCGGAGTGGCTGGGGTGATGGGCTTGCCATGCTGGCCTGGGGTTGAGGAGGTCGGTTTGCTAGGCAGCCATAAGGTGGAGGGAGCTCAGGAGTTCTCGGTTAATAGCTATATGCTTTGTATGGGTAATCCTTTCATTCCATCTAGGCATATCAGACTCAGTATCCATGACGACCCATCTACTCATCAGAGGACTAGCTACCTCCATGACCAACAGCTAGACAATCAGCTCATCAGCATCGATCAGGTAGCCATCAGACGTAAAAAGATACCCATCCAGCACTGGTTATGAATCCACCAAAACGGAGACATGACCATGCGTCGTCACCCTCAGAACCACAACCTGCACATCCACCACGATCACACCTACCAAGGCCTGCCCGTCATGCACGAGAAAGGCCCGTTCATTCGTGAGCACCTGCAACGCCTGTACGACACGATGCAACGAGCACTCGATGAGCACCCTCGGACATTCGCCTTCCGGGTAGAGCTGAAGTTCCCCAACAGCGGCATGCTGCCCAGCTACGCCTTCAGGAATGAGGTGATCAGCCGGTTCTTCGAATCCTTCAAGGCCAAGATCGAACACAGTCGCGGCATGGCCAAACGCCGCAACCGCTACGCCCATCCCTGTACCGTGCGTTACATCTGGGTGCGCGAGATCGCCAGCTCGGACAGACCGCACTACCACCTGGTGATCTTCCTGAACAAGGATGCCTACAGCGTGCTGGGCTACTTCCAGTCCGAAGGCAGGAACGTGTTCAACCGCCTGGAAGAGGCCTGGGCCAGTGCCTTGAGGTTGCCGAGAGAGGCTGTCGCCGGACTGGTACACGTCCCGCAGAACCCCGGTTACTACATCTCCCGTGACGATGAGCAGAGCCAGGCCGAGTTCTTCCGCCGAGCCAGCTACCTCTGCAAGACTGCAACCAAGATGTACGGTGATCATCAGCACAGCTTCGGAGCGAGCAGGGGCTGATGCCTTTGCTGGAAAAGGAGAGCGTTTCCATGTGGGTCGAAACTGATATCGGCACCTTCGAGATCGTCGATTACGCACACGGCTCGGCAGATGGTTTGCTGATCATCCGTGGCAGGACGCTGGCTGAGCTGGAGGCATTACGGGACCGCTACCTGCCTGAGCTGGAAGATATCGAGGACAGCAGCGACGAGGATCTACCCTTCAATGGGCAGGCCTACGCTGAGGACGTAGCCGGAGCCATGGCCGCAATGACTAGAGGGCTCAGCACCTACCAGCCCGCTGTGATACAGCCCGGTGAGGAATTGCTGCTGGATCTGGATGCTGGGCAGCGTGGCTCACTGCGACTGGTAGGTAAGCGCCTGGCAGTACCGCCTGCAGTGGAGCAGTCAGGAGGCTGCTCCTAAGCGAGTTGACTGGCTGGCGACCGATCCACGGTATCGCTGGGTCTATACGTGGCCAGAGGCGCTGGAGCTGCTGGAGACCTGTGAAGGACTGCGCATGCGTCCGGTGTTCATCCATTCCGATCTCTGGCCGAAGCTACAGCAGGCCTGGGGCATGCAGAGCCCTGCGGTGCTGGGCTAGGTGCTGACAACAAGCTCATGGAGACTCGCCGGGGTGCCGCTACTCGGCGAGTTCGGCTAAATTGGCGCTTTCCACAAGGAGAGTCGTCACATGGGTTGGCAGATCAAGGTTGTGCAAGGGGCAGTGGTCAAGATCAACGGAGAGAAGCAGACCATTCCGGCTGATCAGATTCGTGAGGTGCAAACCGTCCAGATAGGCAAGCCGGCCTTCAAGGAAGACAGCGAGACATGGAGCAAGGGCTTCAAAGCTGAAACGACGCTGGGACTGCTGGTCTGGGAAGTGACGTTCTCGCTCGACCAGTCCGGTGCCGACCTAGAGAACTCTTGTCTGGCCTCTGCTCCTGAGGGCGTTGAGGTTGTCGAAGGGCCAAAATTTGAGCTGGTAGAGTGCGAGAGCGACAACGGGTAAGCATCTGCCCCATGTAAGCAGTCTGGATCGCATCATTGCTTTGGTGCGACCCGGCTTTACCTTTTATGCGACAGAAACCTGCTGGCGGGAGGCTGAGGAAGTCACCGTAGATGTACGCAGCAGGGCAGCCTTTCGAAGGCTCATGCCGGAGCCGACAGATCCTTCCTTGAGCTGTGATCACGAAGCGTCAGTCTACCGACCGAGTGCGACACAAGCTGTCGCAGCCACCCGTTAGGCTTGCCGGCAGATCACTCAGGGAGAGTCGCATGCCAGATTCACAAATCGCCCCATCCCATCCGCTTCCCGGCAGCCCTGCCGGTGTACTTGGCTGCCTGCTCGGCGGTGCCGTGGGCGATGCGCTCGGTGCGCCAGTCGAGTTCCTGCGCTGGGAGCGCATTCGCCGCGAGTTCGGGGAATCCGGCATCCGCCACTTCGTGCCCGCCTACGGCCAGCTGGGCGCGATCACCGACGATACGCAGATGATGCTGTTCACCGCGGAAGGCCTGCTGCGCGCCCATGTGCGCGGTGCCTCCCGAGGCGTCTGCCATCCGCCGTCGGTCATCCATCACGCCCTGCTGCGCTGGCTGCTGACCCAGGGCGAGCGCACGCCGCTGGAAATCGGCCAGGATGGCTGGCTGTTTGGTGACCGCCGCCTGTGGTCGCGCCGGGCTCCGGGCAATACCTGCCTGTCGGCCCTGCGAGCCAGTCGCAGTTTCGGCGAACTGGCCGACAACGACAGCAAGGGTTGCGGTGGCGTGATGCGCGTGGCGCCCTGTGCCTTCTTCCCGAACGCTTTCGACAATGCCGCCGAATCCGCCCGCACCACCCACGGGCACCCGAGCGGCTATCTGGCGGCTGGCCTGTTCGCCGACATCCTTGCGCGGATCTGGAGCGAGGGCATAACGCTCGCCGCCGCCACCAGAGCCAGTCTGGCAGCGCACGGCGACAAACCGGGCATGGAGGAAACCCGCCGCATCATCGAGCAGGTGCTCGCCCTGCATGAGTCAGGTGAGCAGCCCGACCCCGAATCCATCGAGCGACTGGGCGGTGGCTGGGTGGCCGAAGAGGCCCTGGCCATCGGCCTGTGGTGCGCCCTGGCGGCAGACAGCCTGGAGGAAGGCGTGATCACCGCCGTCAACCACAGCGGAGACAGCGACAGCACCGGCCTGATCGCCGGCCACTTCCTCGGTCTGATCCATGGCCCCGATGCCATCCCGCAGCGCTGGCTGCAGCACCTGGAGCTGCGTGACGTGATCGAGGAAATGGCGCTGGACATCATCCAGGTCCCCGAGCAGTACCACAGTGACGAGAGCGCGATCGCCGAGGCGGTCTGGCAGCGTTATCCGGGCTGGTAACGAGGAGCTGTATAGATGAAGCGTCATCAACGCATGTTGGCCGCTGCGAGCCTTGGCCTGCTGATGGGTATGGTTTGCCAGGCTCAGGCGGCCGACCGCGACCTCGATAACGACGGCCGCTGGGATTTCAACCGTGGTGGCACGGATCGGGACATCGACAACGATGGGCGCTGGGACTACGACAAGGGTGGCACCGACCGCGACCTCGACAATGACGGCCGCTGGGATTTCGGCGCCGGCGGCACGGATCGAGATATCGACAACGATGGTCGCTGGGACCACGACAAGGGCGGCAGCGACCGTGATCTCGATAACGACAAGCGCTGGGATTACGACCAGGGCGGTTCGGATCGGGATCTGGACAACGATGGGCGGTGGGATGAGTGACCTCTCGTTTCGCATTTCTCCAGCATGAGAGCTCCCCTTGCTTCTATGCTCCGCCGCAGATGTGCGTTCGTTGTAGCCAATCAAGTACGATGTACAGCAGTTTTCAGTATGGCTAACGGCCATCGAGGAGTCCGGTAGGCAGGGCGTTTGGCTCGCCTCCCGAGCATGGATCAGACACGGAGGCACGATGAAGCCGATTTTGCAGACCTGCATCCCCCGTCCCGACATTATCGCGGGATCGTTCAACCCGGAGATTTTCACGGCTTCGTTGAGCCAGGTACTGGATGCCTACTCAGGAAAGGGTACCAGCACGGACAACATCTACACCGATGCCGGCCTGTTCTTCACTCAGGCAACCTTTCCGACGGAGGGTTTGCGGCGGGTTGTTCGGGACGTGTTTGGTCGCCTTTCTGGTGATAATTCCCTCCCGGCCATCCACCGACTGGAAACTTCCTTTGGTGGTGGTAAGACCCATACGCTGATTTCCCTGGTTCACCTCGCCAAACGTGGTTCGAGCATTGCGGAGGTAGCCAAGGAGGTCATCGAGGCCGAGTTTCTGCTCCCGGAAGGCAGTGTCGACATCGTCGGTATCGCCTGCGATGAGATGCCGGTCATCGAGCCCAGCGGTGAGGAGATCCTTCCCTATACCCTGTGGGGGGAACTGGCCCTGCGTCTGGGGGGCGAAAACTTCTACCGGGAAAACCTCAAGGAAGTCACCTCAACGGCCTTCCCTGGCAAGTACTTCCTAGAGCGTCTCTTCGGTACCCGCAAGGTACTGATCATGATGGACGAGTTGGCGCAGTATGCGACTCGCTACGAGGCCGCTCATCTAGGCGGTGGTGATCAGATCGGCGCTTTCCTGATGGGGCTGCTGGGTTATGCCCGTACCCACAGCGGCATTTCGGTAGTGGTCACGCTGGCCAGTCAGCAGGATGCCTTCCGTCAGCAAACCGGCATGTTGGCAGGTGTTCTGCAACAAACGCTTGGGCGCGCTGTGGATACCGACGAAGCCGAAGCTCTGGCCGAGAAGGCTGGCAAGGCCATCCTCAGTGTCGTTTCGCGTGATGCCACCACGACCGTACCGGTACGTGCGACCGAAATTTCCCGAGTGCTGGCTCGTCGCCTGTTTGTCTCCATCGACCACAGTGCCGCTCAGGAGACTGCGCAGGCCTACATGGCGATGTACCAGAAGAGTGGTGCTCAGCTGCCAGACCAGGCAAGCCGTGCTGATTTCGAGCAAGTCATCACCAACAACTACCCCTTCCATCCCAGCTTCATCAGCTTCCTGACCAACAAGCTGTCCACCGTCCAGAACTTCCAGGGCACTCGTGGCGTCCTGCGTGTTTTGGCCATGGCCATCCGTAGCCTCTGGAAGAAGAACACCAAGTTGGCCCTGGTGCATACCTGCCATATCGATCTGGCGAACCCCGATGTAGCAGACGAGGTGGTTGGGCGGACAGGTGCATCAGACCTGATCACCGTTCTCAACGCCGATGTGGGGGGCGCCGACAGCGGTAGTCTTGAGTTGGGGGCTTCGGTTGCCCAGGCGCTGGACAAGAAGAATCCACACCCGTTGGAGTTCCCTCTCTACGAGTGGACCTGGAAGGTCGTGTTCCTGCATAGCCTCGTCGGGCGTGGAGAGGGTCTCTCCTCCAACCTGTTCGGCGTCAGTTACTCCGAAGCACTGTTTGAAACGGCTATGCCGGATATGACTCCTGCCCAGGTAGAGACGGCGCTCAAGGCCATCGCAGACGAAGCCTACTACCTTCGAGATAACGAAGGCCGTTTTTACGCCCATACCGATCCGACCGAGGCGCGGATCGTCAGCACCATCAAACAGGGCATTAGTCCGGATGCGGTGGGGGAGCACCTGGCCATCGTCAGCCGCAAGGTGGTCACCCACAATAGCCCGACCTTCGTGGTAGCGCAGGACGTGTCGCAGCCCGAGGACATTCCCGACAAGACCGACCGACCGGTGCTGGCCATTGTGCGCCTGGATGCCAACCGCATCGATGCTGAAGCCATGATCACCAGTTGCGGCGGAAACACGCCGCGCTTGCACCAGAACTACGTGTTCTTGCTGGTTCCGGAAACCGTACAGATCAAGGGTGAAACCTGGAACGAAGATCGCACCAATAAAGCCCGCTACCGTATCGAGCGCCTGGAGGACCTCACCCGCACGGTGCTGGCCATGCGCCGCCTCGATCACAAGCCGGAAGATTTCGGCATGACGGCCGCCAAGCTGGTGGAGAGCGGGTTCAAGAGCAAGCTCCGCGAGCGTGAGCTGGCGTTGCAGACGGCAGTCTCCCAGGCTTATGAAGCGATCTACTTCCCGGGGGCTTCTGGTGCCACCACCAAGAAGATGATCAAGCAGGCGGGTGGCGAAGGCGGACAGTCGGTGGATGCCGAAATTCTCCGTGTACTCTCCGGCGAGGGTGAGATGGTGACCATGGAAAAGGCCACCACCAGCGAAATGCTGATTTTGCTGGGGCAGATGTTCTTCCACCTCAGCCAGACGCCATCAATCGAGCAGATTCGCAGCCAGCTTGCCCAGAATCGCCGCTGGCCGATCCTCGAGCAGAAGAATGTTCTCGATACACTGCTGCGTGCTGGCGTCGAGCGTGGCCAGTGGTGCCTGTACCGCTTCACCTCTGCCGAGGATCAGAAGCCTGCTGAGTTCTACAGCCGAGATACCGGTGCGTTGCCGATGGATCTCAACCTCTCGCAGGCTGGATGGAAGCTGGTCAGCGTACAGGGTGCGTTGCAGCGTGGTTGGAATCCACAAGCTGAGCCCGCTCCCGAACAAGTCGAGCAGTGGGTTGCGCAGGCGATGCAGCTCAAGCCGCATACCAAGGTTGCTGATGTGCTGGCAGCAGTGAAGCAGCAGCATGGTGAGATCAAGGACTCGACCATCCTGACGGCAATCGACAACGCGGTACAGAAAGCCAAGGTCTACACCTACACGCCTACCGAGAGCAACGACCCGGTGCCGGCCGGCGAGGGAACCGCTCCAGATCTGGTCTATGGCTCCAATGCCTATTTCCACAAGACCAGTGTCAACGACATCCTCATCACTCCAGCGGAGGCCTCTGAATACGGCTGGGTCGAGCCTGAGGACACTCGTTTTACGGCGCAGGGAAAACAGCTGGCCGAGGTCCTGCACGCAAATCTGCGTAAGCTCGGGTCGCTGTATGCCAAAGGCGCGAATACCCGCATCGATTTGCTCCGCATGAGTGGCTTGGAGCTGCCTGAAGGCGGGAAAATCAATATCGACCTGGTCAAGGTTTCTCCCAAAGAGATGAAGCTGCTGGCCGAACTGTTCGAGGTACTGGGCGACCTCACCAAGCAGGGAAGCGAGACCCAGGCACAGATCGACATCCATCAGGTTCCGGAGTCCTGTGCCTTCTTTGATCTGGTAAAGCACACAAATGAGTAAGCCTGTTTCCCTGCAAGCCCATTACGACCAGCGCCTGAAAAATCGCTGGCGCAAGGCGCCTTTCGTATTGCGTTTTACCGAGTGGAAGGACATCACCGGCACTGTCGTCGTGATCAAGGAGCGGGTTTCCAGTGAAACCCGCGCTGAAGAGCGCAACCTGCAGCAGCTAGGCAATCTTCAGGATCGCGGCCACCTCTATGGCGAGAGCCTCAAATGCCTGATCCCCCTGCTCAAGCGCATGGTCGAAGGGGTTTGCGATGAAGCAGGCGTACCCATGGAGTTGCAGCGCTTCTTCAACAAGGAGGGCCTGAAGCTTCGTGACAACCTGCCGCTCGACGAGGAGGCGGGTGCCAAGTTGGCCTTGCTGTTCCGTTTGCAGGAGCGCCTGCACAACCCGGATCGCATCGAGTTACTGGCTCGACGCATCATGCGTTTCAGCCGCGAGGAAGCCGCCTATTGGCTGGCTCGCACCACCAGCTACGGTGCCGACGCAAATCGTTGGGCGATCAGTGGTCTGCGCATCATGCTGACCGGCACCAGCAACAAAGACGATGGTATTCAACGCATGCTCGACAAGCTGCGCTAACAGATTTAGGAAGAGTTGACCCAATGGATCGCAGACTGATCGAGGCAGGCTTTCCCTGCCACCAGGTAGGTGCAGAAACCCAGCGAGAGCGAGGAGCCAGTTCAGCCCTCCCGCCACTGTACTTTCTTCATGTCTGGTGGGCACGTCGCCCGTTGACGCCCAGCCGCGCGGCGGTAGCGGGATCGTTGCTGCCTGCCGATACCGATGTGGAGAGCTTCGTCAAGGAGCTTGGCATCGAGAAGCGAGTCGTAACCCTGGGAGGGCAGCACTGGGTTATCGTCGGCAAACTGCTGGGGCGCCTGGAGAAGACCGCTGATGGTGAGCGGTTGAAGGTCGACCCCGTGGTCTTGCGTGCCTTCGACAGTGAGCAGGAGCGCCGGGAGGAAAGCCTGCAACAGATCGCGCAGCTCAAGGCGCAAAGTCCGGAGCTGGCAAGACACCCGGTTATGCTGCGTTGGGAGGCGGAGTCCCGGCCGTTGGGGCAGATTCATGCCGGGCAGTGGTTGACCGTCGAGCGGGTCATGGCTGATCCGGCGCACGTCAACGAGCGCATCGAGTTTGCCAAGCTGCCTGAGGTCAAGGCGATTCTTGGTAAGGAGATCAAGTGGGATGCCGAGGATCTCTACGGGTATGCCCGTGCGTATCAGAACGACCATGCTCCCAAGCCCAGCGGTCTGACGGTACTCGATCCAACCTCGGGGGGCGGTTCTATTCCGTTCGAGGCCCTGCGCCTCGGTCACAACGTGATCGCCAACGAGCTGAATCCGGTCGCCACCACCATTCTATATGCGACCCTGGATTACCCGGCCCGCTTTGGCATGAGTCTGTACGACGATATCGAGCATTGGGGCAACATCATGCGGGAGAGGGTCGAAAGCCAGATGGCGCCTTTCTACCCCTTCTCGCCACTGCCAAAATACGAACAGGATCGCTTGCGCAAGCATCTTGAGCATTACCCTGAGCTGTTCGATCAGTTCAACCAGCCGGAGTACGACCAGAACGGCCTGCTCTATTGCCGCGAGGTGACTTGTCCCAGTTGCTTGGCCAAGACGCCGCTGCTGAATACCTGTTGGCTCTCCAAGGAGGCCGCTGATCCCTGGGGGGTGAAAATTATCCCTCAGGGACAGGGGGCTTCGGCGAATTACCGCTTCGAAACCTATCAGGTGTTAACAGGTGGTAAGGGGCCAAACGGTGAAGATCCTGAGCTTGCCACTGTTGATCGTGGGGTTGGGCAGTGTGTGCACTGTAGGCAGGCAATAAGCGGTGATGAAATAAAATCTCAGGCCAGGGGGGACTCTGTGCATGGGCTATGGAAAGACCGGCTTTATGTAGTGGTTTCGTCCAGATATCAACCCAGCTTGGACAGTCAAGGAAAACCACAGAGATATTCGACAGGTGAGCGGGCTGGAGAGTTAAAGGTTGAGAAAGTTAGGTTTTTTCGCATAGCTTCTGAGAAAGATTTCCTTGCAATAGATGAGGCGTGGAAAGAGCTTGAGCGGAAGTGGGATGAGTTCGATTTGCAGGGGTTAATACCTACGGAGCCTATCCCGTATGGGCATCGTCGAGATCAACGAGATGGAATTGTAAATTTTGGCATAGTTAAGTGGCTCGATATGTTTAATTCGCGCCAGATACTTGCTCACTTGACTGCGCTGAAGGCTCTAAATGACTTGAGAGAGAAGGTTATTGAAGCGTGTGGAGCTGCTAAGGGGCGGGCTGTAGTTACCTATTTGCAGTTTGCTCTCGATAAGGCTCTAGACTACAACAGTAAGCACACTCGCTGGGAATTTACTCGGGGGGTTATAAAGGGCACTTTTGGGCGGCATGATTTTTCGCTTAAGTGGACTTATGGGGAAATGGTTTTTTCTGGGCCTTTTTCTGGGCTAAAATGGGGCTTAAGCCAAATACTTGATAGCTATAAGGGTATTTGTAGTTTGGTTTCAGCTGGTCGTGAGTTGAATTCAATTTCCATTCCGAAAATCATAAACGGGTCTGGTGCAAGCATTTCTGGGGTCGACTCCTCAAGCGTTGATTTGGTGTGCATGGATCCGCCCTATTATAACAATGTTCAGTATGCAGAGCTTTCTGATTTCTTTTATGTTTGGATGAAGCGTAATCTTAAGGAGTTGTATCCTGAGATTGTTTGGCCGCGATTGACTAATAAGGTTGATGAAGCTGTTGCAAATCCTGCACTGGCAGGGTCAAAGGCAAAAGCAAAGGCGGTCTATGAAGGGTTAATGTTGGAAATATTTAAAGAGTGTCATCGTGTTGTGAGGCTCGATGGGCTGATGACGTTGATGTTTACTCATAAAGAGCAGGACGCTTGGGAAACATTGACGCGCTCTCTTATTGACTCTGGCTGGGTAATTACTTCTAGCTTTCCAGTTGAGTCTGAAAGTAGCTATTCGACCCACCAGAAAGACCTAGCAGCAGCTGCCAGCTCAATCTTTATTACCTGCCGCAAACGTCAGGCTGATCAGCCGTTCCCCGCTGTCTGGACTGGCCTCGGTGGGAGGGGCGTACAGAGTAAAATTCGTGACTCGGTCGAGGGGGCTCTCGATGAGTTTTCGGCTCTGAATCTGAATCCGGTAGACAAGATGATTGCCTGCTATGGTCGTGCGTTGCAGGTTCTTTCGGAAAACTGGCCAGTAATGGATGGCGATGAAGAAGTAAATCCGATCCGAGCCATGAACGAGGCCAGTCGGGTTGTCGCAGAGCATCAGATTCGCGATATCACGGAAGGGCGCATCACCGTAGATGACCTGGATACCGAAACCGCCATGGCGCTGACGGTTTACGGCATCTGGGGGCACAATGATGTTGCCTACAGTGAGGCTCTGAACCTCTCCAAATCGCTGAACTTCCGCCTGGAGAGTCGGGTGGCGGGTTATGGGGTTGAGGATCGCCTGGTTGCCTACAACACCGAGGAGTCCGGCGCCAAGCGTAAGGGCGCCTCAGTGGAAACCGTCGGTTACGCCGCGCCGCTACTCAAAAAAGGTTCCAAGCTCCGCTTGGCCAAGCCAGAGGAGCGCGACAAGCGACGTATTGCCAAGCCGCAATCGGATTGGGACGTGTTGCATGGTCTGATCATGTGCTACCGCTCCGGCGATATTCCCGTGGCACGTGCCTATCTGGATCAGCACCGTGAGGGGCGTGAAAACACCGTACTGGATCTGCTGGAGGTCTGGGCTGCGGAGGCCGAAACGCCAGAGCTGCGTAACGAGGCCAAGACGATTCTGTTTGGTCTGAAAACCCATTGATAGTGGAACGGGCGCTTCGGCGCCCGTTTTTTGGGAGTAATCAGTAATTTTAGTAAGGCTGCCGTCATGGTTGGCCGGTTGGTCGATGCTCTGCGTATCAATAGCAAGGAAGAAATAGGGAAGCTGATAATGTCGACGAGTCTTGCCGATTATCCATGGCGCTATAGCTACAAGACCTCCTCACTGACCAAGGATGGCCATACGGTCGACATCCTGCGTGAGTTCTATATCCCGTTGCTACAGCGTGCCGTGCGTTACGATCGGGTAGCTGGTTACTTTCGCTCCAGTTCTCTGGCTTTGGCATCGCGTGGTTTCTCGACATTTGTAAGCCGTGACGGCAAGGTGAGACTGATTGCAGGCGCTGACCTGCACCCTCAGGACGTACAGGCCATCATAAATGGCCAAGGCAAGCTCGATGACGCCTTGCAAGAGGCGCTGGACAATCCGGCGCAATGGCGCGAGGCCGAATTGCGCGGCGTAGAGCTGCTGTCCTGGATGGTTCGGCAAGGCTATCTGGAGATCCGTGTCGCTTTGCGGGTGCATAGTCAGACAGGACAAGCTATCTCCCTTGACTCCGGCGTTGATGGGTATGTTCACGAGAAGTGGGCGCTTGCTTACGATGCCGAAGGCAATTGCCTCTATGCCAGTGGTTCCTGGAACGAGTCGCAAACGGCATTGGCGCATAACGCCGAAAACGTGGATGTGGACTGCTCATGGCAGGGATCCAAGGAGCAGGCCAAGATCGCTGATGCTCAGCGCGACTTCGAAGCGCTGTGGAACGATCAGCACCCGGCTTTCAAGGTTGTCGACCTGCCAACAGCGGTCAAGGAGCGGCTGATCAGCTTCTCCGAGCAGATTCAGTTCCCGGTGGAGATGGATGGAAAGCCTGCTTTGTTGGAGCGGCCCACGCTCTCGCCGCTGGAGCAGGCGCGCTTCCAGCTGATCAAGTACGCTCCGCTGATGCCCAACGGACAGTATGTCGGTCTGTATACGGCACCTGTCCAACCCTGGCCGCATCAGATTGTCGTAGCTCATCGTCTGATCGATAACTACCCAGCATCGGGTCTGATGTGCGATGAGGTGGGGTTGGGCAAGACCATCGAGGCCGGGCTGGTTTTCCGCGCGCTGTACTTGAGCGAGCGGGCCAAGCGGATACTGATCGCCGCACCGGCCAGTCTTACGCAGCAATGGCAGCGGGAGATGGCCAGTAAGTTTCTTTTGCCATTCCGTCGTGTGCGCTCCGGTCCTTCATTGCAACTGGACTACCTTCTACCGCAGGAAGGGAGTGCTCCTGCATCGGGCTTGTATGACGCGGATCTATCGATCATTTCCACTGGCCTGATGACGCGCCAGGAGCGACGCCAGGCACTCAAGAGCGCACAACAGTTTGACCTGGTGCTGCTCGATGAGTCCCACTATGCCCGGCGCTCCAACTCGCAACGCGGAGTGCGTGGCTATCCGCAGTACAACAACCTGTACAAGACACTTCAGGATCTGATCCGACCAGCTACGAAGAGTCTGTTGTTGGCGACGGCAACCCCAATGCAGCTCGATCCTGTGGAGGTCAGTGACCTGATTGCCCTGACCAATCGGGTAGGAGCTTTCAAATATGACCCATCCCTCACTCTCAGGTACTACCAGCTCACGGCCGCCCTCAGTCAGGGACAGGCGCTGGAGCGTGAAGAGTGGGCGCTATTGCGGGCGGCAGTCACCAGCATTGAACACCTGGATCCGGTCTTGTGGCGATATCTCCTGGAGGTTGTGATTGACCCGTTTTCCAAGATCGACCTGGAGCAGTGGCTGAAGAGCGGAGTTGTGCCGCAATCCATCAATCATCCGGCCTTGGCGCGGCTGCTGTTTGCGGCAGCTCCTCTGTCTAGAGTCATGCAGCGGCATACTCGAGACTTGCTCAAGATCTACCGCAACAAGGGTAAACTGAAGGCTGGTTTGGCCAAGCGACAAGTCATCACGCCACCACGCATTGTCTTCACCCCGCAGGAAGCAAGGGTTGAAAGCTTTTTGCATGAGTACTGCGAAGGTTTGCGTGAGGCAATGCTTAATAATGGTGAGTGCAAGCCTAATCAGACCGCGCTGGGTTTCTATCTGAGCTTCCTGCGTTTGCGTTTCGCATCCAGTCTGCGAGCACTGAAGCTGACGGTGCAGCGCCGCCTTGATCGCGTACAAGCCACCTTGATCCAGCAACTCAGCGAAAGCACTTCTGCCGAAGACCGAGCCGAGCTGGAAGATCTTCTCTTGGAGGGTGGAGAGGACGACCTGGAGGCCGTGGACAGTTTGTTGCGCAACCGAACCCCGGAAGACCTCCGTTGGGAGCGTGATTGCCTACAAGCCTTGCGGCAGGAAGTAGAGGATCTCTCGCAGGTTTCTTCCAAGATGCAGGTTTTGCTGATGGTGTTGGGGCGGAGGAAGCAACCCTCTGGGCGTATTCAGCAAACGGTGATTTTTACTCGCTTCTTCGACACGCTGGAGGACATCGTCGAGCGGATTCAGGCAGTTCATCCGCATGCCCGTATAGGCACCTACTCCGGCCAGGGCGGCTCTTACTTCGACGTGGATCTGCTAAGCATGGTTGGCTGTGAGAGGGAGAAAATCAAGCACCGTTTCGTTCAAGGGGAAATTGATATCCTTGTATGTACCGATGCGGCTGCTGAAGGATTGAACTTGCAAACAGCAGACATGCTGATCAACTTCGATTTGCCTTGGAACCCCATGAAGGTGGAGCAGCGAATCGGGCGGATTGACCGCATTGGGCAGCGGCACAGTGAAATTTCAGTGTTGAATCTTTGCTATGCGGACTCTGCTGAACAGTTTGTCTATGAGCGACTCATGCAGCGCCTGGAAAAGGCTGGATTGGTTGTCGGCACGCAGCAGTTCTCCCTGCTGCCTGTCACGGTAGATGAGTTTGAGCAGCTTGCGGCAAAGACGCTTGATGAGCAGCAGCTAGAAAAGATTGCTTTGGAGCGAGCCAGGCAGCAACGTGAGCACAACAAGCTTCTTGAAATTCCAGCTCAAGAGCTTTTCGATATCTACACTCGACTGGAGATGCAGTATCGGTCACTGCCGCTGCCAGTAACACTGGCTCAGATATGGAGATCGTTGATTGAGTCGGAATATTTGAAGTCGTGTGGTTGCCAGTTCAGCCCTTGCGCCCGATACATCACTTTGAATGGTGTGGATCCGCTGATTGATGGATCCAACCTGACGGTTGATCGTGAGCTCATGGATGTCGGACTGCCTGGCGAGGAGCCTCTACACTTCGCCAGCTACGGAGATCCTGTTTTCGATCATCTGCTTACCCATTTGACCGCTCTTGCAGAGGCAGGTGGAGCCGTGCAGGTGATTTTGGCAGAGTCAGATGGTATCCGTCAGGCAGCAATCGCTTTCTGCGATACGGAAAGTGGTGCTTCGCGCCTGGCGCAGAAATTTGATGAACTAGAGAGCCATGGGGTCAGTGGCGATGTTGTTCCTGATGCCACGTTGAACGGTTATGCAGAGAAGGTGGCGGAGGATGCTCAGTTGATTGCTCGTACCCTACTTCGAGTAGGAGCTGTCGAAAGGCTCAATCAGCAACAAGCGGCAGCCCAGGTGCTGACCAATAACCTGACGCTTCAGCGCCTTATGGATGCTTCCTTACGGCGCGGACACACCAAGGATCTCGCAACGGAATTGCTCCGAGATGTCGAGGGACACGTCGTGCGTCGTGAGAGAGGTCTGCGTATTTCCGAAATATCGGATAGCTATAAAAGTTGTCTCGGCCATGGCTTAATCCAGCCAGTCTGGATGCAAAGTGGGGGAATTGGGCATCTGGATGTGCCCAAAGTGATGATGGAGTCTGCCCTGGATGTTGGTTATCGCTTGATCGAGAAAACCAAGAAGAAGAAATCCGAGTTGACCGCTTCTGAGCTGATACAGCGCCTGGAGCGCAACCCTCTGGAGGTCGTATGACGAGAGGCACTGGTCTTCATAGCCAGTGCCCTGGCACCTCGATCCCGTAGTTCTTCGCCACAGTCTTCAGCGTGGCGATGATCTCTGCATGCCGTGTTTGGTCGGCAGGTTGCCAACTGGCTCGGCGCTCCAGCAGGCTTTTTAGCTCGCCCAGGTTGTACATGCCCAGGCGATGGAAATTTCCCCAGCTGGGAATGCCGAACAGGTTGTAGATGACCACGGTGGCGTCGCGTTCGCTGGCCAGGCGCTTGTCGCCGGTCAGCTTCTCGGCAGCCTCTTCGGCTTCGTCACGGTCGTCGTAGGTGTTGAGAAGTTTCATGCGGTACTGGATGCAATAAGGGCGGAGACGGGATTGTGCCCGAGCCGCTGATATTTTGAACAGGAAATGGAATCAAGGGACATGAAGAGAATGCTGATCTGCGCTGCACTGGCTGCGCTGATGTCTGGCACGGCTGTAGCCGGTACCTACGAGTGGACGTCTGGCTGGGGCATGGGTGTCAGTGAGCACCTGGTCGATGATGGCAACGGCAACGAGCTGAACATCTCCTGCCCTGACTATGAAGAGCAGGGCTACGTAAGTGCCTATGCCACTATCAACGGCAAGCAATACAGCTCCAACGATGAGCCGGGCTTTGACGTGATCATCGACGGTGCGAGCTACAGCAACCCCTTCTACACCGGCTGCCGCGTCTGCAGCGAGATCTACCGCGGGGAGTTCTGGGAGGCACTGCGCCACGCCAATCGCCTGCAGCTCAGCGCAGGGGGAAGCACCATCAACTTGCCGACCAAGAACATCGGCCAGGTGCTGAAGCCGCTCGACAGCCCGGAAAACAGCTGCCGGCCCGAGTGGTGAGGCTTCGGTAATCGTGAAGACTGGGGCTGAGTCCATGGATGTGATGAAGGGGAACCTGAAGCAGATTGTCTGGGTTCCGGCATTGGCATCTAGGCCAGCCCCTTGTGAAGAGATACCTCATGCCGCATACCGCTGAGATCCACCTCAAGCCCGAAATCCTGGCCCGCTACGGCCTGCCGGACATTGCCTATCCGCTGCCACCGGGCGACCTGCAGGCAGCTCTGTCCCTGGATGGCGAGTTGCCGCTGGCGGTCATGCTGCAGGCTCTGCAGCAGCATGGCGCCGAAGCTGGTGTGGACTGGCGACACTACGAGCCGGCCATGAATCGGCTGGCCCAGTTGCTGACCGCGGACGATGGTCGAGCTGCCGCTCCCGTGATGGGCGATGACTGGTGGCTGGAGCTGGGGCCGGTGGATCTAGCGGGTGAGCTGGTCACCATCCAGCGCGAGGAAAGCCTGGTTGCCGCCATCAGTGCCCGCGAGGATGGCCGCCTGAGGGTCGCGGTATTCCGGCCGCTGGATGCCAAGAGTGCCGAATACCTGATCGGGCTGGGCCAACTGCTACACCCTGAGCATGGCGTTTGCATGCGCGAAAACAACTGGCAGTATGCGCTCGACTACTCTGCCGGCAATGGCAACTACTACGCAGCTGATCGTGGCGAGGCTTACTTGTCGTACTGGAAGCATGGGCTGGGCATCGGCAGTGATGGCAGCGAGATTCCCGGCTGGCATGCGCAGAGGGCGCTGGTTGCACGGCAAGTAGCCGTTGCTGCCACGGAGCTTGGCGTCCACTACGTTTGCTCCAACTGAGCCTGCCCGCATCCCTTCGGCTACAATCGCCGCATCTGCCTACAGGTTGCCTGCCATGTCACGCAAGAAGCTGCCCATCGGTATCCAGACCTTCGCCCGTATCCGCGAGGATGACTGCTACTACGTCGACAAGACCGGCATCGCCCTGCAGCTGATCGAGGAAGGCAACTACTACTTCCTCTCCCGCCCGCGGCGCTTCGGCAAGAGCCTGTTCCTCGATACCCTGGCCGAGCTGTTCGAGGGCAACGAGCCGCTGTTTCGTGGCCTGGTGGTGCATGGGCAGTGGGACTGGGGACGGCGCTTTCCGGTCGTGCGTATCAGCTTTGCCGACGGGGTGGTCAACAGTCGCCAGGCGCTGGATACCCGCATCGACGATCTGCTGCAGGTCAACGCCCAGCGACTCGGGTTACCTGACTTCACGGCAGCAGACATCCCTGGCCGCTTTGCCGAGCTGATCCGTGAGGCTGAGTGCATCCACGGTCAGCGGGTCGTTGTGCTGGTCGATGAGTACGACAAGCCGATTCTCGACAATCTGGCCAACGCTGAGCTGGCCCGCGAGATGCGCGACGGCCTGCGCAACCTCTATTCGGTGATCAAGGGGCAGGATGCACATATCCGCTTCGCCATGCTCAGCGGGGTATCCAAGTTCAGCAAGGTCAGTCTGTTCTCGGGGCTGAACAATCTGCGCGACATCACCCTGTCACCCGGCTATTCCGCCATCTGCGGCTACACCGATGAGGACGTGGATACGGTATTCGCTCCGGAGCTGGCCGGACTGGATCGGGAGGAAGTCCGTCAGTGGTACAACGGCTACAACTGGACCGGCACCTCGGTGTACAACCCGTTCGATTTGCTGCTCTTGTTCCGTGAGCGCGAGTTCCGCCCGTTCTGGTTCGAAACGGGAACGCCGACCTTCCTGATCGAGCTGCTCACTCGCCGTCAGGCCTGGCTGCCGGAGCTGGGACAGCTGGAAACCGATGCCGAGCTGCTGTCGACCTTCGAGGTGGACAATATCGCCACCGAGGCGCTGATGTTCCAGGCGGGCTATCTGACCATCGACGAGGAGATCAACCTCGACGGCAACTGGTTCTATCGCCTGCGCTATCCCAACCGCGAAGTGCGTCAGAGCCTGCATGGCAGCCTGATCAAGGCCTGGTCGCCGGAGGGGCAGCCGGTCGCCCGCCAGCGCATGTCGCTGCATCGCCTGCTGCGCAGCAACGACTTCCCCGGGCTGCAGCAGCTGTTCAGCGCGTTCTTCGCCAGCATCCCCCACGACTGGTATCGCAACAATCCGATTGCCCAGTACGAGGGCTACTACGCCAGCGTGTTCTACAGCCACTTCGCGGCCTTGGGCCTGGACGTGCGGGTTGAAGATGCCACCAGCTTCGGTCGCATCGACATGGCCGTACTGTTCAATGGCCAGGTCTACCTGTTCGAGTTCAAGGTGGTGGAGCTGGTCCCCGAGGGCAAGGCGCTGCAGCAGATCCGCGAGCGTGGCTATGCCGAGAAGTACCGGGCGCGAGGCGAGCCGATCCACCTGATCGGCGTGGAATTCAGCCGCGAGCAGCGCAGTGTGGTGGGCTTCGAGGTGGCGCGGGACGGCTGATCTGGAAGGGTTGGCCGAAGAAGCAAAAAAAGAAATGCCCGGTGACGGCAGGCCAGCGTGAGCGGCCTTCGGGCTGCCCACGCTGGTCTGCTCACAAGCAGTCAGGGGATGAAGAACGGCTTGGCATCGTCATGGATGCCATCCGGCAGATTGGTGGAGATCTTGTTGGTCGCGTAGCTGCTGCACTTCAGTGCTGCGAGCTGCTTGCCGTTCTTCTCGACGACGACTCCCTCACTGAGCACACCTCGCCCCTCTGCGCTGTAGGTGATGTAGTCGTGTGCTCCATTCGAGAAGCGCAGGTAGTCACCGCCGCCACCAGCCAGCATGATCCCGCCGCGTGTCACTGACTCGTTGTTATCCGGGGTGGCCGGGAAAACCAGCTCGGCTGCGCCGATCTTGCCGAAGTGGTACTGCAGGTTGCCGTCCGTGTTGCACACGGAAACGTGCTTCTTGCCGATGGCACAGTTGAAAACGACCTCCTCCAGATAGGCACAGTGCGACTGGGCACTCTCGCCCATGGGCTGGGCGATGGCCGACTGGATGGCAATGGCAGACAGTGCCAGGGTGCCGACGATTTTCTTCATTTCAAGCTCCATTTGATGGATGAGCAGACTGCTTGCAGCAGTGCTCTATGTGGTCAGGATGCCGCATTTTGCTGCGAAAAGCGGCTGACTAGCTATCCGACGAGCCGCTGATTTCCAGCAGCCGACCGAACACCCAGCACGCCAGCAGCAGGGCGATCAGCAGCAGCGGAAAACGCAGCAGCACGATGATCAGCAGCAGGACTGCCAGGCAACCAGCGAGGATGCCGGCAAAGGCGAGCAGTGCCGCCAGCAGACGCAGGATCGCCATGGCGTGTCCTCCAGTGGTTCGCGTGAGGGGCTCACATGTAGCCCAGCTCCACCAGCGATACGCAGCCTTCGTTACCGACCACGATGTGATCGAGGGTACGCACGCCGACCAGGTTCAGTGCGTCCATCAGCTTGTGGGTCAGATGGCGGTCGGCGTTGCTTGGCTCCGGATCGCCCGAGGGGTGGTTATGCACCAGGATCACGGCTGCCGCGTTGTGCTCCAGGGCCAGCTTGACCACTTCCCGTGGGTAGACGCTGGCTCCGTCCAGGGTGCCGCGGAACAGTTCGTGGAAGCCGATCACCCGATGCCGGGTATCGAGCAGCAGCAGGGCGAATACCTCGTGTGGGTAGTCCTGCAGCAGGGTTTGCAGGTGGGCGAACACGCTCTGCGGGTCGCTCAGCGGGCGGCCCTTGGCCAGCCGCTTGCGGGCCAGCTGCCGGGCCATGTGCAGGATGTCGGCCTCGGTGACCGGCGACTCCATGACGTAGGTGCCGGGCACTTCGCCTGCTCTGAGCTTGTGGAATTTCATGGTGTGGTTCCTCGAATCGATTCTGTGGGATCAGTGCGCTTCTGCTGAGGGGGATTGGCGTTGCATCTGCGCCTCCAGACGCTCGGCCAGGCCGGGCTTGCCGGCTGGGGCAGCGGTTGCGGGAGTGACGCTCTGCCTGCTGGGCTCCTCCTCGGTCACCGGAAAGAACTCCTCGACGATGGCCCCGGTGTCTTCCTCGCTATCCTCGAAAGCGCCGTTGGCGAAGCCTTGCCGGGCGGCCTGATCCAGCGCGGCCTGGTCGAAGCCGGCGTTGCGCCGGGCCTCATCGAGCTGGCGGGCCTGCTCCAGCGCCTCTTCCAGCGTCAGGCCACTGCGTACCGTGATGTCGACGTAGAAGATCGGCGTGCCATGGCTCTGCCGGGTGGACTTGCCGCGCAGGCGCAGCTCCAGCGGCAGGCAGGCCAGTCGGTTGCCGGAGATCGCCTGCAGGTACTGCAACCGGGCCGCCAGGGTGCGGATGCTGTTGAAGCCGGTGGTGCGGAACACGAAGCTGCCGAGCGGATCGTCGTCGCCGATGGCCACGTTGAGCCGTCCGTAGGGCTTGCAGGCGTTGCCCTTGGCCAGCGGGCAGGCATCCGGTGAGGGGCACGGCAGTGATTGCAGCCCCTCGCTGGTCTGGCGGCGGCAGGTTTCGCCATTGCCGACGCACAGCGGCCGTCCGGTGTTGCGGTCGAACAGGCTGTAGTCGGCGCGGAAGTTCAGATCCGGCTCGTTGAACAGCAGCCGGATCGGGATGCTGCGGATCTTGCCGCCCTGTTCCTTGCGCAGCGCTTCGTCGAAGGGGTGTAGCAGCCAGCCGTCGCGGACCTGCACCTGGGAGGTGATGGTGAACTGATCGTCCTTCTCCGGCAGGCGCTTGCCATTCTTCTCGACGACCTTGCCGATGGAAATCCGCCCGAGTACCGGCGGAGTGATAGCCAGGCCCTTGAGCATGGGGGTTCTCCTTGAGCTGAAAACAGAAAAGCCACCCAGGCCGCGAGGGACCGGGGTGGCTCGTTGAGTGGTGGGGTCGGGTTGTTCAGGCGATCAGGAAGCGCCGGCTGCCGGGCTTGATGGCGGTGTACTGCGCCTGCAGCTCCGGGTGATCCTGCAGCAGTCGCTTGAGGTCCACGCTCTCGCTGTCCCTGGCCTTCTTCCAGGTCACGCTGCCGGTCTCGAAGGTGGCCTTGGTGGCGTCGCCCATGGCCTGCTGGATGGTCTGCTTGAGCTGCGCCTCGCGCTTCTCGTGGGTGCTCAGGATCTCGCGCACCGCCTGCAGCTCGGCAAAGGCCGCCGAGAGCGAGCTGTCCTGGCTGAAATCCAGCGTCTCGCCGTTGTCCTGTGGGAACAGGGTGCGTAGCGCCTGCTCCGCCGAGGCGCTGCCATCCGCCGGTGGCGGTGTGTCGGTCGTGACGTAGTGCCAGAACTGCTGCTCCAGACGCATCAGGCGACCGATGAGGAAGTCATCACGCTCGATGCGATGGATCTCGACATGCTGACCGGCGATCAGCACCGCCACATCGGCGGCCTGCTTGCCGGTGACGGCCAGCTGGTGCATCACCTGCAACTGCACATACTCAGGCACGCCCTCCTTCCAGAGGCGTGCCCCGTTTATGCCGGCGGTCTTGCATTCGAGGATCTGCACGTCATCCGCGCCGATCACCTCGCGGTCGATGTTGGCCAGCATCCAGCTGAACTCGGCGGACGGGTGCTGCAGGACGGCATTCACCCGCCGCACCCGGTTGCCGCTGCGTTTGGTGTAGTGCGCAGCGACAATCGGTTCGAGGATGTTGCCCCAGTAGAGCGGGCTTTCCTCATCCTGGGCGTCGGCCTTGGGCAGTGCTGCATCCCGGCCGGTCTTCTCCATCCACAGCTCCAGCTGCGACTTATAGGGGCTGAGGCCCACGGCCGCCGCCGCATCCGAACTGCCGATGCCGCGCTTGCGCACGGCCAGCCATTCCTCACGGGGCATGGCCTTGGTCTTGACCAGACGCAGCGCCGGCCGGGGCTTGCTCGAAGTGGTACGGGATTTGATCTGTTCCATGGTGCATTCCTCCAGACGCAAGAACGCCCGACCAACCGAAGCTGACCGGGCGCTCTCGCAAGGGATGTGAAAGGGAGTGAGGTAAAGGCTCAGGCCACCAGTCGCAGTGCGGTATCCAGGGCCTTCTGCTTGAGCTGGGCACCCTGGCCGAACCAGGCCGAGTCCATGCGGTACTCGTTGCTGCGTGCCCGGCGCTCGTGGTCGACGTACTCGGTGACCGCATTGAGCAGTCCCCAGGCCGTACCCTGTGCGGACTCCAGATTGGCTCCGCGACCCGCGCCGCCATACAGGCTCTCGACCCGCTTGAGCGCCCGCTCGTTGGGCAGCGCTTCCGGCACGGCGCTGTTGGGCTGGATTTCGCAGAGCACGTCGAGGAAGAAGTTCTTCGCCTCGTGCGGCCGGATCTTGCGCTCGGCCAGGTGCTTCATCCGGTACATGAACTCGTCCCAGCCGGACACCGCGATGCCTAGTTGCCGCTTCACCGCCTGCGCATCGAAGCGGGTGTTATGCGGCACCTTGATGGCCTGCGGAGCGCCGTCGAGGGCGATGCTCAGGGTGTTGTTGCAGACTACCCGGATCGTGGTCGGGGTCGCCGTGGTGGCCAGGGTGCCGTCGCAGGACGTGGCCAGCAGCAGATAGCCGTTGACCTGATCGTTGCCCTTGAGCGCCGAGCCCTGTCCGGTACGAGCCAGCGCCCAGAACTTGCGACCGCCCTTGAGCACGCCCGCCGTTTCCAGCTCGTAGCCGGAGACCTCGGAGAGATCCCGGTAGAACTCCAGCACGTCGCGGGGCTGGACGATCTGGTAGCGGTTGGAGACCACCGACAGCGGAGCCTTGGTATCCGAGCGGTACAGCACTTTCTGCTCGGGGAAGGCATGGATGGTGCCCAGGTGCCCCTGGGTGTCAGCCATGAAGCGGACGGGGCTTTCCTCGATAGTCCAGTTCATGCCGGCTTCACGCTGCCAGACTTCCAGCGGCTGATGCGGCGACAGCTCGCTGCCGAGACCGTGCCAGGGGGTTTGGCCGACATAGGCCATTTGTTCGATGAGATGGGCCATGGTGATGACTCCTTGAGATGCAGGACGGCATAGCAGCTGCGCCAGGCGCAGCCACTGCCAAGAAAGGTCAAAGACGAAGGAAGGCGAGAGGAAACAGCGGTCGATCAGACCGGCAGGTTGAAGCGATGCCCGCATTCCAAGCAGAGGTTGTTGGACAGCACATGGCGATCCAGCTTCTCACCGAGCTGTGCGCCGAGCGCGCAGCCACCGGCACCGCCGGCCAGGCCGCCGAGGATGGCTCCGGCGACGGTGCCGAGCGTGATGCCAATCGGGCCGGCTGCAAGGCCAACGGCTACAGCGGCACCGACCTGACTGCCGGTCAATGCGACGCTGGCACCGCGAGCAGCGCCTCCGGCAGCGCCGACGGCGGCACCGATCTTCATGGCTGTACGCAGCGAGGCGATCTTGGGGGAACTGCAGAGGGGACACTGCAAGGACATGACGTAGGTCTCCGTGAGGGGGATGTCATGGCAGTGATGTGTGACTGAGATTTTTTGGAGTGGGCTTCCCACAGCCCTGCACAACGAGCGATCCACCACGGCCGGCTGCATGAGCTCGTGTAGAACTGCGCCAACACGCCATGTCCAGCACTGACGAGCCTCTAGGCAACATTCAGAGTGCTCCGCTCGGGCAGTCTCTTGCGGAGTCGCTGGTTTCAGCCCCAGAAGTTGTTGCAGATCCGCTGCACCGCCGCATTCGCCGCCCGGCGATCGAACAGCTCGGCATCGAAGGCGCTGCCTGCCCAGGCCAGGGCCTCGCGGCCTTCGTCACCGAGCGGTTGCGCCTGGATGACCTCGAGGAACTGCAGGTAGCCCGGCACGCCGCCGACGTCTTCGGGCGGGCAGGCACGGGCACCGTCGAGCACTTCGCACCAGCTGCCACTGGCGTCGCACGGCTCGACCTTTTCCACAGCGATGACGTGCTCCCATGAGTCGCCAAAGTCGTAGACATAGCGCAGGCGGTCGCCTTCCTTGAGCAGGCGGCGCAGCTTGTACTTGCGGTCGTCCCGTGTCTCGAGCTCGAAATCCGGGAAGTCGGGGTCAGGAGGCAGGTAGCGATGCAGGCCATCATTGAATTCGTGCAGATGGCTGCTGTGCCAGCCCATGGCCGCCTGGATGAAGTGATGCAGCTTGCGCAGCGTGCAGTCGCCGCTGACCAGCAACCGCCGCCAGATCGGCGGGCTGAGGTGCAGGGGTTCGAGTTGCACGTGGAGGATGAAGTAGACGGAGGCGTTGCTCATGGCGATTTCTTAACTCAAAGATCGTCAATGCGGTCGAGGAAATCCTGCCGCTCGCGCCAGATTTCCTGCACGAAGGGGTCAGTGACGCAGTACAGCCCATGTCCCCGGCGCATGATGATGTTGTCGTCGACCAGCTGGTTCACGATCGGCTGGATCTCCTCGATGCGGACTTCGCGCCCTACCTGCCTGGAGTAGGCAGCCGCCGCCTCAGCTGAGAACAGCCCGCGGGCATCGCCTTCCGTCGCCGCGATACGCCCAAAGATGGCCTTGGCCAGGCTGCCCAGCTGATCGACCTTCATCAGCTCGATATCGGCCGCCATGGAGCGCAGCGTGGCTGCGATGACCGGGAGCTGGGTATCCGGATCGCTATCCGAAGGGGCGCCACTCAGCAGTTGCCGCAGCGCCTTGATCATTTCCTCCGGTCGGTTGCCCAGCGTCTTGAAGGCCTGAGTGGCGACGACCAAAGAAGGTAGCCGGCTGCTTTCCTGGTGGGCCAACCGCTGCAGCAGATGCTCAACGTAGTCCTCCCCCAGCAGTGGGAACGGGATAGAGGTTGCGCCGGCGAAGGCCTGATTTCGTCGTGCAGTCAGTTCACTGACCAGCGCCCGGTGCGAGCCGGTGCCGATGAAGATGAAGTGGCCGGGTGTATCGGGACGCGGATTGATGGCATCCCGTGCCGCCTTGAGCGCGAGGAGCAGCTGCTGTCCTTCCTCGGACGTGATGGCATGCTGGACCTCATCGACGATCAACACGATGTCGGTCTTGGCCTTGTCGACCACCTCGCTCAGCGCCTGAGCCAGTGTTGGCCCATCTTCCTTGCCGATGCTTTCCACCGTGAAGCCGAGCTTGAAGCCCAACGCCTCGATATCCAGGCCGCCGATCCGCTTGAGCCGATCAAGTAGGGCCGATGAAGGCGTCTGCAGCTCCTCGAGTGTCTGACGGATGGCGGCATGCAACAGCTTGCTCGGGCTGGTCAGCGTGTCGCTCCACAGGTCGACGTAGATGACCAAGGCACCGGCCTGTTCCAGGGCAGGAATAAGGTCGTTACGCAGGAAGGTGGTCTTGCCCGTGCGTCGTAGCCCCGAGATGAACAGCCCGGAGCGCAGGCCCTCATCGAGCACGCCTGGGTTGAGTAGCTGGCGAGCCATCTGGGCGGCCAGCTCGGGGCGTCGGTAGATGGTGCTCATCGTGGTTACCTACAATTATCCAAAACAGATAATTACTGATATCTCATAAAAGCCCATAAAAAGCACTACCCGATCCACCTGCACGCCCCGCTTCGGGGCAGGCCACTCAGAACTCCGCCGACGTCAGCTGCTCAATGTGCTCCCCCAAACGCATCCAGGCATCGCTCATCTCTGCGATGTAGCTATGCCGCTGGTAGGTACGCTTCACCTTGTTTTCCTCGGTGTGGTTCAGGCAGCGTTCGGCAACCTCTGGCAGAACGCCGAGAGCCGTCATGAGCGTAGCGCCCGTTCTACGCAGGTCATGAGGTGTCCACTTTCCACCGGACAGCAACAAGGCCTGGGCTTTTGTGCTGCGCCGGCTCATGGTGCCCTGCTCAGGCGAGCGCTGGCGATCTCCCAGTTGCTTGGTCACGGTCTTCGGACATACCGGGCCGCTACCGTCAGTATTCGGATAACACCAAGGGGTAGAACCGTTGAGCTCCTGCACCCTCCTGAACTGCTTTACGGCGAAAGGTGACAGCATGACGGTATGCGCTCTGCCGTTTTTGCTGTTATCAGCAGGAATCAGCCAGGTGCCTTTGTCCCAGTCGATATGCTCCCAGCGCGCCGCCAGCAACTCACCGATGCGGCAGCATGTTGAGAGAGCAATCCAGATTGCCGCTTCGGATGTGACCAGCAAGCCAGCCCCGGACACCTTCTGGGCCAGAAGGCGGATCTCGTCCTCGCTCAGCACTCGATCGCGCTCGACATCTTTACCGCCGATCTTGGCCTTCCGAATGCTGGCCGAGGGGTCATGCTCGATCAGGTCACGATCCACGGCAAAGCGAAACATCTGACGCATTAGGCTGAAGATCAGCTTGGCCATGCGATTGACGCCCCGGGCAAGCAGCGCATCGGTCACCTCAGTGATATGTCCCTTCTTCACATCAGAAACCGCGAGATGGCCAATGACGGGCAGTACATCCTTCTGGAACATGCGCCGGACTTCGGCACCCTCATCCTTCCGGTTGATAAGGTCGACCCTGGCCCAGTGCTCGAAGAGGTCGGCAACGCTTTTACGGGCAGCCTGGCGTGCCTGCTCGGCTTCGGCGGCAGCCCTCTCTTCTGCCAGGCGTGCCAGCTCGGCATCGCGGGCAGCAATGCGTGCAGCCTCCTCGGCCTCGAGGTGTTCCCGCAGATCGGTAATGCCGCTCAGGTAAAGATCAGTCAGTTCTCGGGCGCGCAGACGTGCAGCTTTCAGGGTAAGGCCCGAGGTCCCGTCACGATCATAGGCCCCCAGAGGGAGTCGAATCCGCTTACCGGTCGAGTCCGTGTAGCGGTAGTAGAACAGGCGATCCCCGCCAGGAGTGATGCGTGCGATGAAGCGTCCATGCCCTTTGGGGGCTGACTCGTTCAGCCAGATATCCTTGTCCGACGGCTTGGTGCCCATCTGCCTGTCAGTGATTTCGCCCATGGCTTCTCCTCGTGACCGTTTGGTGACCGTTTGAGCGTAGCTTGAGGTGAATCCTAATGGATGACCGTGGACGACTGAAAGCCTGAAAGCCTTTATTTTCAAGGGTTTCAGCGTGATCAACGGAAATCGGGAGACAGTGGTAGACAGCTAATTACCCTTATGGGGTGCAAGGGGTAGAGTGTTCGAATCACTCCGTCCCGACCAAAAATCCCTAGAAAATCCAAGCACTTACGGGTGCTTGGATTTTTTTATACCTGCTGTTTTTGGTGCCCAGTGTGCAACAACCCATTTTGGTCACCGTTCGTGTAAGCGCGCGCCGGATTTGGCACCGTCTTGCATGGTGTTTGGCATGCGCTGTTTGCAGGATGCTTGGCACAAGAGCCCGCTTGAATGCGGGCTCTTGCGTTTCCGGGGGCTGGGTCAGAGCCAGGGGGGACTGGTAGCCGGGGGAGTGGCGTGCGATCTGGTGGGTGAACGGGTTGTAGGAGCCGCTGAGTGCTCGCGCCTCCTGCGCGGACTCCGCCTGGACTGCCATGGCGAATGTGCGGTTGTCCGTGCCGCCGGGGCTGGTGGCGGCGCCGAAGGTGTAGTGTGTGTGGCGGCGGCCTGCGATGTAGCCGCCCGGCTTGCTCCGGGCAATACCGCCCAGGCAGTTGCTGTAGGCGGCGACGAAGTCCCGCTCGTCCTCGGCGAACAGGACTCTGGTAAGCCCGCCTCCGCTCAGGTGCCTTCCGATAGGCAGCGGTCTCTGGCTGATCATGCTGTCCAGCGCCACGCTCAGCCAGAGCGAGCCGATATTGTCGCCAGTGGCCTGGACGTAGTTGCCCCTCTCGTATTCGTACCAGGCGCCCTCCCCGCCGGAGAGGTAGGTGCTTTGCTCGGTGCGCTGGCCGATCCGCTCGACCCGGTCGACCTCCTTTCCGTCGAATCCGCGCACGATGGCGCAGAGCCGGGCGTTCTGCTGCTTGAGGGTGACGCCTCCGGCGACCGCGAAGCCGTTATGCCGCACCTCGGACAGTGCGCAGGCGGGGCCGGACATGCCATCGACCAGCTTATAGGTCTCGGTGATCGTGTGTGAGCCGGTCAGCAAGGGGGCTGTCGTGGATGAGAAGCTGGCGTCGGCCTCGATGTCGTAACGGGCGGTCTGGATGTTGCCCTGGGCGTCGTATGCGGCCAGCAGCAGGGCATTGGTGATGCTCGCGCTCAGGCTGGCCCGCTTCCACCCCTCGGTGGTGGCCAGGTTCCGGTGATCGGACTCGCTGGTGCCATAGGCCAGGGTAAAGGTGTGGGTAGCGCGTCCGCTGGTGCTGGCCTGGGGGCGCCGTACCTCTCTTGCCGTTCTCCGCGAGGGTGCGCGTGATTTTCGCGTTACCTGTCGTGCGCGTTCTGTCAGCGCACCATCGCCACCAGTCGCTTGTGCCGTCGGTAGCGCTGCAGCCGTTCGGCCAGGCTGGGCGGCAGGTGTTCGCTGGGGGTGAAGTCCAGGCGTTGGTAGAAGTCGGCGAGGTCGGGGTGGCAGAACAGCCAGGTAGGGGCGGGCGTGGCGGCGAGGGCGTGGTCGATCAGGTGGCGGGCCAGGCCCTGGCGGCGGTGTTCGCGGGAGACCAGCAGGCCGGTCAGCCACTGGCCGCCATCGAGCGGGGTGAGGTTCAGGGCGGCGAGGATGTCCGCGCCGCGCGCGACCCAGGGTTGGGCGCCGTCGGGGATGCGCATTGGGCTGCGCTGGGCGCGGTAGAACTTGTGCAGCAGGGGATGTTGCAGCGCGGCGAGCGGGGTGAAATCGAGGTGCTGCGTCATGCGCGTGCCGTGTGGCGGATCAGCGTTTGCCCATCGAGCGGCGGGTGCCGCGTGGCGCTGCGCCGGGGCGCTGGTCGTGGTTGACGCCGTGGTTTCGCGGGTAGCGGGGCTGGTCGCCGTCCTTCTTCGGGGCGTAGGTGTCGGCGCTGAAGGGGAAGCGGAAGGCGGGAATCTGGCGGTTCTCTGCGCTGCTGTCCGGCGTGCTGTCGGCGGTGCTGTGCGGGGCGGTTTCGGGCGTCGGGATGTTCGAGGTCATGGGCGATCCGGGGTGCGGCTGGGGCGGTGACGGTTTCGGGGCGACAGTATACCCGGCCTGTCGTGGCGGCACAGTTGCCGGCGTGCCTTCCGTTTGCCAGCGGATGAGCGCCTGTCGGGCCAGCATGAGGGTGTCGCCGGGCCGGCGAGTCGTCCGCAGCGGTTCCGGCGGCGACCCCGGCCGCTGGCCGGGATCGCCTGCGGCGGAGTGCCGAATCAGACCTTCTTGACGAACTCGGACTTGAGCTTCATCGCGCCGATGCCATCGATCTTGCAGTCGATGTCGTGGTCGCCGTCGCACAGGCGGATGCCCTTGACCTTGGTGCCGACCTTGACCACCAGGGAGGAGCCCTTGACCTTGAGGTCCTTGATCACGGTGACGGTGTCGCCGTCGCTCAGCACGTTGCCGACCGAGTCGCGGATCACCTTGTCGCCTTCGCCGGTCTCGGTGCCGGCATCTGCCGACCACTCGTGGCCGCACTCCGGGCAGACCAGCAGCGCGCCGTCCTCGTAGGTGTATTCGGAATTGCACTGCGGGCAGGGCGGCAGGGTGCTCATGGCGGCTCCTTGGTGGGGGTGGTGGAAAAGCCGCGCATTGTATCGGGTTTTGTCCGCGATTGGCCGCCGATGGCGGCCATATGCCCGCTGTCGGGCAGTGTGGGCGGATGACGCTGCACCCTGCAGGCAGCGCCCGTCCTGGTCTGGCGCGGTGCGGGAGACGTCGGCCGGGCTGCGACAATCTGCTGCGTCGGCCGGGATATTTCAGGCGCAGGGGCGGCGCAGGTGGAGCAGCACGATGGGGCGGCCCTGCCAGTCGCTGCGCTCTTCCAGGGCAAAGGGGGTGTAGCCGAGGCGGGCATACAGCAGCAGGCCGGCGGTGTTGCCGTTGAAGCAGGAGACCCGTACTTCGCGGGCGGCATGCCGGGCGGCGGCCAGTTGCGCCATGCCTTCCATCAGAAAGCGTGCGACGCCCTGGCGGCGCGCCTGTGGCGCTACCACGACGTTGCCGACGTAGCAGGCGGTGCCTTCGCGCTTGTAGATATTGGCGAAACCGAGCACCTCGTCGCCCCGGCAGATCACGTTGGAGTCGCTGCGCTGGGCGATGCTGTCAGCCAGTTGCGCGGCATCCAGCGGGAAGCGGGCGCGCGGAGCGAGGTAGTAGAGTTCCTCGGGCGTCTGCGCGAAGGCAGCAACGCGCGCCAGATCGTCCGCGTGGACAGGGCGCAGGAGCAGGCGAGCGGGCATGGCGAAGTCCTTTTCTTGGGCGGGCGCGGCGCGAGCATGCCGCGCCCGGGAGCGCTCCGGCCTCAGCCGGCCAGGCCGACGTAGACGTTCTGCACGTCGTCGTGGTTGTCGAGGGCTTCGAGGAAGGCCTCGACCTCTTCCAGTTCGGCGCCGGACAGGCTCACCGGATTCTTCGCCTTGTAGCCGAGGTTGGCGGACTGCACGGTGAAGCCGAACTCCGGCAGCGCCTTGCACACCGCGTCCAGGTCGGTTGGCTCGGTGTAGAACAGGGTGGCGCCGTCCTCGGCCGGCTCGAAGTCCTGGGCGCCGGCCTCGATGGCGGCCAGTTCGGCGTCGGCGTCGCCTTCGGGGTGGGCCTCGATCATGCCCAGGTGATCGAAGTCCCAGCTCACCGAGCCGGAGGTGCCCAGCTGGCCCTTGCGGAACAGTACGCGGATTTCCGCCACGGTGCGGTTGAGGTTGTCGGTCAGGCACTCGACGATCACCGGCACGCGGTGCGGGGCGAAGCCTTCATAGACGGTGCGCTCGTAGTTGACCACCTCGCCGGACAGGCCCGCGCCCTTCTTGATCGCGCGCTCCAGGGTGTCCTTGGGCATCGACGCCTTCTTGGCCTGGTAGACGGCCAGGCGCAGCTTGGGGTTCATTTCCGGATCGGCGCCGTTACGTGCGGCAATCATGATTTCCTTCACCAGTTTGCCGAAGATCTTCCCCCTGGCATTGGCGGCGGCTTCTTTCGGTTTGGCTTTCCACTGGGCGCCCATATCGGTTCTCTCGCGGTGCGGGTGGTGTCCCGGTGCGTGCCGGGAACGGGGAGGGCGATTCTAGCGGCTCGACGGCCCGGCCGGCACCCGTCTGTCCGCGACGGGCGTGCGCTGTGGCATAGTTGTCGGTGCGTGTGCTTTTATTTATTCTTCGCCAACTCTCACGAACTTCGGGAAAACTCCATGCTTGAAGCTACCCTCGCGCAACTTGAAGGCCTTGTCGCCGATCTGCTGCAACAGAACCAGACCCTGAGCCAGAATTGCCAGCAGCTCGAGCAGCAGCTGCGTCAGGCCCGGGAAGAAAACGAGAACCTGCAAATGGCCGCTCTGGAGCAGGAGGAGCAGCAGACCGCCGCGCTGGCCCGCCTGCAGGCGCTGGTGCAGCGCGCCGGTGCCAGTAACGTCGCATGAAGGAGAGCGGCGTTCGTGTCCTGAACATTCTCGGGCGCGACTACTCGATCAAGGTGTCCGCCAGCGAGGAGGAGACCCTGCAACAGGCCGCCTCCCTGCTGCGCGAGCGTCTCGACGAGAGCCAGCAGCGTTTTCCCGGTGCCGGCGGTCACGAGCTGCTGGTGCTCACCGCGCTGAACCTGTGCGTCCCGCTGCTCAAGCAGGGCGAGCAGTTGCGCGAGGCGGAGCAGCGCCTGGTCGCCACCGCGCAGCGCATCGCCCGGCAGTTGCAGGCCTGAGATCCGCCGTCGCACGGCGCCTTGGCGCCGAACCTATGCAAAAGGGGCTGCCATCCGGCAGCCCCTTTTGCATGGTGCGCGCTGGCAGCGATGCTGCCGGTCGGGATCAGTCCTGGCGGCTGGTGACTTCCAGCAGGTGGTAGCCGAACTGGGTCTTCACCGGGCCCTGCACCACATTCAGCGGCGCGCTGAACACCACGGTGTCGAACTCGCGGACCATCTGGCCCGGGCCGAACGAGCCGAGGTCGCCACCCTGGCGGCCGGACGGGCAGGTCGAGTTGTCCTTGGCGACCTGGGCGAAGTCGGCGCCGGCTTCGATGGCGGCTTTCAGTTCGAGGCACTTGGCTTCGCTGGCAACCAGGATGTGACGGGCAGTGGCTTTGGCCATGGGAATACTCCTTGCAAAGTAAGGCGCCGAGCCTACCGGAATTCGCCGGCGATTCAAGCGCCGCGAGGCCGGGCGGCGCGGGGGCGTGTCAGTTGCGACCGAACTTCAGCGCGCGGCTGAAGATGGCCTTGAGGCGGGTGCTGAGGGTGTCGCTGGCGCCGTGCTGCGGGCACACGGCCTTGCCGTACTGCGCCTTCATGGCCTTCTTGAACTTCAGCACAGCGGCGCTGGCGGCCGGCAGGCCGCAGGTCGGGCACAGCGGCGCGCACTGGTCGCACACCGGGAATACGCCGCGCATGGCGTCCACCGACATCGCCGTCACCAGAAACCCCTTGGGCAGGCTGGCATCGCGCGCGTAGGAGCGTTGCAGCACTTGCATCGCCAGGGGGCGGGTGTCGCTGCCGCACACGGCGCAGGCGCATCCATCGCTCACGTGATGCATGAATTCGCGGTTGGGTTGGTGAGCGGTGTCTGTGGAGGTCATGGAGCCTTTTCCTGGGGGATGAGCCGGCATTGTATCCCGCGCACGCGGGGGCGTGGGCGGGCGATCGTGGGCGGCGGTGCGGCGAGGCCTGTCCGGCAAGGCCGGCGGCGGGCGGGATGCGGCCCGCCGCCGGATTGCAGGTTCAGTGCAGCGGCTGGCGCTTGATGGTCTTGAGCAGGTCCTCGGGGCTGATCTCGGCGACGATGCTCGCCTGGCTGCCCGGCTGCGGCAGGTTGAGGATATGGCCCTTGATCTTGCCGATCACGTGCATCTCGCACGGCTTGCAGTCGAACTTCAGGGTCAGCACCTCGTCGCCATGCACCAGCTGCATCGGCGCGACCTTGGTGCGCACCCCGGTGTAGCCCTTGGCCTGCTTGGGGCACAGGTTGAAAGAGAAGCGCAAGCAGTGCTTGGTGATCATCACCGGCACCTCGCCGGTCTCCTCGTGGGCCTCGTAGGCTGCGTCGATCAGCTGCACGCCGTAGCGCTGGTAGAAGGCGCGCGCCTTGGCGTTGTAGACGTTGGCCAGGAAGCTCAGGTGCGACTCCGGATAGACCGGCGGCGGCACGCTGACCGGCTTGCGGCTGCCGCGCGGATGCACCGCCAGGCGCGCGGCGGTGAGTGCCTCGACGACCTCGCGGCGCAGCGCCTTGAGCTGCGAGTTGGGCACGAAGGGCATCTCGGCGGCGGCGATCTCCACGCCGTCGGCGTGATAGACGGTGTTGCCCAGCTGACTCAGCAGGTCGCGCAGCTGCTCGCGGGCCTGCTCCGGCTTGTTGGCTGCGCCGAAGGCGCCGTCGAAGCTGGCCGAGGCGCTCACGCCCTCCTCGCTGGTGGCGGTCAGGGTGACGCGCCCGGCACTCAGCTCGGCCCGCCAGTTCACGCCGACGCGCCGCTCGGCGGAAGTCTTCTGCAGCGCCTGCTGCCAGTTGTGGTCGAGGTTGCGGTTGAGCGGATGGTTCGGGCGCAGGCGCTTAAGTTCTTCCGGCATCTCGTTGGGCTCGACGCGGTACTGCCAGCGCGGTGTGCCGTCCTCCTCGCTCTGCCCGAGCAGCTCGACCACGCTGGCGCGGAAGCCCACCACCTCGCGCTTGACCAGCACGTTGAGGCCGTCGCCGTTGGCCAGCGGGTCGCTGGTGCTGGCGATCAGGTCGCGCTTGCCGACCTTGAGCACCTCGCCGATCGGCAGGCCGGTGAATTTGGGCGAGTCGAAGGCGCCGATGTCGGTCAGGCGGTCGTTGACGAAGTAGTCGGTGCTGCCGCGGTGGAAGGTCTTGTCCGGGTCGGGCACGAAGAAGTGCTCGGTGCGCCCGCTGGAGGCGCGCGCCAGGTCCGGGCGGTCGGCGAGGATCTCGTCGAGGCGCTGGCGGTAGTAGGCGGTGATGTTCTTCACGTAGCCGACATCCTTGTAGCGGCCCTCGATCTTGAACGAGCGCACCCCGGCGTCGATCAGTGCGCGCAGGTTGGCGCTCTGGTTGTTGTCCTTCATCGACAGCAGGTGCTTCTCGTAGGCCACCACCGCGCCGCTCTCGTCCTTGAGGGTGTAGGGCAGGCGGCAGGCCTGCGAGCAGTCGCCGCGGTTGGCGCTGCGCCCGGTCTGCGCGTGGGAGATGTAGCACTGCCCGGAGAAGGCCACGCACAGCGCGCCGTGGATGAAGAACTCCACCGCGGCGTCGACGCTGTCGCTGATCTCGCGGATTTCCGCAAGGTTCAGCTCGCGGGCCAGCACCAGCTGGGAGAAGCCGGCGTCGGCGAGGAATTTCGCCTTGCCCAGGGTGCGGATATCGGTCTGGGTGCTGGCGTGGATCTCGATGGGCGGGATGTCCAGCTCCATGATCCCCATGTCCTGCACGATCAGCGCATCGACGCCGGCGTCGTACAGTTCGTGGATCAGCCGGCGTGCCGGCTCCAGCTCGTCGTCGTGGAGGATGGTGTTGAGGGTGACGAACACCCGCGCATGGAACAGGCGGGCGAACTCCACCAGCCCGGCGATATCGGCCACGCTGTTCTCGGCATTGTGCCGCGCACCGAAACTGGGGCCGCCGATGTACACGGCATCGGCGCCATGCAGGATGGCCTCCTTGGCGATGGAGACATCCCGCGCGGGACTGAGCAGTTCCAGGTGGTGCTTGGGTAGAGACATGGGGGCGGACTCGCGAGCGCTTCGAAACAGCCGCGCATTGTAGCGATCCGCCGGCGCTTTGCGGGCATGGCGTGAGCGGAGGCGCCGGGCGGGTGAGGGCGCCGGCCTTCTGCTCCGGCCGTTGCGGCGGGGCCGGATGGCGCCGGCGCGCAGCGTCGCTCCCGCAGGAGTCGCGGACGCATCGCTTTTCTCAATCCCGGCGATGAGGTTTTTCGTTTTCCCGCCGGCGTGCGGCGCCGGCATCCTGTCGTCATCGCCGCACGGCAGCGCCGGGCGGTCGCAACCATCGACAGTTCCGAGGAAATCCCCATGAACCTCCGTCACCAGGTGTACTTCGCCGAATCCGCCGTCAAGCATGCCGGCGCGTTGCTCTATTCCCGCTGCCGCGCCCGCGATTGAGGATCTGTCCGCGCGTTGGACCTCAGGCCCCGCCCAGCAGGTCGAAGCTGTCGAGCAGGCGCCAGACGATCTCCGGGCGGCGCTCCATGGCGCGGCGGATCGCCGCCGGAATCGCCCGGCGCGTCTTGCGGCAGAGTCCCGCCTGCTCGGCGAAGGTGATGGCGATGCCGCGGGCGCTGCGCACCTCGTGGTGCCCCGGAGCGACCTCCAGGCGGATGCCCAGCTGCTCGTGCATGCGCCGTTGCAGGTGACGCAGGTCGTCCAGGTCCTGCAGGTTCTCCAGGCGCTCCAGCAGGCGCCGCTCCTCGTGGCGGGTCAGGCGCAGGATGCGCCGGTCGCCGCGCGCGTCGTCCAGCAGCTCGCGATGCCTGCAGATGCAGACGGCGGGAGGGCAGGGTTGGCGAAGCGGTGGCGTGTCCATGTCAGCGATCATAGCCGTGCCGCTCCGGGCCGCAACAGCGCGAGTGCTGGGTGGCCGATGGGCGCTGCGCTCCGGTTGCGGGGGTTGCCGGCTGCGCCGTTGCAGCGGACGGGTGCCAGGCGGCCCCGGATCGCGCATCATGGGCGCCCTGGATTCGAGGAGATCGTCATGCTGAGTGCATCATTCGTCGCGGGACTGGCCGCGCTGTCCCTGGGGCTGTCGTGTGGCGCCGTTGCGGCCGGCGAGGAGGCGCAGCTGCTCGGGGCGCTCAACGCCTACCGGGCGCAGGTGCAGAGCTGCGCCGGCGAGGCGGCCGGCGAGCTGCCGCCGCTGAGCGCCGATCCCCGGCTGATCCAGCCGGCCGGTGTGGTCGGCGACCTGCAGGCGGCGCTGAGTCGCAGCGGCTATCCGATGGTGGACGCCCAGGCGATCACCCTGTCCGGGCCGCGCGATGCGCCGGCGGCGATGGAGATGCTGCGGCAGAGCTTTTGCCAGGTGGTGCTGGCGCCGCAGTACGTGGATGTCGGCATCCACCATGTCGGGCGCGACTGGCGTGTGGTGCTGGCCCGCCCGCTGCTCGGCGGCAAGCTGGGCGACTGGCAGGCCGAGGGCCGCAAGCTACTCGATGCCGTCAACGCCGCCCGCGCGCAGGCGCGCCAGTGCGGCAGCCAGCCGTTCGCCGCCGCTGCGCCGCTGAGCTGGAGCGAGGTGCTCGGCGCCGCCGCGCAGGGCCACAGCCGCGCCATGGCCAACGGCAATTTCTTCGCCCACCAGGACCGCGACGGCTATACCCCGAGCGACCGCGCCGAGCTGGCCGGATACCAGGGCCGGCAGGTCGGCGAAAACATCGCCGCCGCGCTGGATGGCGCGAGCCGGGTGGTTGACGGTTGGCTGGCCAGCCCCGCGCACTGTGCCAACCTGATGAACCCGCAGTTCAGCGAGCTGGGCGCCGCCTACGCCGTCGATCCGAAAAGCGCAGCCGGCATTTACTGGACGGCGCTGTTCGGCGCGCCCTGAATCGGGGGACGAGCGGCACGGAGCGTAGCGGTGGCGCGGCTATCCTGAGCGGTGGGCTCTGTCCGCCCGCCTGCCTGGAGCCATGGCCATGAGTAGCTTCGAAATCGAGAGTTGGTGCAAGCCCGATCCCCAGGGCAAGTCGCTCCCCATGGGTTTGATTCATTTCTACATCGGCGGCGAAAACCGGCTGAAGCTGGAGGAGGCCGAGGAGCGTCTGCAGAACGACGAGCGCCTCACCGAGCTGCGTGTGGAGGTGGATCAGGGCAGTCTGGAGCTGGTCACGCCACCCGAGTGCGGGCCGCTGGCGGACTGCTACCTGCGGGTCTACCTACGCCCGGACGACCGGCGCGGGCAGTTCCATCTGATCGGCCACCGCGCCAGCGACGGCATTCTGATCTACAGCAATGCGGTGCTGATCGACGGTCTCATGTGAGTCCTGCCGGCTGGTGGGGCTGGACAAGCGCGCGGCGCCGCTCTAAAAAGGCGCGCCACGCGCCGCCCACGGCGCCTGTCGGCCGAACGGAGCGAAGCATGAGAACCCCGAAGAAACCCATGGACCCCGCCCGCCGGGCACTGAAGAACCGCGCCTACCGCATCGGCTGGCTGATCGCCCTGGCTGGCATGCTGTGCGGGTTTGCGCTGGTGGCGCTGCAGTCCGGCTGAGGAAGCCGATCCGGCACAATGGCTGCCGTGTCCACCGGCCGTCGGCTCGGCCGCGCCCCGGTCCGGCTCGGGATGGGCCCGGGTGGCGGGCGCGGCGTTCCCGTCTGGCTGTGTGTGAGCTAGTGGCAGAGATGGCACAGGGGCTGAGGTCCGGTGGGAAGAAGCCGGACAACGCTGGATGGGCAGTATTGCCCGGAGCAAGCCGGGCGGCTACATCGCAGGCCGTCGCCACACGCACTACACCTTCGGCCCCGCCGCCAGCCCCGGCGGCACGGACAACCGCACATTCGCCATGGCAGTCCAGGCGGAGTCCGCGCAGGAGGCGCGAGCACTCAGCGGCTCCTACAACCCGGTCACCCACCAGATCGCACGCCACTCCCCCGATTACCAGTCCTCCTGGCTCTGACCCAGCCCCCAGAAACGCAAGAGCCCGCATTCAAGCGGGCTCTTGTGCCAAGCATCCTGCAAACAGCGTATGCCAAACACCATGCAAGACGGTGCCAAATCCGGCGCGCGCTTACAGGTACGCTTTCCGATCCGCAGAAACGCGAAAGCCCCGCAATGCGGGGCTTTCGGTTTTCAATATGGCGGTGAGGGAGGGATTCGAACCCTCGATACGGTTTCCCGTATACACACTTTCCAGGCGTGCTCCTTCAACCGCTCGGACACCTCACCATATTTTCTCGTCGGCGTGGGCTATGCCCCTGTCGACGGCGCACAATGTAGTCGAAGGTTTTTCCGAATGCAAAGCTTTTTTCAAATTTTTCATTGGCTTAGGGCCGGCCGGTGAGCGTCGGGGTTGCTGCTAGACTGCGCGCCGGCAGGTGACGGAGGCAGCCATGGCGCGTTGGGACATTTTCTGCAGTGTGGTGGACAACTACGGCGACATCGGGGTGACCTGGCGGCTGGCCCGTCAGCTGGTGGCCGAGCACGGCCAGCAGGTGCGCCTGTGGGTCGATGAGCCGGGGGCCTTCGTGCCGCTGTGTCCGGGGGCCGATTCGCTGGCCGACCGTCAGTGGCAGCAGGGTGTCGAGGTGTGTCGCTGGGGCGAGCCTTGGGCGGCGGTCGAGCCGGCCGAGGTGGTGGTCGAGGCCTTTGCCTGCCGCTTGCCGGCGGCCTACGAGGCGGCGCTGGGGGCGTGCCGGCCGCTGCCGCTGTGGGTGAATCTCGAGTACCTGAGCGCCGAGGACTGGGTCGAGGACTGCCATGGACTGGCCTCGCCGCAGGCCAACGGGCTGGCCAAGTACTTCTGGTTTCCCGGCTTCACCGCGCGCACCGGCGGGCTGCTGCGCGAGCGGGAGCTGCTGGTGCGCCGCGATGCCTGGCAGGCGGATGCCGAAGGGCGCCGCGCCTTTCTCGCCGGACTGGGCGTCGAGTGGCGCGGTGAGCGGCTGGTCTCGCTGTTCGCCTACGAGCAGCCGCGGCTGGAGGCATGGCTGGAGCTGCTGGCGGCCGGCGAGCCGACCCTGTTGCTGGTGCCGGAGGGGCGGGTGCTGGGCGATGTACGGCGTTGGGCAGGCGAGGATCTGGCGTGCGGTGCGCTCTGTACGCGCGGCGCCCTGACGGTGCGGGTGATTCCTTTCGTCAGTCAGGACGACTACGACCGCCTGCTGTGGAGCTGCGACCTCAACGCGGTGCGCGGCGAGGATTCCTTCGTGCGCGCGCAGTGGGCCGGGCGGCCGTTCATCTGGCACATCTACCCGCAGGAGGAGAGCGCCCATCTGGACAAGCTCGAGGCCTTCATGGCGCGCTACTTGGCGACGGCCGAGCCGGCGCTGGCGCAGGCGCTGCGCGATCTGTGGCGGACCTGGAACGCGGCGCCGGAGGCCGATGCGAGCCTGGCAGCGAGCTGGGCGCAGCTGCAGGCACAGGCTGCGGACTGGCAACGACACGCGCGAAGCTGGTGCGCCGAGCTGGCCTCCCGCCCGGATCTTGCGACGGGGCTGGTGCTTTTTTACACAGGTTCGTTAGAATAGCGCACCTGTTTCACCCTCAATTCCAACGGAAATTCGCATGAAAACCGCACAAGAGTTCCGCGCCGGCCAGGTCGCCATCATCAACGGTGCTCCCTGGGTCATCCAGAAGGCCGAGTTCAACAAGTCCGGCCGCAACAGTGCCGTGGTCAAGATGAAGCTGAAGAACCTGCTCAACGGTTCCGCGACCGAGACCGTGTACAAGGCCGACGACAAGCTGGAGCCGGTAATCCTCGAGCGCAAGGAAGTGACCTACTCCTACTTTGCCGACCCGCTGTACGTGTTCATGGACGGCGAGTTCAACCAGTACGAAATCGAGAAGGACGACCTCGAAGCGGTCATGCCGTTCATCGAAGACGGCATGACCGACGTCTGCGAAGCCGTGTTCTACAACGACAAGGTCATCTCCGTCGACCTGCCGACCACCATCGTGCGCCAGATCGCCTACACCGAGCCGTCCGTACGTGGCGATACCTCCGGCAAGGTGATGAAGACCGCCCGTCTGAACAACGGCTCCGAGCTGCAGGTGTCGGCCTTCTGCGAAATCGGCGACTCCATCGAGATCGACACCCGCACCGGCGAGTACAAGGCCCGCGTCAAGGCCTGATCCCGCTCGTGTGTCGACGAAAGCCCGGCCCTGCGCCGGGCTTTTTCGTTTGCGTCCCTCAGCGCGCGGCAAAGCCGCCCTGAAGGGCCGTGTCCCAGGGCGGCGCCGGCCCGAAGCGCTGGCGCAGGAACTCCAGCAGCAGGCGGGTGCGCGAGCTGGCCGGTTGCGGCAGGCGCAGGGCATAGATGCCGCTCGGCTCGGGAGCGGGCAGGCCGTTATCGCAGAACAGCGGCAGCAGCTCGCCGCGCAGCAGGTGGTCGCTGATCAGCCAGGTCGGCAGGTGGGCGATGCCCAGGCCGGCGAGGGCGCCGCAGAGCAGGGTTTCGGCATTGTTGGCGGTCATCCGCAGGCGGGTGGGGCGGATCTGGCGAAGCTGTCCCGCCACCTCGAAGCGCCAGGCGTGGGGCGGGCCGAGTCGGTCCCAGTCGAGGCCGTCGTGCTCGGCGAGCTGGCGCGGATCGCTCGGCGTGCCGCGCCGTTTCAGGTACGCCGGGCTGGCGCAGGCGATGCGCCGCATCGGCGCCAGGGCGGTGGCGACCAGGCGGGTATCGGCCAGCGGGCCGATGCGCAGGACCAGATCGACCTGTCCCAGGTGCTCGCCCTGCAGGTCGACGAAGCTGTCGATCAGGCGCAGCTGTACATCCAGCCCCGGATAGGCGGCCAGGAACTCGGCAATCGCCGGCGCCAGATGGCGGCGGCCGAACGGCGCCGGGGCGTCGATGCGGATCAAACCTTCCGGGGCGCTGCCCAGCGAGACCGCCTCGGCGCGCGCCAGCTGCAGTTCGTCGAGGATGCGCCGGGCGCGCACCGCGAAGGCCAGTCCGGCCGGAGTGGCGCGCAGGGCATGGGTGCTGCGCTGGAACAGCGGGCTGCCAAGCTGGCGCTCCAGCGCATCGATGCGCCGCGCCACCGCCGAGGGAGTGAGCTGGTGGCGGCGCGCGGCGGCGGAGAAGCTGCCGCACTCCAGGCTGTCGAGAAACAGGGCCAGCTGGCCGCTGAGCGGATCGTGGGACATGGCTGCACCTGTGCGTGGTTGGCACAGCCATTGTGCCCGGCTTTGCGTTTCCGGGGTAGGGTGGCCTGCGTAGCATGGACCTTTTCGCGGAGGACGCCATGACGCTGTTACAGATGCTGCTGGAGGTGGGGCTGGGAATGCTGCTGGGCGTGCTCGGCGGCGTGTTCGGCATCGGCGGCGGCCTGCTGGCGATTCCGGCGCTGGGCCTGCTCGGCCTCGACCAGCAACTGGCCCAGGGCACGGCGCTGGTGATGGTGGTGCCCAACGTGATGCTGGCGCTGTGGCGCTACCACCAGCGCAACCGGATCGACTGGCGCCATGGGCTGCTGCTGGGGCTGTCGTCGCTGCTGCTGGCGTGGGGCGGTGCGCGCTTCGCGGTCGGTCTGGATGCGGGAGCGATGCGCCTGGCCTTCGTCGCGTTCCTGCTGGCGCTGGCGCTGTGGAACGGCCTGCAGCTCTGGCTGCAGCCGACGGCGGCCGTCCCGAAGCGCCTGCCATCTGCTGGGCTGGTCCTGCTCGGCGGCGGCTGCGGACTGCTGGGCGGCCTGTTCGGGGTGGGCGGCGCGGTGCTCGCCACGCCGATCCTGACCCTGCTGTTCGGCTTGAGTCAGGTGGTGGCACAGGGGCTGGCGCTGGCTTTGGCGCTGCCCGGCACCCTGGTGACCCTGCTCACCTATGCCGGCCACGGCCAGGTCGACTGGGCCAGTGGCCTGCCGCTGGCGCTCGGCGGGCTGCTCAGCATCAGCTGGGGCGTGCGGCTCGCCCACCGGTTGCCGGCGCGCCGCTTGCGCGCATGGTTCGCGCTGTTCCTGGTCGGCTGCGCCCTGCTGCTGGCGCTGAAGGGCTGAGTCCGCGCCGCCGGGCAGGCGGCGCGGCGGGGCTCACTGACGGGCCTGCTTGAGGGTTTCGGCGATCAGGAAGGCCAGCTCCAGCGACTGGTCGGCGTTGAGGCGCGGGTCGCAGTGGGTGTGGTAGCGGTCCGACAGGCCGGCTTCGGTGATCGGTCGCGCGCCGCCGATGCACTCGGTGACGTTCTGCCCGGTCATCTCGATGTGGATGCCGCCGGCATGGCTGTTCTCGGCGCGATGCACCTGGAAGAACCGCTTGACCTCCTCCAGCACGCAGGCGAAGTCGCGGGTCTTGTAGCCGCTGCTGGCCTTGATGGTGTTGGCGTGCATCGGATCGCAGCTCCACAGCACCTGGCGGCCCTCGCCCTGTACGGCGCGTATCAGTCGCGGCAGGTGCTCGCCGACCTGGCCGGCGCCCATGCGCACGATCAGGTTGAGGCGGCCGGGATCGTTGTCCGGGTTGAGGAGGTCGATCAGCCGCAGCAGCTGGTCGGTGTCCATGCTCGGGCCGACCTTGACGCCGACCGGGTTGCCGACGCCGCGCAGGAACTCCACGTGGGCGCCGTCGACCTGGCGGGTGCGGTCGCCGATCCACAGCATGTGCGCCGAGCAGTCGTACCAGCCGCCGGTCAGGCTGTCCTGGCGGACGAAGGCCTGCTCGTAGTTGAGCAGCAGCGCCTCGTGGGCGGTGAAGAAACTGGTTTCGCGCAGCTGCGGCGCGTTGTCCAGGCCGCAGGCGCGCATGAACGCCAGGGTCTCGTCGATGCGGTCGGCCAGGTGGCTGTACTTCTCGGCCAGCGCCGAGTTGGCGATGAAGTCGAGGTTCCACTGGTGGACCTGGTGCAGGTCGGCGAAGCCGCCCTGGGCGAAGGCGCGCAGCAGGTTGAGGGTCGCGGTGGACTGGTGGTAGGCCTGCAGCAGGCGCTCCGGATCGGGGGCGCGGCTGGCGGCGTCGAAGCCGATGCCGTTGACGATGTCGCCGCGGTAGGCCGGCAAGGTCACGCCGTCGAGGGTTTCGTGGCCGGCGGAGCGCGGCTTGGCGAACTGCCCGGCCATGCGCCCGACCTTGACCACCGGGCAGCCGGCGGCGAAGGTCATCACGATGGCCATCTGCAGCAGCACCTTGAAGGTGTCGCGGATCTTGCCGGCGGAGAACTCGGCGAAGCTCTCCGCGCAGTCGCCGCCCTGCAGCAGGAAGGCGCGGCCCTGGGTCACTTCGGCGAACTGGCGGCGCAGCTCGCGCGCCTCGCCGGCGAACACCAGCGGCGGATAGCCGGCCAGGGTCTGCTCGACCCGGGCGAGGTGCTCGGCGTCGGGGTAGTCGGGTTGTTGCTGGATCGGCTTGGTTCTCCAGCTGTCGGGGCTCCAGGGCTGGCTCATCGGGTGGCTCGCGGTGACGGATAGGGGATGGGCGTCATGGTAACCGATGCGTCCGGGCCGCGCTGGCATGGGCTCGATAGAGGCCGTGTATCGAGTCCGGGGCGTCTGCTAGGATGCCGCCGATTCTGTGGAGGGGTGAGATGGGCGACTATCGCCAGCTGGCGGAAATACACGACGACCACGGGGTGATCCGCGTGGTGGAGGCCGGCGACTACCGCTTCCTCGAATTCGGCGACGAGGTCGAGCAGAGCTGCAGCTACCGGCCCGATCCGGCCTGGCTGGAGTACGACTACACCCGCGCTATGCTGCTCGGCGCGCTGCTTCCTGCGCGCTGCGAGCGGGCGCTGTTTCTCGGCCTGGGCGGCGGCAGCCTGACCATGGCCTGCCTGAAATGGCTGCCGCTGCGCGCGGCCGAGGCGGTCGAGCTGCGTCCGGCGGTGCCGGCGCTGGCTCGCGAGTTCATGGGGCTGGCCGACGATCCGCGGCTGCAGATCCGCATCGGCGATGCGCGCAGCCAGCTGGCCGAGTGCGCGCCGGCGGACGTGATCTTCCTCGATCTCTACACCGACACCGGGCCGGCCGCCGCGCACATCGCCTGGGGCTTCCTGCAGGCCTGCCGCGCGCGGCTGCGCCCCGGCGGCTGGCTGGTGATCAATCAGTGGAGCGCTACCGACGGCAAGCCGCTGGGCGCGCCGCTGCTGCGCGGACTGTTCCGCCACAGCTACTGGGAGTGCCCGGTCTGCGAGGGCAACGTGATCCTCTATGTGCCGGCCGACGAGGCCCAGACCCTCAATCCGGCGGCGCTGCGCGAGCGCGCCCGCAGCCTGGAAACCCGGCTGGGCTACAGCCTGGAAGGCTATGTAGCGCACCTGCGCCCGGCCAGCTGAAGGCCGGCGCGCGCAGCGCTGCGGCGAAAAAGACGCGACTCGGCACGTATCTTGCGTTATGATGTGCGCCGCTTTGATGTGTCCCGTGCCAAACCAGCACCTCAGGAAGCGCCAGCTTCCGCCGTGCGTCCGTCCCGACGGACACCTCTTGTCGAACTATCCTTTTCACGCGATTTCGCAAATCCCCGCCGACCAGGCTGCCAGGGTGACCCTACGGGTCTTGCTTTTGGCTGGCGCAGCGCTGGCCATGGGTCTTTGCGGATTACACGAGGCAAATACCCATGACCGAATCCATCGTTGGCGGCTTCGCCGCGCTCAATCTCCATCCGGCCGTACTGTCCGCGATCACTGCGGTCGGCTACGAAGAGCCGTCGGCCATCCAGTCGCAGTCGATTCCGGTGATCCTCGCCGGCCACGACATGATCGGCCAGGCGCAGACCGGCACCGGCAAGACCGCCGCCTTCGCCCTGCCGCTGCTGTCGCTGCTCGACCCGGCGCGCCGCGAGCCGCAGGTGCTGATCCTCACCCCCACCCGCGAGCTGGCCCTGCAGGTCGCCGCCGCCTTCGAGCGCTACTCCAGCGACATGGGTGGGGTGAAGGTGGTCGCCGTGTACGGCGGCGCGCCGATGGGCCCGCAGCTCAAGGCCCTGCGCCAGGGCGCCCAGGTGGTGGTGGCCACCCCGGGTCGCCTGTGCGACCACCTGCGTCGTGACGAGAACCTGCTGAACAGCGTGCAGCGCCTGGTCCTCGACGAAGCCGACGAGATGCTCAAGCTCGGCTTCATGGAAGACATCGAGGCGATCTTCCAGGCCCTGCCGGAAAGCCGCCAGACCGTGCTGTTCTCGGCGACCCTGCCGGCGTCGATCCGCACCATCGCCGAGCGCAACCTGAAGTCGCCCAAGCACGTCAAGATCGCCAGCAAGACCCAGACCGTCGAGCGCATCGAGCAGGCCCACCTGATGGTGCATGCCGACCAGAAGCAGGCCGCCGTGCTGCGTCTGCTGGAAGTCGAGCAGTTCGACGCGCTGATCGGCTTCGTGCGCACCAAGCAGGCCACCCTGGACATCGCCGAGATGCTCGAGCGCAACGGCTACCGCGCCGCCGCGCTGAACGGCGACATCGCCCAGGCCCAGCGCGAGCGCGTGGTCGAGGCGCTCAAGGACGGCACCCTGGACATCGTGATCGCCACCGACGTGGCTGCCCGTGGCCTCGACGTACCGCGCATCACCCATGTGCTGAACATCGACATGCCCTACGATCCGGAGTCCTACGTGCACCGCATCGGCCGTACCGGCCGCGCCGGTCGCGAAGGCCGTGCGCTGCTGCTGGTCACCCCGCGCGAGCGCCGCATGCTGCAGGTGATCGAGCGCGTGACCAACCAGAAGGTCGCCGAGATCAAGCTGCCGGACGCCGAAACCGTGCTGGAGGCGCGTCTCACCCGTCTGGCCAACGGCCTCAAGCCGCTGCTCGAAGGTGCCGAAGCGGCCCGCGGGCAGATCGGTGTCGAGCTGTGCCGTCGTCTGGAATGCACCCCGGAGCAACTGGCCGCGGCCCTGCTGGCCAAGCTGACCCAGGGCCAGGCGCTGGACCTGGAAAGCGTGCGCCGCGAGCAGCCGCTGACCCCGGCGGCGAGCCGCGAGCGTCCGGCCACCGAGCGTGGCGAGCGCAGCGGCGAGCGTACCGGCGAAGCCCGTCCGCGACGTCCGATGGAGCCGCTGGCCGAAGGCCGCGTGCGCTGCCGCACCGCCCTGGGCAAGCGCGACGGCGTCGCCGCCAAGAACCTGCTCGGTGCGATCATCAACGAAGGCAAGCTGGTTCGCGAAGCCATCGGCCGCATCCAGGTGCGCGAGACCTTCAGTCTGGTCGAGCTGCCCGAGGAAGGTCTGGAGCGTCTGCTCGGTCGCCTGAAGGAGACCCGTGTGGCCGGCAAGGCCCTGCGCCTGCGCCGCTACCACGAGGACTGATCCGCGCGGATCGGCCCCGGCTTGCAACGAACGCCCCGACTCGCTCGGGGCGTTCGCGTTTGCGGCCGGAAGAAACGCCGGCCGGGCCGGGTACTCAGCCGAAGCGGTAGATATCCATGGCGATGGTGGCCTTGCTGAAGCCGGCGTACTCGACGGCAAAGGCGCCGCCGGCGCCGCGGGCGAAGAACAGCGGCAGCAGGTGCTCGTCGCTGGGATGGCTGCGCACCGCCCAGGGCGCCTGGCGGCGGTAGTCGTGCAGGGCGGCCTCGTCGTCGGCGGCCAGGCGCGCCACCAGCCAGTCGCGGAACTCGCGCGCCCAGGGCTCGACCATCTCCGGGCCGGCGTGCCAGTCCAGCTCGCCGAGGTTGTGGGTGATGCTGCCCGAGCCGATCAGCAGCACGCCCTGGCCGCGCAGCTCGCCGAGCAGGCGGCCGAGGCGGGTCTGCAGCGCCGGGCCGTGCTGGCTGGGCAGCGACAGCTGCAGCACCGGGATGTCCGCCTCGGGGTACATCAGGCGCAGCGGCACCCAGGCGCCGTGGTCGAGGGGGCGTTGCGGATCGAGATGCACGACCAGGCCGTCGTCCTCCAGGCGTTCGAGGATCTCCAGGGCCAGCGCGGGGGCGCCGGGCGGCTCGTAGTCCAGCGCGTAGAGCGCCGGCGGGAAGCCGTAGAAGTCGTGCCAGGCCTCCTGGCGCGGTGCCGAGGTGATGCGCAGGTCGGCGCTTTCCCAGTGCGCGGAGACCACCAGGATCGCCTTCGGCCGCGGCAGCTCGCCGGCCAGGCGGGCCAGCGCGCGGCCGGTGTCGCCGCTGTGCAGGGCGACCATCGGCGAGCCGTGGGAAATGAACAGGCTGGGTAACATGGCAAGTGCCTCCGGGGAGCGATGTTGCTATCTTCGGCAGCCGAATGATCGAAATCCAGCATAAGTTTTCGACCAATCGCATCGAATACCGCTATCGGACAGGGAGACGCAGATGCACGAGGAGTTCTGGCAGGCGCGCTGGGCGCGCAACGAAATCGGCTTCCACCTCAAGGAAGTCAATCCTCACCTGCAGGCCTGCTGGGCGCAGCTGGCGGTGCCGGCGGGCAGCGAGGTGCTGGTGCCGCTGTGCGGCAAGAGCCTCGACATGCCCTGGCTGGCCGCCCAGGGACAGCGGGTGCTGGGCATCGAGTTGGCGGCGAAGGCGGTGACGGACTTCTTCGCCGAGCAGGGGCTGTCTCCCGCCGTGCGCGCCGACGGCGCGCTACAACGCCATGAGGACGCGGGGATCGCCGTGCTGCAGGGCGATTTCTTCGCCGTCGAGCCGGCGCAGACCGCCGGCTGCACGGCCTTCTACGACCGCGCCGCGCTGATCGCCCTGCCAGCGGAGATGCGCCGCCGCTACGTCGCCCAGCTGCAGCGCCTGCTGCCGGCCGGCGCGGTCGGCATGCTGGTTACCCTCGACTACCCGCAGGAGCAGATGAGCGGGCCGCCCTTCGCGGTCGACGATGCCGAGGTGCGTGCGCTCTACGGCGAGGGCTGGGAGCTGGAGCTGCTGCTCTGCAGCGACGCGCTGGAGGGCAACTGGCGGTTCATCGAGCGCGGTCTGTCGCGTCTCGAAGAGCGTGTCTACCGCCTGCGCCGCCGCGGATGAACCCGCCGCTGTCCTGCTTCGAGCCCTGGAGTCCCGCGTGAACGCCGTGCTGCCCCTGCTGATCGCCCTGCAGTTTCTCACCCGCCTGCCGGTGCGCCTGCCCGGCATGCCCGAACCCCGCCAGCTCGGCCGGTCGCTGCTCTGCTATCCGCTGGTCGGCCTGCTGCTCGGTCTCGTGCTGCTGCTCGCCGCCGCGCTGCTGCAGGGCGTGTTCGCGCCGCTGGCCGCGGCGCTACTGCTGGCCCTGTGGCTGCTGGCCAGCGGCGGGCTGCACCTGGACGGGCTGGCCGACAGCGCCGATGCCTGGGTCGGTGGCTACGGGGATCGCCAGCGCACCCTGGCGATCATGAAGGACCCCAGCTGCGGGCCGATGGCGGTGCTGGCGCTGGTGGCGCTGCTGCTGCTCAAGTTCACCGCGCTCTGGGCGCTGCTGGCGGCCGGGCAGTGGGCGGTGCTGCTGCTGGCGCCGCTGCTGGGGCGCAGCGCGCTGCTGATGCTGCTGCTCGGCACCCCCTATGTGCGCGCCAACGGGCTGGGCAGCGCCATGGCTGCCGCCGTGCCGCAGCGTACCGGCTGGTGGGTGTTGCTGGCGGTGGCGCTGGGTTGCCTGGCCGGCGGCTGGGCCGGACTGCTGGCGCTGGGCAGCGCGCTGGCGGTGTTCGTGCTGTGCCGGCGCGCCATGCTGCGGCGCCTCGGCGGCACCACCGGGGATACTGCCGGAGCGCTGCTGGAACTGCTCGAATGCGCGGTGCTGGTGGTGCTGGCCGTGGCGCTCTGATGGTGGCGCCCCCGCGTTGCGCGGGGCGATCCTCGGCGGCGGCCACGCCCCGCAGGTCGGCGTGACCGTGATGCCGCTGGCCGAGTCACCGCGCCGCGCATGGCGCGCTTTGCAGAATGCGGCCGGACGATTAGCATCGTCATCGAGCCGGCATCCGCGCCGCATCGCGCTCCCGGCGCCATTCCGCGCGGCGCATTCCGGCCGTCTTGCCCCGGATCGGCAAGCCCCGTCCAGATCAATGGAGTAGCGATGAAACGCCGCAAAGCCCTCGGGAACGTCATCGGCGTGCTGCTGCTCGGGCTGCTGGTCACTCTCGTCGCCGAACTGATAGACCGCCAGCGTCAGGAGTCGCTGCGCCACCAGCAGGCCGCCGGCCAGCTGCAGCGCCTGAGCGCCGAACTGGAGCAGACCCTGGGTGCGCTGATGCCCCTGGCCGATCCGCTGGCCGCGCGCCTGGCCGCCGACCCGCAGTTGCCGGAAGAGGAACTGCGCGCGCTCACCGAACCGCTGCTCGACCGCCATCGCCGGCTGGTCAACATCGCCATCTCGCGCGGCCTGCGCATCGTCCACGTCAATCCGCTGGCCGGCAACGAGGCGGTGCTGGGCATGGATTTCGGCCTGCGCCCGGAGATGATGGAAGGCGTGCGCCGCGCCGTCGCCCGGCGTGGCAACAGCCTCGCCGGGCCTTTACCGCTGCTGCAGAGCGGCCGGCTCGGAGTGATCGTGCGCACGCCGTTCTTCGCCGGCGGCGCCGATCCGCGCAGCGGCGAACTGCTCGGACTGATTTCCACGGTGATCGACCTGCAGGGGCTGCTGGAAGACAGCGGCCTGTACGATCCCGAGCTGCCTTTCGCGCTGGCCCTGCGCGGGCGCGAGGGGCTGGGCGAGCGCGGCGAGGTGTTCTTCGGCGATCCCGAGCTGTTCCACGAGGCCGACCTGCAACGCGAGATCGTTCTGCCCGACGGCCGCTGGATGATTGCCGCGCAGCTCAAACGCGCCCAGGGCTATCCGCCGCAGCGCGCGCTGTGGCTGCGCGGCGGCGGCGCGCTGCTGACCCTCGGCTTGCTGGCGCTGGTGCTGTTCGACGGTCGCCCGGCGCGCGGCCCGCAGTGGTCGGAGAGCATGCGCAAGGTGCCGTTGCGCGGTTTCCTCAGCCGACGCCTGCTGATGCTCCTGCTGCCGATCATCGCCGTGCAGGGCTGGCTGTCCTACCAGGCGGCGCTGTCCGCCGCCGAGCAGTTCCAGAAGCAGCTGGCCAGCGAGATCGGCCTGCGCGTCCACGACAAGGTCGCCGAATTCTTCGAGGTACCGCGCCGGGTGCTCAGCTTCAATGCCGAGCAGGCGCGCCTCGGCCTGCTGGATGTCGCCCAGCCCGAGGCGCTGGTCGGCAATTTCCTCCTCCAGCTGCGCCAGCAGTCGCTGCTGACCTTCCTCTCCCTGGGCACCGCCGAGGGCGAGTACCACGCCGCCAGCCGTCCGCCGCGCGGCGAGGACCGCGCCCTGCGCATGCTCCAGGCCCGCCAGGGCGACGGTCGGGCGATGCTGCTCTATCGGGTCGACGACGCCAACCGTCGTGGCAGCCTGATTTCCCGCGGCAACGCCCATTTCGATGCGCGCCTCCGGCCCTGGTTCCGCGCCGCGCGGGCCTCGGGCAGCATGGTCTGGTACCCGGCGTACCGTTACGCCATCGACGACGAGTCGGGCGCCTACGATGCCATGGGCATCGGCATGGCCGCGCCGCTGTACGGCCGCAGCGGCGAATTTCTCGGTGTGCTGACCGCCGACGTCGCCCTGCTGCAGCTCAGCCAGCTGCTCGCCGACATCACCCGGCACACCGGCGGCGTGGCCTTCCTCGCCGAGGCCAACGGCGATCTGCTCGCCACCTCCAGCCGCGAGCCGGTATACCTGCTGCGTGGTACCCGCAGCATCCGCATCAAGGCCAGCGCCAGCGACAACCCGCTGGTGCGCACCAGCGGCCAGGCCATCGCCGAGCAGGGCAGTACCGAGGGGCGCACCTTCCGCGAGCTGGACGGCGAGCGCTATCTGGTCGACTGGGGCAGCTACGCGCTGCCCGATGGCCCGACGCTGACCATCGGCGTGGCCCTGCCGCAGCGCCAGTTCATCGCCCCGACCAGCGGCCTGTTGCGCAACGTCACCCTGGTCGCCCTGGCCGTCCTGCTGCTCAGCCTGCTGGGCGCCGTGCTGCTCAGCAACTGGATCGCCCAGCCGCTCGGCACCCTGAGCCGCTGGGCGCTGCGCCTGGGCAACGGCGACTGGAGCGGCGAGAAGCCGGTGGACAGCCGGGTGCTGGAGGTGGGCATGCTCGGCGATGCCCTGGCGATGATGGCGCGCCGCCTGGAGCGACACACCGAGGAACTGCGCCAGCAGGTCGAGGCGCGTACCGCCGAGCTGGAGCGGGCCAACCGCGAGCTGCTGCACCTGTCCAGCACCGACGGCCTGACCGGGCTGGCCAACCGCCGGGTGTTCGACGCCACCCTGGCCCGCGAGTGGGGCCGCGCACGCCGTGCCCGCCAGCCGCTGGCGCTGCTCATGCTCGATATCGACTTCTTCAAGCGCTACAACGACCGCTACGGCCATCTGGCCGGCGACGACTGTCTGCGCAAGGTGGCCGCCACCCTGCAGGCCGGCACCCGCCGCGCCGGCGACCTGGCGGCCCGCTACGGCGGCGAGGAGTTCGCGGTGATCGCCAGCGACCTCGACGCCGCCGGCGCTCTGGCCTTGGCCGAAAGCATCCGTGCGGCAGTCATGGCACAGGCCATCGCCCACGCCGATTCGCCGCTGGGCGTGGTCACCGTGAGCATGGGCGTCGCCCTGCTGGTGCCCGAGGACGACAACAGCCCGGAAATCCTGATCAAGCTGGCCGACCAGGCGCTGTACCAGGCCAAGAGCCAGGGGCGCAACCGGGTGGAGGAGGCATTGGGCAATCTGGCGGGACAGGCGCAGGAAGTGGGCTGATGGAGCATGGCCTCCGCCCGTAGGGCGCGGCTCTGAGCCGGCCCGCGCGGGCACGGCCTGCCCCTTGCAATGCCCCCATGCCCTACCTAGAGTTCACCCGGCATTCGTGAAGCCTCCGCGGCTGTTGGCGCGCAGGCTCCGGCAGTCTTGGAGCGACCATGATCGAACTGGAACAACTCACCAAGCGCTTTGCGCAGCATACGGCGGTGGACGGCCTGTCCTTCCGCGTTCAGCCCGGCGAGGTGCTGGGCTTTCTCGGCCCTAACGGCGCCGGCAAGTCCACCACCATGAAGATGCTCACCGGCTTCCTCGCGCCGACTTCGGGCACCGCGCGGATCTTCGGTTTCGACATACAGCGCCAGACCCTCAAGGCCCAGCAGCTGATCGGCTATCTGCCGGAGGGCGCGCCCTGCTACGGCGACATGACGGTGCAGGGGTTCCTCGCCTTCATCGCCGAGGTACGCGGTTTCCGTGGCGCCGAGAAGCGCGCGCGGGTGGCGCGGGCGGTGGCCCAGGTGGAGCTGGAGTCGGTGCTCGGCCAGTCCATCGAGACCCTGTCCAAGGGCTTCAAGCGCCGCGTCGGGCTGGCCCAGGCGATCCTCCATGACCCGCAGGTGCTGATCCTCGACGAGCCCACCGACGGCCTCGACCCGAACCAGAAGCATCAGGTGCGCCAGCTGATCCAGCGTCTGGCCCATGACAAGATCATCGTCATTTCCACGCATATCCTCGAAGAAGTCAGCGCAGTGTGCAGCCGGGCGCTGGTGATCGCCAGCGGACGGGTGGTGGCCGACGGCACGCCCTTCGAGCTGGAGAGCCGCTCGCGCTATCACCAGGCGGTGACCCTGGTGGGCGGCGCGGGCCTGGACGAGGCGGCGCTGGCGGCGCTGCCGGGAGTCGCCGGGGTCGAGCGTAACGCCCGCGAGCACAGCCTGACCGTGCTGGCGCAGCCTGGCCAGGTGATCTTCCCGCAGGTCAGCGCGCTGGTCGCGGCGCGCGGCTGGCAGATCAAGGAAATGGACGTCGAGCGCGGACGCCTCGACGAGGTGTTCCGCACCCTGACCCGAGGAGAGGCGGCATGAAGCAGTTGCCGGTGGTCTTCAGGCGCGAGCTGGCGAGCTATTTCGCCACGCCGCTGGCCTATGTGTTCATCGTGATTTTCCTCGTGCTGTCCGGGGTGTTCACCTTCTACCTGGGGGAGTTCTTCGAGCGCGGTCAGGCCGATCTGGCGCCGTTCTTCAATTTCCACCCCTGGCTGTACCTGTTCCTGGTGCCGGCGCTGGCCATGCGCCTGTGGGCCGAGGAGCGCAAGAGCGGCACCATCGAGCTGCTGATGACCCTGCCGATCACGCGTGCCGACGCGGTGGGCGGCAAGTTCCTCGCCGCCTGGGTGTTCGCCGGTATCGCCCTGCTGCTGACCTTCCCGATGGTGCTGACGGTCAACTACCTGGGCGAGCCGGACAACGGCGCGATCCTCACCGGCTACATCGGCAGCTGGCTGCTGGCCGGCGCCTACCTGGCCATCGGCTCGTGCCTCTCGGCGCTGACCCGCAACCAGGTGATCGCCTTCATCCTCACCGTCTGCGTGTGCTTCCTGTTCGTCGCCAGCGGCTTCCCGCTGGTGCTCGACGCCTTCAGCGGCTGGGCGCCGCAGACGCTGGTCGACGCGGTGGCCGCGCTGAGCTTCCTGACCCGCTTCGATGCGATCAGCAAGGGCGTGCTCGACCTGCGCGACCTGCTGTACTTCGCCAGCCTGATCCTCGCCTGGCTGACCGCCACGGCGGTGGCGATCGACCTGAAGAAAGCCGACTGAGGAGCCGACGATGAAGCGCATCATCCATTCCGGCGCGGGCCTGCTGCTGATCGCCGCGGCCTTCCTGGCCTTCAACATGGTCACCGGCATCGGCCTGCCCAACGCCCGGCTCGACCTGACCGAGCAGAAGCTCTACACCATCAGCGACGGTACCCGGCGCATCCTCGCCGGGCTGGACGAGCCGGTGAACCTGTACTTCTTCTATTCCGACAACCTCAGCCGCGACCTCACGCCGCTGCGCAACTACGCGCGGCGCGTCGAGGAGATGCTGCGCGCCTACGAGCGCGCAGCCGGCGGCAAGCTCAGGCTCCAGGTGATCGACCCCGAGCCGTTCTCCGAGGAGGAGGACCGCGCCGCCGAGTTCGGCCTGCATGCGGTGCCGCTGCAGCAAGGCGGCGACAAGCTGTACTTCGGCCTGGCCGGCAGCAACGCGCTGGACGACGTGCAGACCATCCCGTTCTTCCCGCTCGACCAGGAGGAGTTCCTCGAATACGAGATCAGCCGTCTGGTGCAGGCGCTGGCCAAGCCGGAGCGGCCGGTGGTCGGCGTGCTCTCCGGGCTGCCGCTGGACGGCGGCTTCAACCCGCTGAGCGGGCAGGGCGGCGCGCCCTGGATGGTCATGGAGCAGATCCGCCAGCAGTTCGCCATCAAGCGCCTGCAGGACGATGTGGACCGCATCCCCGACGAGGTGTCGGTGCTGCTGCTGGTTCATCCCAAGGCGCTGGCCGAGCCGACGCTGTATGCCATCGACCAGTTCGTGCTGCGCGGCGGCAAGCTGCTGGCCTTCGTCGATCCGTTCAGCGAGGCGGACAGCGGCGGGCTGATGGAGGGGGGCAACGCCTCCGACCTGGCGCCGCTGTTCAAGGCCTGGGGCCTGCGCCTGCGCCCCGGCGAGGTGCTGGCCGACGGCAGCTACGCGCTGGCGGTGGGGCGCGGCGAGGCGCAGCGCCCGGTGCGCCATGTCGGCTGGCTGAGCCTGCCGGCGCAGGCGCTTGATCAGGACGACGTGACCACGGCGGGGCTGGAGAGCATCACCGTAGCCACCGCCGGCATCCTCGAACCGCTGGAAGGCGCCGGTACCCGCTTCACGCCGCTGCTGCAGAGTTCCGAGTACGCCATGCCGATGGACGTCCAGCGCTTCGCCATGCTGCGCGATCCGCAGGAGCTGCTGCGCGATCTGGCCCCGACCGGCGAACGCTACGCGCTGGCGGCGCGCATCGACGGTCCGGCGCAGAGCGCCTTCCCCGACGGCATCGAGGGGCAGAAGGACGGCCTCAAGGCCGCCGAGCGGATCAACCTGATCGTGGTCGCCGACAGCGACCTGCTCGCCGACCGCATGTGGGTGCAGGTGCAGGACTTCTTCGGCCAGCGCGTGCCGCAACCGTTCGCCGACAACGCCGGCTTCGCCATCAACGCGCTGGACAACCTCGCCGGCAGCGATGCGCTGATCAGCGTGCGCTCGCGCGGGCGTTACAGCCGGCCGTTCGTGGTGGTGGAGAACCTGCAGCGTCAGGCCGAGGCGCGCTTCCGCGAGCAGGAGGAGATCCTCAACCAGCGCCTGGCGCAGACCGAGCAGCGCCTGGCCGAACTGCAGCCGGGCGATGGCCCCGAGCAGGCGCTGGAGCTGAGTCCCGAGCAGCAGGCCACCCTGCAGCAGTTCATGCAGGAGAAGCTGGCGATCCGCAAGCAGCTGCGCGAGGTGCGCTACCAGCTCAACGCCGACATCGAGGCGCTGGGGCGCAGCCTGAAGTTCGTCAATATCGCCCTGGTGCCGCTGTTGCTGACGCTGGCGGTGATCGGTCTGTGGCTGCTGCGCCGGCGGCGCACGGCCTGACCCTGTTGACGGGTGGGCGCCAGCGGCCAAGGCGGCTGGCGCCACATCCCCCGATGCCTGCCGGAGGCTGTCATGCAACGCAAGTCGCTGTGGATGCTGTTGTCGTTCGCCCTGCTGCTCGGGGCGCTGCTCGTCTGGTTGCAGCGCGGCGACGGGATCGCCCGCCAGGCCGAGCGGCAACTGCTGCTGCCGGCGCTGGCCGGGCAACTGGAGAAGGTGCGGGCGCTGGAGATCCGCCACGGCGAGCTGCCGAGGATCCGCATCGTGCGCGAGGGCGACGCCTGGGTGGTGCCGGACAAGGCCGGCTATCCGGCGGCGGCCGGCGAGGTCAATCGCCTGCTGCGCGCGCTGGCGGCGGCGCGCAAGGTCGAGGCCAAGACCCGCAACCCGGACAACCACGCGCGCCTCGGCCTGGCCGAGGCTGGCGAGGGCGCGGCCACGCGGTTGACCCTGGAAGGCCTCGGCGGCGCGCCGCAGGTGCTGCTGATCGGGCAGGCCTCCCGGCAGGGCGGCCAACTGGTGCGCTGGCCGGACGATGCGCAGGTCTGGCTGGTCGATCAGCCGCTGGCGCTGGTCGACAACGAACTGGCCTGGCTGGATCGGCGCATCGCCGAGATTCCCTTCGCCAGCGTGCGCGAGGTGGCGGTGCGGCATGCCGATGGCGAGCGCCTGCGCGCCGGCCGCGACAGCGCCGAGCAGTTCAACCTGAACCTCCTCGACCTGCCGGCCGGCCGCCGGCTGGCCTACGAGGGAGCGCTCAACAGCATGGCCGCGCTGTTCTCCAGCCTCGACTTCGCCGACGCCGCGTCGCTGGCGCAGGTCGCCTTCGATGGCCGTCCGGAGCTGGAGTTCGTGGTGCGCACCTTCGCGGGCGGCGAGCTGCAGGGGCGCTTCTATCTGCGCGGCGGCCAGCACTGGCTGGTGCTGGGCGAAAGCCGCGGGCTGGGCGCGCAGCTGATCGGCCAGCGCGACTGGGCCTATCGTCTGGAGGCGCCGCAATACGCCGTGCTGGCGCGGCGTGCCGGCGAGCTGCTGGCGCCGCGCGAGTGAAGGCTGCGACCTTTGTCCTGGGTCAAGTGGCGGGGCTTTTCAGGTCGGACGCTTTGTTTATACTCGGGCCAGCGGTCGTCAAGAACGCCATTCGAAATACCCGCTCCAGACGCCTCGCGGCGGCGGAGGTCGGATATAACAAGAAGAACGTTTCGCAACGTACCGTCCCGAGCGGCTCCCTGCGGGGAGCGATGAACATTTGCGAGTCTGGAGAGAGTTGTAATGGCTGATCGCGAGATCGGAACCGTCAAGTGGTTCAACGATGCCAAGGGCTATGGATTCATTCAGCGCGAGAACGGCGCCGATGTGTTCGTGCATTTCCGCGCCATCCGAGGCGATGGCCATCGCACCCTGCTGGAAGGGCAGCGCGTCGAGTTCGCCGTCGCCCAGGGGCAGAAGGGCCTGCAGGCCGAGGACGTTTCCAAGCTCTGAGTCCACGCTGTGGAGGTTCCGAAAAGCCCGTCGCGAGACGGGCTTTTCGCTGTCTGCGCGATCACTCCAGCATGGGCAGCGCGCGCAGGCAGGACAGGTCCTCGCGGCGGGTTTCCAGCAGCAGGCACAGCGCCCGGCCCTGTTCGGCCCAGTGCCGGCAGGCGTCGTCCAGCAGTTCGAGGAAGACCTCCAGCGCCGCCTCGTCCACCGCGCAGCCGGGCGCGAGCGGCAGGCGCAGGGCGAGCAGGCGCCCGGCCGGCCAGTCCAGTTCGGTGAGGCAGTCCCAGGCGGCGTCCCAGTTCTGCCCGTAGTACGCGGGGAAGGCCAGTGCGGTGCCGAGCGCGGCGAGCAGCGGCTCGCGGGCGATGGGCGCGGCGGCGAGCGGGCGCCAGAGGATCTCCGCCGAGTCCTGCACCCAGCCCGGCGCGCAGCGATACAGCCCGGCGTGCGCCGGTTCGGCGAGGAGGCGCGCGGCGAATTGCTGCGGGGTCATGGCCTGGGCTCCAGTACGCGGAAGCTTTGGTAGTGGTCTTCGGTGTAGTAGTAGATCACCGGTGGGTTGCCGCCGGTGACGATGCGCCGCGGGCCGCGATGGGACAGGCCCGGCGTGCGCACCGTGTATTCGCGGTAGTAGCCGCGCGCCTGGGCGGGCAGCCGGCGTTCGCGGTTCTGGAACACGGTGCCGTCCTGGCTGTGCGGGTAGGGGCCGCCGCGACGGATCAGGGCGAGGGTCTTGTCGATCTCGCGCTGGATCGGTGCCTCGACCTGCAGGGCGCTGCCGGGGCCGGCGGGCGTCGGTGTGAACAGGCCGGACAGCGGTCCCTGGGTCAGCAGCCAGCCGAGGAACAGCAGCACCAGCAGCGCGGCGCCGCCCAGCAGCCGGAGCGGGCTGGACTGTGCCGGCCTGCCGCGCGGGGCGCTGCCGGGCGCTCGCCGAGGCGCCTGCGGCTGCGCCGCCGCGTTTTCGAGCGTCACCCAGGCGGCCTTGAGCCGGCCGGACCTGTCGCGGGTGGTTTCGAAGGCGACCCGGTCGCCCTGCTGGGGCCGGCGTACGCTGGTGCGCACGGCGGAGATGTGGAAGAACAGCTGCGCCGAGCCATCGTCGGGTGCGATGAAGCCGAAGCCGCGGTCGTCGTTCCAGGTGACGATCTTGCCTTGCATGGTGAATCTCTTGGGCGGTGGAGAGGGGAGCCGGACTCAGTCGGTGCGCCAGGTGATCTCGCTGACGCCCTCGGCGGTGACCTTCAGCCAGCGGTCGGCATCTTCCTCGCCCTGTTCCTCGTTCCAGCTGCCGGGGGCGCAGCGTACCTGCACGCCGAGGGCGGCGCAGGCGGCCTTGGCGCAGGCCAGGTCGTCTTCCCAGGGCGTCTGCGCGCTGTCCAGCAGCAGGCTGCTCCAGCGACCGACGGCCTTGTGCAGCCAGGTGACGGGGATGTCGCCGGCGCGGCACTTGTGGGTCTGGCCGCGGACCTGCCATTGGCTGCACGGGCCGATGGCCTGCTCCAGCCAGGCGGTGACCGCCGGCAGTTCGACGTCCTTGAGGTAGATCTCGATATCCGGTTGGCGCATGTCGGGCTTCCTGGTGCGGCGATGGGGACGGCCGCGCGGCCGTCCTGGGCATTGTTACTGGCGTTCGATCCAGTCGTAGCGGGCGGACACGGTGACCTCGAAGGGCTCGGCGAGGATGCGTTCGCGGCGTTCGGCATTGACCCGCCAGCCGTGCGGGGTCATCGCCAGCAGGTCGCTGCGCGCCTCGAAGCTGTCCAGGCTCAGGCGGAACTCCAGGGTCTGGGTATCGGCCAGTTTCAGCGAGTCGGGCAGATCGCTCAGGTGCTTGTCGTCCTGATAGTCGCGCACCTCATCGTAGAGCTTCTGGCGCAGCTCGTAGAGGTGCAGGCGCGCCGGCCCCAGGCGCAGGATGCCGCCGCCGGGGCGCAGCAGGCGCGCCGCCTCGACCCAGTCGATCGGGCTGAACACGCTGGCCAGCAGGCCGCAGGAGCCGGTGGCCAGCGGCACGCGGGCCATGCTGGCGACCATCCAGGTCAGTTGCGGGGCGCGCCTGCAGGCGCGCTTGACCGCCTCGCGGGAGATGTCCAGGGCGTAGCCGTCGGCTGCCAGCAGCGCATCGGCCAGCTGCGCGGTGTAGTAGCCCTCGCCGCAGCCGATGTCGATCCAGCGCGCCGGGGTGCGCGCCACCGCCAGCTCGGCCAGTCGCGCGGCCAGCGGTGCGTAGTGGCCGGCGCCGAGGAAGCGCCGCCGCGCCTCGACCATCGCGGCGTTGTCGCCCGGGTCGAGGCTCTTCTTGTGCTGCACCGGCAAGAGGTTCAGGTAGCCCTGGCGGGCGCGGTCGAAGCGGTGGCCGTGGCTGCACTGCACGCCGTTGTCCTGGGCATGCAGCGCACCGCTGCAGATCGGGCAGATGAGCATGGTCAGGCCGCCAGCAGACGCACCAGCGTCTGGTAGTAGATCTCGGTGAGCAGGTCCAGGTCGCTGGCCAGCACCCGCTCGTTGACCTGGTGGATGGTGGCGTTGACCGGGCCGAGTTCGACCACCTGGGTGCCCAGGGTGGCGATGAAGCGGCCGTCCGAGGTGCCGCCGGTGGTCGAGGGGCTGGTGTCGCGGCCGGTGACGGCCTTGATGCTCGCCGACACCGCATCGAGCAGCGCGCCCGGTTCGGTGAGGAACGGCAGTCCGGACAGCGACCAGTCGATCTGCCAGTCCAGACCGTGCCTGTCGAGGATCGCCTCGACGCGCTGCTGCAGGCCTTCCACGGTCGATTCGGTGGAGAAGCGGAAGTTGAATAGGCAGGTCAGCTCGCCGGGGATGACGTTGGTGGTGCCGGTGCCGGAGTGGATGTTGGAGATCTGGAAGCTGGTCGGCGGGAAGAAGGCGTTGCCGGCGTCCCAGTGCTCGCCGGCCAGCTCGGCCAGTGCCGGGGCGGCGAGGTGTATGGGATTCTTCGCCAGATGCGGGTAGGCGACGTGGCCCTGCACGCCCTTGACTCGCAGGCGGCCGTTGAGCGAGCCGCGGCGGCCGTTCTTGACGATGTCGCCGACCTGCGAGGTGCTTGACGGTTCGCCGACGATGCACCAGTCGAGACGCTCGTTGCGCGCCGAGAGGCGCTCGACCACCGCCTTGGTGCCGTGCAGCGCCGGGCCTTCCTCGTCGCTGGTGATCAGGAAGGCGATGGCGCCGGTGTGCCGCGGGTGGTCGGCGACGAAGCGCTCGACGGCGACGATCATCGCCGCCAGGCTGCCCTTCATGTCGGCGGCGCCGCGGCCGCGGAGCATGCCTTCCGCATCGACGAAGGCCGCGAAGGGCGGATGCTGCCAGGCGTCCAGCGGGCCGGTGGGCACCACGTCGGTGTGGCCGGCGAAGCACAACACCGGGCCTTCGCCGCCACGGCGCGCCCAAAAGTTCTCCACCTCCTCGATGCGCATCGGCTCCACAGCGAAGCCGCAGGCGGCCAGACGTTCCCTCATCAGCGCCTGGCAGCCCTCGTCCAGCGGGGTGACGGAGGCGCGGCGGATCAGCTCGCAGGCCAGTTCGAGGGTGGGGGAGAGGGTGGTCATGCAGGCTCCGCAAACGGCGACAGGTCGAAAGGCGTTTATCTTAAAGGAAAACGGCGCCATTTCTGAGCGCCGTTGTCGGGGAAGGGCCGGGGATCAGACCGGCACTTCGTCGCTGCTGGCCTCGACCTGCGGACGGGCCGAGAGCAGGGCCATGAGCAGCGCCGCCAGGTAGGGCAGCGACTGCACCAGCAGCACGCCGACCCAGAAGTACACGTCCAGGCTCGGTTGCGGCTGGGTCAGCGCGATACCGAAGGCGGCGCCCCATAGCAGCAGCATGACGAACACCTCCTCGCGGGCCTCCGCCAGCGCTACCAGCAGGCCGTGGCTGCTGCGCATCTTCGGCGTGCGGAAGAACGGGATGCTGCGGGTGACGAAGCCGTACAGCACCGCCTTGGCGATGGTGTGCGACAGCGCCAGGCCCGCCACCGCGGCGGCGATGGCGTCCCGCATGTTCACCCCCACCGCGCGGCGGTAGAGGAACAGGATCTTGCCCAGCTTGAACACGAACAGCGCCAGCGGCGGGATGGCGAAAATCATCAGCGGCGGGTCGACCCGGTTGGGCACGATGATCATCGCCGCCGACCACAACAGGGCGCCGAGGGTGAAGAAAATGTTCAGGCCGTCGGCGATCCACGGCAGCCAGCCGGCGATGAAGTGGTAGCGCTGGCCGCGCGACAGCTCGCTGCCCTTGCCGAGGAACAGGCTGGCCGCGTGGCGCTTCATGATCTGGATGGCGCCGTAGGCCCAGCGGAAGCGCTGTTTCTTGAAGTCAATGAAGGTGTCGGGCATCAGGCCTTTACCGTAGCTCTGCTCGGCGTAGGCGGCCGACAGGCCCTTCTCGAACACCCGCAGGCCCAGCTCGGCATCCTCGGTGATGCACCAGTCGGCCCAGCCCAGTTCGTCGAGCACCGACTTGCGGGTCATGGTCATGGTGCCGTGCTGGATGATCGCGTCGCGGTCGTTGCGGGTCACCATGCCGATGTGGAAGAAGCCCTTGTACTCGGCGTAGCAGAGCTTCTTGAACAGCGACTCGTGCGGGTCGCGGTAGTCCTGCGGCGACTGCACCACGGCGATCTCCGGGTCGGCGAAGTGCGGCACCATGTGCTTGAGCCAGTCCGGCTCGACGCAGTAGTCGGAGTCGATCACCGCCACCACCTCGGCGTCGGCGGCGGTATGCTGCAGCACATAGTTGAGCGCGCCGCCCTTGAAGCCGGCCAGCGGCGCGACGTGGAAGAACTTGAAGCGCGGGCCGAGGCCGGCGCAGTGGGCTTCCACCGGCTGCCAGACCGCCGGGTCCTTGGTGTTGTTGTCGATCACCAGCACTTCGTAGTCCGGGTAGTTGAGTCGCGCCAGGGTGTCGAGGGTCTGCTTGACCATCTCCGGAGGCTCGTTGTAGCAGGGCACGTGGATCGACACCTTGGGCCGGTAGGCGTTTTCCTCGGTGACCGGGCGGAAGGTGCGCACGCGCTGGTGCTTCCACACGGTTTCGGCCAGCTCGTGGGCCTCGGTGAGCAGGACGATCATCACCCCGAGGGCGCCGATGGCCAGCAGGATGCCGACCAGGCTGCTGAACCAGTTGCTGTACTGCTGGCTGTAGTCGTAGGCGATCCACACCAGCAGGGTGGCGGCGAGGAACGCCACGATGGTCAGGAAGGTGCGGCCGCGCTGGCGCAGGGCGCTGCCGTCGATCAGCAGCAGGGCCAGGCCAAGCAGGGCCAGCACCCCGGAGGCGGTGGCCAGCAGGCGCCACTCGGGGATCTCCACCACGCTGCCGGTGAACGGGAACTTGGCCTGGCGCTCGGCGTTGAACACGCCCCAGTAGGCACCGACCGAGCCTTCGTCGCTGGCCTTCCACGGCTGGTCGAAGGCCTCGATGACGAAGTAGTTGTAACCCTTGGCGTTGAGCTGGTTGACCAGGTTGCGCAGGTAGAGGGCCTGGTCGGCCTGGGTAGCCTGGGCGCCGCCACGGGTGCGGCCGTTGCTCGGCCAGCCGACTTCCGCCAGCAGCAGTTGCTTCTTCGGGAACAGCTTCTTCAGCTCGCGGGCGCGGTCGAGGACGAAGTCCACCGAGTGCTCCTGGGGGATGAACTCCCAGTAGGGCAGCACGTGGGCGGCGATCAGGTCGACATGCCTGGCCAGCTCCGGGTACTTCTCCCAGATGTGCCACTGCTCGGCGGTGGTCACCGGCACCTTGAGGGCGCCGCGCACGCGGTCGAGATAGCCGATCATCTGCTCGACGGTGACCTCCTCGCGGAACAGGGCTTCGTTGCCGACCACCACGCGCACCACGCTGCGCTCGCGCTTGGCGATCTCGATGCCGCGCTGGATCTGCCACTCGTTGGCCTCTAGGTCGTTGCTCAGCCAGATGCCCAGGGTCACCCGCAGGCCGGCTTCCTCGGCCAGGCGCGGGATCTCGCCGAGCATGCCGTCGACCGAGTAGGTACGGATGTTGTCGGTCTGGCTGCTGAGCAGCTCCAGATCGGCGCGGATCTCCGCCTCGCTCGGGTAGGTGCCGTCCTGCGGGTTCTGGTTGAGGCGGAACGGCGAGAAGGAATAGCCGGAGATGTGGTCGGGCCAGTCGGGCGCTTTCAGCGGCTGGTTGAACCAGGCCCACAGGCCGGTGAACAGGGAGGCCACGGCCACGACCATGACCAGGTTGAGACCCAGTTTGCGAGCAGACATGTATGCAGGGTTCCAGAGAAAGGAACGGAGAGGAAAGCCGGCGAGCGCCGACGCGCGCGCATCGTACTCCGGCCCTTCGGGGCTGTACAGGGGGCGTACTGCGCGGGCCGGCGGGCGCCCGGCACTTGGGTGGCGCCGGGCGCATCCCTATAATGCGCGGCGCATTTTTCCGGGGAACTTGACATGCAGATCGACGAGCAGCGTTTCGGCGGCATTGCCCGCCTGTACGGGCGTATCGGCCTCGAACGGCTGGCCAGCGCCCATGTGGCGGTGGTCGGCATCGGCGGGGTCGGTTCCTGGGCGGCCGAGGCGCTGGCGCGCAGCGGAGTCGGCGAGATCTCGCTGTTCGACCTCGACGACGTCTGCGTGACCAACACCAACCGACAGATCCATGCCCACGCCGGCAACATCGGTCGCGCCAAGGTCGAAGCGATGGCCGAGCGCATCCGCGCCATCAACCCCGGCTGCATCGTGCATGCGGTGGCCGACTTCGTCACCCGCGAGACCATGGCCGAGCACATCACCGAACAGCTCGACGGGGTGATCGACTGCATCGACAGCGTGGCGGCCAAGGCGGCGCTGATCAGCTGGTGCAAGCGGCGCAAGATCGCCATCGTCACCACCGGCGCCGCCGGCGGACAGGTCGACCCGACCCAGGTGCAGGTCGCCGACCTGAACAAGACGGTCAACGACCCGCTGATCGCCAAGGTGCGCTCCTTGCTGCGCCGCGACTACGGTTTCTCGCGCACCCCGGGGCGCACCTACAGCGTTACCTGCGTGTACTCGCGCGAGCAGCTGCGCTACCCGCAGCCCGACGGCAGCGTCTGTCAGAGCAAGAGCTTCGTCGGCGAAGGGGTGCGCCTGGACTGCGCCGGCGGCTTCGGCGCGGTGATGATGGTCACAGCCACCTTCGGCATGGTCGCCGCGGCGCGGCTGGTCGACAAACTGGTGGCCGGCGCGCGGCGGCCGGCGGAGCGCAGGGGCACCCAGTCGTAGGGCCGGAGTCCCGCGCAGGGGGGCTGTCGCTGGCGGGCAGTCGCCGACGCGAGCCCCCTACGGATAGGTTTCGCTGGCCAGCTCGCGGATGCGCTGCAGCACCGCGTTCAGTCCGCTGCTGCGCGACGGCGACAGCTGGCGGCCGAGGCCGAGCTGGGCGAACCAGTCGGTCACGTCCACCGCGGCCAGTTCGGCCTCGCTCAAACCGTCGATGCGCAGCAGCAGCAGGGCCAGCAGGCCGCGCAGCAGGCGGGCGTCGCTGCTGGCGCGAAATTGCAGGCGGCTGCCGCTGCGGCCTGCCACCAGCCATACGCTGCTTTCGCAGCCCTGCACCCGATTGGCCTCGCAGCGTTCCTCGTCGGTCAGCGCCGGCAGGCGTTCGCTCCATTGCATCAGCAGGCGGGCGCGCTGTTCCCAGCCGTTGCAGGCGGAGAAGGCGGCCAGGGCTGCACGGGCCTCGGCCGGCAGGTTCGTCGCCGCGCTCATCGCAGCAGCTCCAGCGCGTGGTTGAGAGCGGCGAAGAAGCGCTCCAGATCATCACCGTCGCTGTACAGGCCGAGCGAGACGCGCAGTGCGCCGGGCAGGCCGAGGCGTTGCAGCAGCGGCATGGCGCAGTGCTGGCCGGCACGCACGGCGATGCCCTGCTCGTTCAGCAGGTGGGCGAGATCGGCGTTGTGTACGCCCTCGACCACGAAGCTGGCCAGTGCGGTGTGCGGCTCGCCGAGTAGGCGCAGGCCGTCGAAGCGGCGCAGGCCGGCGAGCAGGCGCTGGTGCAGGGCGGCTTCGTGGGCGGCGATGGCGTAGGGGTCCTGCTCGCTCAGGTAGGCCAGGGCCGCGCCCAGGCCGATGGCGGCGGCGATGGCCGGGGTGCCGGCCTCGAAGCCCAGCGGGGCGGGGCGGAAGCGGGCGCTCCGGTAGTCGGCGAACTGCACCATCTCGCCGCCGAACTGCCAGTGGCGCAGGCGGGCGAGGGCGCTGCGGCGGCCGTAGAGCACGCCGATGCCGTCCGGGGCGTAGAGCTTGTGCCCGGAAAACACGTAGAAGTCGCAGTCCAGCGCCTGCAGGTCGTGGCGGCCATGCACCACGCCCTGGGCGCCGTCGACCACGCTGAGCGCGCCCTGGGCGCGAGCCAGAGCCAGCAGCGGTGCCAGCGGTTGCCAGCGACCGAGCACGTTGGACAGCTGGCTGACCGCCAACAGGCGGGTGCGCGGGCCGATCAGCGTGGCGGCCTGCGCCAGGTCGATGTCGCCGGCGGCATCCAGCGGCAGGATCACCAGTCTGAGCTGGCGGCGCTGGGCCAGTTGCTGCCAGGGCAGCAGGTTGGCGTGATGCTCCAGGGCGCTGACGGCGATCTCGTCGCCCGGTTCGCACAGGTGTTCCAGGCCGTAGGCCAGCAGGTTGAGGCCTTCGGTGCTGCCGCGGGTGAAGACGATCTCCTCGCTGTCGGCGTTCAGCCACTGCGCCACGCTGTCGCGGGCGGCTTCGAAGGCGCGGGTGGCCCGCTCGCCGGGGAGATGCTGGGCGCGATGCACGTTGGCGGCGCCGCCGGCGTAATGGCCGAGCAGGGCATCGAGCACCGCCTGGGGTTTCTGGGCGGTGGCGGCGCTGTCCAGGTAGGTCAGGCCGTCGGCGGCGAAGGCCGAGAAGGCCGGGAAGTCGGCGCGCCAGGGGGAGGGCAGGGACATGGTGGCTCCTGTCAGGGGCGGTCCCGGTAGGGGCGGTGTGTCGGCCGGCGGGCCCGGGGTCCATCCGGCGCTTCAGGCAGTGTACCGGTAGCGATCGGCCGGCGGCGCGCCTCGCGGCTGCCGGCGGGGTGGGAAACCCGCGGCGCGAGTTCTCCACCCCGCGGATGCCACTCAGTTGTGCGCGTGCAGCACGGCGTTCAGCTCGATGGCGGTCTTGTTGGTCTTGCACTCGACCGCGCCGCTCTGCGAGTTGCGGCGCAGCAGCAGGTCGTTCTGCCCGGCGATGTCGCGGGCCTTGACCACTTCGACCAGGTTGCCCTGGTCGTCGAGCACGGCGACCTTGGTGCCGGCGGTGATGTACAGGCCGGACTCCACGGTGCAGCGGTCGCCCAGGGGAATGCCGATGCCGGCATTGGCGCCGATCAGGCAGCCTTCGCCGACGGAAATCACGATGTTGCCGCCGCCGGACAGGGTGCCCATGGTCGAGCAGCCGCCGCCCAGGTCCGAGCCCTTGCCGACGAACACGCCGGCGGAGACGCGGCCTTCGATCATGCCGGGACCTGCGGTGCCGGCGTTAAAGTTGACGAAGCCCTCGTGCATGATGGTGGTGCCTTCGCCGATGTAGGCGCCCAGACGCACGCGGGCGGTGTCGGCGATGCGCACGCCGCTCGGCACCACGTAGTCGGTCATCTTCGGGAACTTGTCCACCGAGAAGACTTCCAGCAGCTCGCCTTTCAGGCGCGCTTCCAGCTGGCGCTCGGCCAGTTCGCCGAGGTCGACGGCGCCCTCGTTGGTCCAGGCGACGTTGGGCAGCAGCGGGAAGATGCCGGCCAGGCTGGTGCCGTGGGGCTTGACCAGGCGGTGGGAGAGCAGGTGCAGCTTGAGGTAGGCCTCCGGGGTGGTCGCCGGGGCGGCGTCCTCGGCCAGCAGCACGGCGACCAGCGGCTTGCGGCTCTCGGCCAGACGGGTCAGCAGGGCGGCCTGGGCGGCGTCGATCTGTTTGAGGGCGCCGGCCAGGTCGTGGGCCTGGTGGTTGGTCATGGCGAGGGTCTGGTTGCCGCCGGTGTAACCGAGGGCGCTGCTGGCGGCGGCGACCAGTTCGGCGCCCGGGGCGAGCAGCGGCTGGGCATAGAAGACTTCCAGCCAGGCGCCCTGACGGTTCTGGGTGCCGACGCCGAAGGCGATGCTGTAGAGGGTCTGCGACATGCGGGGTGGTTCCTTTCGAGGGTGGCGGCGGCCGGCTCAGGGGAGCGCGGCGGCGTAGAGTTCCGGCTTGAAGCCGAGCAGGGTGCGGCTGCCGAGGTCGAGCACCGGGCGCTTGATCATCGACGGCTGCGCGAGCATCAGCTCGATGGCGCGGGTCTGGTCGAGATCGGCCTTCTGCTCCTCGGCGAGCTTGCGGAAGGTGGTGCCGGCACGGTTGAGGACCTTGTCCCAGCCGTGTTCGTCGCACCATTTTTCCAGACGGGCGCGGTCGATGCCGGCCGTCTTGTAGTCGTGGAAGCGGTAGGCCACGCCGTGCTCGTCGAGCCAGCTGCGGGCCTTCTTCATGGTGTCGCACGCTTTGATGCCATAAAGGCAGTGTTCGCTCATGGCGGGCTCCCTCAGGCGAAGGCCAGGTACAGGCGGTAGAACAGCGAGGAGAGCATCACCAGCACACCGAGGGCCAGCATGCCCACGCCGATGTCGCTGTCGCGGGTGGTGTAGCCGACGCCGAGCAGCAGCATGCCGAGGGCGATCAGCGCGGTCATCACGTTGAGCGGGTTGTCCATCATGGCTGGCGGTTCTCCAGGTAATGGCGGATGCGCCGGGCGGCCTCGACGCACTCGGTCAGCGGCGCCACCAGGGCCATGCGCACGCGGCCCGCGCCGGGGTTGACGCCGTCGACCTCGCGGGACAGGTAGGAGCCGGGCACCACGGTGACGTGCTCGCGCTCGAACAGCTCGCGGGTAAAGGTGGCATCGTCCAGCGGGGTCTTCGCCCACAGGTAGAAGCCGCCGTCCGGGCGCTGCACGTCGAGCACGCCGCCGAGTACTTCCAGCACCGCCTCGAATTTCTCGCGATACAGCACGCGGTTGGCGCGCACATGCACCTCGTCGTTCCAGGCGGCGATGCTGGCCAGCTGGGTCTGCACCGGCATGGCGCAGCCGTGGTAGGTGCGATAGAGCAGGAACGGCTTGAGGATTTCGGCGTCGCCGGCGACGAAGCCCGAGCGCAGGCCCGGCAGGTTGGAGCGCTTGGACAGGCTGTGGAACACCACGCAGCGCGCAAAGTCGCTGCGGCCCAGCTCGGCGCAGGCGCTGAGCAGACCGGGCGGCGGGCTCTGTTCGTCGAAATACAGCTCGCTGTAGCACTCGTCGGCGGCGATCACGAAGTCGTGCTCGTCGGCCAGGGCGATCAGTCGCTTCAGGGTGTCCATCGGCACCAGCGCGCCTGTGGGGTTGCCCGGCGAGCAGATGAACAGGATCTGGCAGCGCTGCCAGACTTCGGCCGGCACGGCGTCGAAGTCGGGATTGAAGCCGTTGTCTTCCAGGCACGGCAGGTAGTGCGGCTGGGCGCCGGCCAGCAGGGTGGCGCCTTCGTAGATCTGGTAGAACGGGTTGGGGCTGACCACCAGGGCCTCCGGCTCGCGGTTGACCACGGCCTGGGTGAAGGCGAACAGCGCTTCGCGGGTGCCGTTGACCGGCAGCACGTGCCTGGCCGGGTCCAGCCAGCCGGCCGGTACGCCGAAGCGCCGCTCGCACCAGGTGGCGATGGACTCGCGCAGCGCCGGCAGGCCGAGGGTGGTCGGGTAGGTGGCGAGCTGGTCGAGATTGCCGGCCAGCGCCTCGGCGACGAAGCTCGGCGAGCGGTGCTTGGGCTCACCGATGGACAGGGCGATCGGCTTCTTGTCCGCCGGCGGCTGGGCGCCGGCCAGCAGTACGCGCAGCTTTTCGAACGGATAGGGCTGCAGGAGGTCGAGGGCTCGGTTCATCTGGGGTTCCTGTTCAGAAGCGGATGCGCGACGGTGTGGCGAGGCTGTCGGTGGAGTCGGAAAGCTGGCGGACGATGGAGTCCTGCAGGCGGGCGCAGAGCTCGGGGTCGGCCAGCGGCTGGCTGTGGGCGTCGGTGACGAAGAACACGTCCTCGACGCGCTCGCCGAGGGTGACGATCTTGGCGTTCTGCACCGACAGGTCGAAGTCGAGGAAGATCTGCCCGATGCGCGCCAGCAGGCCCGGGCGGTCCGGGGCGATCACCTCGATGACGCTGAGCGGGCGCAGGGCGTCGGTGTGGATGGTCACCTGCGGGGCGAAGGCGAAGCTCTTGAGCTGGCGCGGCACCCGGCGCTGGATGATGGTGCGGTAGTCCTCGGGGTTCTTCAGGGCGTCGATCAGGCCCTGGCGGATTTCCTCGATACGCTCGGGATCGTCGCCGATCGAGCCGCCGTCGACGTCCAGTACCACGTAGGTGTCGAGGGTGAACTGGCTGGTCGAGGTGAGGATGCGGGCGTCCTGGATGCTCAGGTTGAGCTGGTCCATGGCCGCCACGGTGACGGCGAAGAAGTCGTGCTGGTCGGGGGCGTAGATGAAGATCTGCGTGCCGCCCTCGAACTCGCGCTGGGTGGTTTCCTTGATCAGCACCAGCGGCGCGCCGTCCTGCGGGTGCTGGAGGATCGCCTCGGCATGCCAGGCGATGTCCTCGACCGAATGGCGCAGGAAGTAGTCGTCGCCGAGCTGGCTCCATAGCTGCTCGACCGCGTCCGGGTCCACCGTGCCGCGCTGGCGCAGGCGGTCGAGGGCGGCGTGCTGGTGCTCGCGGATCAGCTCCTCGCGGTCCACCGGGTTCTCCAGGCCGCGGCGCAGGGCGCGCTTGGTCTCGGCGTAGAGCTGGCGCAGCAGCGAGGCGCGCCAGGAGTTCCACAGGTTCGGATTGGTGGCGTTGATGTCGGCCACGGTCAGCACGTAGAGGTAGTCGAGGTGTGTCTGGTCGCCGACGGTGCGGGCGAAGTCGTGGATCACCTGGGGGTCGGAGAGGTCCTTGCGCTGCGCGGTGGTGGACATCACCAGGTGATTCTGCACCAGCCAGGCGATCAGCCGGCTGTCCCACGGCGGCAGGTGGTGGCGGGCGCAGAAGGCCAGGGCGTCTACCGCGCCCAGCTCGGAGTGGTCGCCGCCGCGGCCCTTGGCGATGTCGTGGAACAGGCCGGCGAAGTACACCAGCTCGGGTTTGGGCAGCTTGGCCATCAGTTCGCTGGCCAGCGGAAACTTCTCGGCCAGCTCCGGGCGGTCGAGCTTGCGCAGGTGCTTGATCAGGTTGAGGGTGTGCGCGTCGACCGTATAGATGTGGAACAGGTCGTGCTGCATCTGGCCGATGATGTGGCCGAACTCCGGCACGTAGCGGCCGAGGATGCCGTAGCGGTTCATTCGCCGCAGGTTGCGGTGGATGCCCTTGTAGGACTTGAACAGCTCGACGAACAGGCTGGTGTTGCGGATGTCGCGGCGGTACTCCTCGTCGATCAGGTGGCGATGGTCGCGTAGCAGGCGGATGGTTTCGGCGCGCACGCCGCGGATTTCCGGGTGCTGGGCCATCAGCACGAAGACTTCGAGGATCGCGCTGGGGGTGCGCTTGAACACGCTGGGGCTGGTCACCTCGATGAAGCCGTCGCGCACCTGGAAGCGCGCGTTGAGGCGCAGGGTCGGGCCGGCGTCGCCCTTCTCCAGCAGCAGCTCTTCGAGGTTCTGGTTGACCAGGTCGCTCAGTTCGGAGATCGCCATCACCACCCGGTAGTACTTCTGCATGAAGCGCTCGACCGCCAGCTTGCTGTCGCTCGCCTCGTAGCCGAGCAGGCCGGCCAGGCGCCGCTGGTGATCGAACAGCAGGCGATCCTCGGCGCGCCCGGCGACCATGTGCAGCGCATAGCGCACCCGCCAGAGGAAGGCCTGGGAGGATTGCAGCAGGTTCAGCTCGCTGTCGCTGAGCAGGCCGCTGCTGACCAGGGTGTCGAGGGTCAGGGTGCCGTACTGGCGGCAGGCGACCCAGAGGATGTTCTGCAGGTCGCGCAGCCCGCCCGGCGAGCCCTTGACGTTGGGTTCGAGGTTGTACTCGGTGTCGTTGTACTTGGCGTGGCGGGCGCGCTGCTCGGCGCGCTTGGCGAGGAAGAACTCGCGCGCCGGCCACATCTGTGCGGTGCCGGTGGCCTCGCGCATGCGCTGGCGCAGGCTGTCGGGGCCGGCGATGGTGCGGCTTTCCATCAGGTTGGTGATCACCGTCAGGTCGGCACGCGCCTCGCTGGCGCATTCCTCCACCGAGCGCACGCTCTGGCCGATTTCCAGGCCGATGTCCCACAGCAGGGTGAGGAAGCCCTCGATCGGCTCGCGCAGGCGCTCGTGGTCGGCACCGTCGAGCAGCAGCAGGATGTCGATGTCCGAGTGCGGGTGCAGCTCGCCGCGGCCGTAACCGCCGACCGCGACCAGGGCGATGTCCGCGGCGTCGCCCCAGTCGAAGCGCGCCCAGGCCTGGCCGAGGATCTGGTCGACGAACCAGGCGCGGGCGTGGATCAGCGCGCGAATATCGCAATCGGCGGAGAAGCGCCCGTCGAGGACCTCGCCGGCCTTGCGGATGGCCTTCTTGAAGGCGGCGATGGGGCTGCTCTTGAGGGCCAGTTCGGCCTGGAACTGGCCGCGGTCGAACAGCTCTTGATCGGCGTGCGGCGTCGGCATGGGCTTCTCCGTCGATGGGCGACTCAGGGGGCGCGGTGGGCGATGGTGTCGTCGCTGCGCAGGGTGAGGATCTCGTAGCCGTCCTCGGTCACCAGGATGGTGTGCTCGTACTGGGCGGAGAGCTTGCGATCCTTGGTGATCGCGGTCCAGCCGTCGCCGAGCAGGCGGGTCTCGAAGCGGCCCTGGTTGATCATCGGCTCGATGGTGAAGGTCATGCCGGCCTTGAGCTCCAGGCCGGTGCCGGCGCGGCCGTAGTGGACCACCTGCGGCTCCTCGTGGAACACGGTGCCGATGCCATGGCCGCAGTATTCGCGCACCACCGAGAAACCGTGCTTCTCCGCGTGCTTCTGGATGATCTCGCCGATGTCGCCCAGGCGCGCGCCGGGACGCACCACCGAGATGCCCTTGTACAGGCACTCCTGGGTGACCTGGCAGAGGCGCTCGGCCCACTCCGGCACCTTGCCGATCAGGAACATCTTGCTGGTGTCGCCGAAGTAGCCGTCCTTGATCACGGTGATGTCGATGTTGAGGATGTCGCCATCCTTGAGCGGCTTGTCGTTGGGGATGCCGTGGCAGACCACGTGGTTGATCGAGGTGCAGATCGACTTGGGGAAGCCCTTGTAGTTGAGCGGAGCCGGGATCGCCTTCTGCACGTCGACGATGTAGTCGTGGCAGATGCGGTTCAGTTCCTCGGTGGTGACGCCGGCCTTGACGTGCGGCTCGATCATCTCCAGCACCTCGGCGGCCAGGCGGCCGGCGATGCGCATTTTCTCGATGTCCTGGGGGCTCTTGATGGAAACGGTCATCAGCTCTCTCTCGGGCGCCGAGGCGCGGCGCCGTTGTCGGGGAAAGGCGCGATTCTAACAGACGCGGGCAGGCCGGCCACAGCGCCGCGGCGTGCGCGACGGGTTCCGCAGGGGGAGCGGATATGGTATAAAGCGCCGCGCTTTTCGGGGTGGTCCCGTCAAGCCATCGAAACCACACACGCACCGACACACTGTCCTGGGTGCCCGCAAGGGTTGGACTTTGGGGTGCGTGGAGGCTCAACCCGACTTATCGAGGAATAGAAATGTCCCAAGTCAACATGCGCGATATGCTGAAAGCCGGCTGCCACTTCGGTCACCAGACCCGTTACTGGAACCCGAAGATGGGCAAGTACATCTTCGGCGCGCGCAACAAGATCCACATCATCAACCTCGAAAAGACCCTGCCGATGTTCAACGAGGCGCTGTCCTTCGTTGAGAAACTGGCTGCCGGCAAGAACAAGATCCTGTTCGTTGGCACCAAGCGCTCCGCCGGCAAGATCGTTCGCGAAGAGGCTGCCCGCGCCGGCATGCCGTTCGTCGATCACCGCTGGCTCGGCGGCATGCTGACCAACTACAAGACCATCCGCGCTTCGATCAAGCGTCTGCGCGACCTGGAAGTCCAGGCGCAGGACGGCACCTTCGACAAGCTGACCAAGAAAGAAGCCCTGATGCGTTCGCGCGACCTCGAGAAGCTGGAGCGCAGCCTCGGTGGTATCAAGGAGATGGGCGGCCTGCCGGACGCGCTGTTCGTAATCGACGTCGACCACGAGCGCATCGCCATCGCCGAAGCCAACAAGCTGGGCATTCCGGTCATCGGCGTTGTCGATACCAACAGCAGCCCGGAAGGCGTGGACTACATCATCCCGGGTAACGACGACGCCATCCGCGCCGTACAGCTCTACCTGGGCGCCATGGCTGACGCCGTGCTGCGCGGCAAGGCCAACGCCGGCGGCGAAGAGTTCATCGAGCAGGCTTCCTCCGAAGCCGCCGAAGGCTAAGCGTCGGGCGCGCCAAGCGTCACACCGCTGCGCAGAAAGGGGGCTAGGCCCCCTTTTTGCCACTTCAAGAATCGAATGCCCGCGACAGCGGGTGGAATGGTTGAAAACCTGTCCAAGAGGATTGCGAACATGGCAGAGATTACTGCAGCCCTGGTGAAAGAACTGCGCGAGCGCACCGGTCAAGGCATGATGGAGTGCAAGAAGGCCCTGGTCGCCGCCGAAGGCGACATCGAGAAGGCCATCGACGACATGCGCGCTTCCGGTGCCATCAAGGCCGCCAAGAAGGCCGGCAACATCGCCGCCGAAGGCTCCATCGCCGTCAAGGTCTCCGCCGATAACAAGGCGGCCGTGATCATCGAAGTCAACTCGCAGACCGACTTCCTGGCCCTGCAGGACGACTTCAAGGGCTTCGTCGCCGACAGCCTGGAAGAAGCCTTCGCCAACGGCCTGACCGACGCCGCTCCGCTGGTCGCCTCCCGCGAATCCGCTCGTGAAGCGCTGGTCGCCAAGTGCGGCGAGAACGTCAACATCCGTCGCCTGACCCGCGTCGAGGGCGATGTGGTCGGCGCCTACCTGCACGGTCACCGCATCGGCGTGCTGGTCAACCTGAAAGGCGGCAACGCCGAGCTGGCCAAGGACATCGCCATGCACGTGGCTGCCAGCAACCCGCAGTTCCTGAGCGCTGCCGAGGTGTCCGAGGAAGCCATCGCCAAGGAAAAGGAAATCTTCCTGGCGCTGAACGCTGACAAGATCGCCGGCAAGCCGGAAAACATCGTCGAGAACATGGTCAAGGGCCGTATCGCCAAGTTCCTCGCCGAAGCCAGCCTGGTCGAGCAGGCGTTCGTCAAGGATCCGGAAGTCAAGGTCGGTGAACTGGCCAAGAAAGCCGGTGCCGAGATCGTCTCCTTCGTGCGTTACGAAGTGGGCGAGGGCATCGAGAAGGCCGAAGTCGACTTCGCTGCCGAAGTGGCTGCTCAGGTGGCTGCCAGCAAGCAGTAAGATGGTCTGACGCCATCGCCAAAAGGCTGCCCGCTCGCGCGTGCAGCCTTTTCTTTGAAAGCCGCACGCCGGCTTGTCGCCGGATATTTTTTGCCGCCCGTGCATACGCGAGCGATCCGCCGTGGTCCAATCCGCGCCGGTCGCAGGCAGTGCACCGGTCTTTCCGCAAATCCTACGCCGCAGGAGATCTGTATGGCCCAGCTGAGTGGTCGCCAACCCCGCTACAAACGTATTCTGCTCAAGCTCAGCGGTGAAGCGCTGATGGGCAGCGAGGAGTTCGGCATCGATCCCAAGGTGCTCGACCGCATAGCCCTGGAAATCGGCCAGCTGGTGGGGATCGGCGTGCAGGTCGGTCTGGTGATCGGCGGCGGCAACCTGTTCCGCGGTGCGGCGCTGAGCGCGGCGGGCATGGATCGTGTCACCGGCGATCACATGGGCATGCTGGCCACGGTGATGAACTCGCTGGCCATGCGCGACGCCCTGGAGCGTTCGAACATTCCAGCGCTGGTGATGTCGGCGATTTCCATGGTCGGCGTCACCGACCACTACGACCGCCGCAAGGCGGTACGCCACCTGCAGAGCGGCGAGGTGGTGATCTTCTCCGCCGGTACCGGCAATCCGTTCTTCACCACCGACTCGGCGGCCTGCCTGCGCGGCATCGAGATCAATGCCGATCTGGTGCTCAAGGCCACCAAGGTCGATGGTGTGTACACTGCCGACCCGTTCAAGGATCCCGATGCCGAGAAATTCGAGCGTCTGACCTACGACGAGGTCCTGGATCGCAAGCTGGGGGTGATGGACCTGACGGCCATCTGCCTGTGCCGCGATCACAAGATGCCGCTGCGGGTGTTCAATATGAACAAGCCCGGAGCCTTGCTTAACATTGTTGTCGGGGGCGCCGAAGGCACCCTGGTCGAGGAGGGTTGAGAATGATCAACGAGATCAAGAAAGACGCGCAGGAGCGCATGAACAAGTCGCTGGAGTCGCTGGCTCACGCCTTCGCCAAGATCCGTACCGGGCGTGCCCATCCGAGCATTCTGGACAGCGTTATGGTGTCCTACTACGGCTCCGACACGCCGCTGCGCCAGGTGGCCAACGTGATCGCCGAAGACTCGCGCACCCTGGCCCTGACCGTGTTCGACAAGAGCATGATCCAGGCCGTCGAGAAGGCCATCCTAACCTCCGACCTCGGTCTCAATCCGGCCACCGCCGGTACCACCATCCGTGTGCCGATGCCGGCGCTGACCGAGGAAACCCGCAAGGGCTACACCAAGCAGGCGCGCGCCGAGGCGGAGAACGCTCGCGTGGCGATCCGCAACATCCGTCGCGATGCGCTGGCCCAGCTCAAGGACCTGGTCAAGGAGAAGGAGATCAGCGAGGACGACGAGCGTCGTGCCGCCGACGAGGTGCAGAAGCTGACCGACAAGGCCGTCGGCGAAGTCGAAAAGGCCCTGGAGGCCAAGGAAGCCGACCTGATGGCCGTCTGACGGCCGGGTGACTGTCATGGAGAAGACGATGCAAGCAGTTTCTGCTGCGGTGCCGCGCCATGTCGCCATCATCATGGATGGCAACAACCGTTGGGCGAAGCAGCGCTTCCTGCCCGGCGTCGCCGGGCACAAGGCCGGCGTCGATGCCGTGCGCGCGGTGATCGAGGTGTGCGCCGAGGCGGAGGTCGAGGTGCTGACCCTGTTCGCCTTCTCCAGCGAGAACTGGCAGCGTCCGGCCGACGAGGTCGGAGCGCTGATGGGGCTCTTTCTGCGCGCCCTGCGCCGCGAGGCGAAAAGGCTGGCAGACAATGGCATCCGCCTGCGCATCATCGGCGAGCGGGCGCGCTTCAGCGCCGAGCTGCAGGCAGCGATGGCCGAAGCCGAGGATCTGACGGCAGGCGGCGAGCGCCTGTTGCTGCAGGTGGCCGCCAATTACGGTGGGCAGTGGGACATCACCCAGGCCGCCCAGCGCCTGGCGCGTGAGGTGGCGGCCGGCCATCTGCAGGTCGAGGACATCGCTCCCGATCTGCTGCGCCGCTGCCTGGTCACCGGCGATCAGCCAATGGTCGACCTGTGCATCCGTACCGGTGGCGAGCAGCGCATCAGCAATTTCCTGCTCTGGCAGATGGCCTATGCCGAGCTGTATTTCTCCGCGCTGTTCTGGCCGGATTTCAAGCACGAGGCCATGCGTAGCGCGCTGGCGGATTTTGCCCGGCGTCAGCGCCGTTTCGGCAAGACCAGCGAGCAGGTGGCCGCCGAAGGACGAAACCCCACATGCTGAAACAGCGCATCATCACCGCCCTGTTCATGTTGCCGGTCGCGCTGGCCGGCTTCTTCTGGTTGCAGGGTGGCGGTTTTGCCCTGTTCATCGCCGCCGTGATCTGTGTCGGCGCCTGGGAGTGGGCGCGTCTGGCCGGTTGCTTGGCCCAGGTGCAGCGCCTGGGCTATGCGGCACTGGTCGCCGGTCTGCTCCTGCTGCTCTACCGGTTGCCGCAACTGGCCGGCCCGGTGCTGGCGCTGGCGGTACTCTGGTGGCTGGCGGCGATCGGCCTGGTGCTCGGCTACCCGTCCAGCAGCCGTCTCTGGCGCACGCCGGCGGTGCGGATGCTGATCGGCCTGCTGATTCTCGTGCCGGCCTGGCAGGGGCTGCTGCTGCTCAAGCAGTGGCCGCAGGGCAACAGCCTGATCATGGCGGTGATGCTGCTGGTCTGGGGTGCCGACATCGGCGCCTATTTCAGCGGCAAGCGCTTCGGCCGGCGCAAGCTGGCGGTGGCGGTGAGCCCCGGCAAGAGCTGGGAAGGCTTCTATGGAGGGCTGGCCAGCAGCCTGCTGCTGACCCTGCTGGCCGGGCTGTATTTCGACTGGGCGGCGCGCGATCTGCTGCTGGCGCTGCTCGGTGCGGCGCTGGTGGTGGCGATCTCGGTGGTCGGCGATCTGACCGAAAGCATGTTCAAGCGCCAGGCCGCGATCAAGGACAGCAGCAATCTGTTGCCCGGGCACGGCGGCGTGCTGGACCGCATCGACAGCCTGACTGCGGCGGTGCCGATGTTCGCCGTGCTGCTCTGGTTGCATGGCTGGGGTGCCCTGTGAGCGAGATGGCGCAAGACACTGTCCGGCAGGTCACCGTGCTGGGCGCGACCGGCTCCATCGGTCGCTCCACTCTCGATGTCATCGCCCGCCATCCGCGCGATTACCGGGTGTTCGCGCTGACCGGCCACAGCCGGCTGGCCGAACTGGAGCGCCTGTGCCTGGAGCACCGCCCGCGCTTTGCCGTGGTGCCCGAGACTGTGGCGGCGCGTACCCTGCAGGGCAGTCTGCGCGCCGCCGGGCTGGCAACTCGCGTGCTGGCCGGCGAGGGGGGGTTGTGCGAGGTCGCCGCGCATCCCGAGGTGGACGCGGTGATGGCCGCCATCGTCGGTGCTGCCGGTCTCGGGCCGACCCTGGCCGCGGTGCGGGCCGGCAAGCGCGTGCTGCTGGCCAACAAGGAGGCGCTGGTGATGTCCGGCGCACTGTTCATGCAGGCGGTGCAGGAGCATGGCGCCCAGCTGCTGCCGATCGACAGCGAGCACAACGCGATCTTCCAGTGCATGCCCGGCGACTACGGGCGCGGCCTGGCGCCAGTCGGCGTGCGGCGCATCCTGCTTACCGCCTCGGGCGGGCCGTTCCGTTGCTGGCCGCTGGAGCGTATCGCCGAGGCCACGCCGCAGCAGGCCTGCAGCCACCCCAACTGGGCGATGGGGCGCAAGATCTCCGTCGACTCGGCGAGCATGATGAACAAGGGACTGGAGCTGATCGAGGCTTGCTGGCTGTTCGATGCGCGCCCGGCCCAGGTCGAGGTGGTGATCCACCCGCAGAGCGTGATCCATTCGCTGGTCGACTATGTCGATGGCTCGGTGCTGGCCCAGCTCGGCAATCCCGACATGCGCACGCCCATCGCCCATGCGCTGGCCTGGCCGCGGCGCATCGACTCGGGGGTGGCGCCGCTGGACCTGTTCGCCATCGCCCGGCTGGATTTCGAGGCGCCCGATGTGCGGCGCTTCCCCTGCCTGCAGCTGGCGCGTCAGGCCGCCGAGGCCGGCGGTACCCTGCCGGCGCTGCTGAATGCCGCCAACGAGGTGGCGGTGGCGGCCTTCCTTGACGAGCGTATCCGCTTCCCGGACATTGCTTGCATGATCGAGGCGGTACTGAACGCGCTGCCGGGCGAGCCCGTCGACCAGCTGGAGCGCGTGTTCGCCGCCGACCGCCAGGCGCGCGATGTCGCGCAGGCCTGGCTGCAACGGTTCGGGCGCTGAAGGTGGAGGTGGGTATGAGCGCGCTGTACATGATCCTGGGCACCCTAGTGGCGCTCGGGGTGCTGGTGACTTTCCACGAGTTCGGCCACTTCTGGGTGGCGCGGCGCTGCGGGGTCAAGGTGCTGCGCTTCTCGGTCGGCTTCGGTCGCCCGTTGCTGCGCTGGCATGATCGTCAAGGCACCGAATTCGTCATCGCTGCGATTCCCCTGGGCGGCTACGTGAAGATGCTCGACGAGCGCGAGGGCGACGTGCCCGAGGCGCTGCTCGGGCAGTCCTTCAATCGCAAGAGTGTGCGCCAGCGCTTCGCCATCGTTGCCGCCGGGCCGCTGGCCAACTTCCTCCTGGCGCTGCTGTTCTTCTGGCTGCTGGCCATGCTCGGCAGCCAACAGGTGCGCCCGGTGATCGGTGCTGTCGAGGCCGACAGCCTGGCGGCGCGCGCCGGCGTGCCGGTCGGTGCCGAGGTGCTGGCGGTTGACGGCCGGGCGACGCTCGGCTGGGGCGAGGTCAATCTGCAGCTGATCCGCCGCCTGGGCGAGAGCGGCACCCTGCGTCTGCGCCTGCTCGAACCTGGCTCGACCCTCGAGGTCGAACGCAGCCTAGTGCTCGATGGCTGGCTGCGCGGCGCCGAGGAACCCGACCCGCTGGCATCGCTGGGTATTCGCCCATGGCGGCCGCAGACGGCCCCCCTGCTTGCCCAGCTGGATCCCGCCGGGCCGGCGCAGGCGGCCGGGCTGCGCGAGGGCGACCTCCTGAAGGCGCTGGACGGCCAGGCGCTGGACGACTGGCAGCAGGTCGTCGAGGCGGTGCGCGCCCGTCCCGGGCAGCGCATCGCCCTGCAGGTCGAGCGCGACGGTCGCGCCTTCGTGGTCGATCTGACCTTGGCGGCGCGCGGCGAGGGTGCGGCCCGTGCAGGCTACCTGGGGGCGGGTGTGGCGGGCGGCGAATGGCCGGCGGAGATGCTGCGCGAGGTGCGTCACGGCCCGCTGGATGCGGTCGGCGAGGGGCTGGCGCGCACCTGGTCGATGAGCCTGATGACCCTGGATTCCATCGGCAAGATGCTGTTTGGCGAGCTGTCGGTAAAAAACTTGAGCGGCCCGATAACCATTGCTAAAGTGGCCGGCGCTTCGGCTCAGTCGGGGCTGGGAGACTTCCTGAGTTTCCTCGCCTACCTGAGCATCAGCCTGGGAGTGCTCAACCTGCTGCCGATTCCTGTGCTCGATGGCGGACACCTGTTGTTCTACCTGGTCGAGTGGGTGCGCGGTCGGCCGCTGTCCGAGCGGGTGCAGGCGGCCGGTATGCAGATCGGGATCAGCCTTGTGGTCGGTCTGATGCTGCTGGCGCTGTTCAACGATCTCAGCCGCTTGTAGGTCATCGTATTGCGGAACTGCCGCCTGACGCGGCAGTTCCTTTTTAGACAGTCTGAAAAAGAAAGGACTTCATGAAACGCTTGCTGCTACCTGCGGTAATCGCCGCGCTGATCACCGCCGAGGTTCACGCCGAGTCCTTCACCATCACCGATATCCGCATCAACGGCCTGCAGCGCGTTTCTGCCGGCAGCGTGTTCGGCGCCCTGCCGCTGAACGTCGGTGAAGCGGTCGATGAGCGCCGTCTGGTGGATGCGACCCGCTCCCTGTTCAAGACCGGATTCTTCCAGGACATCCGCCTCGGCCGCGACGGCGACGTGCTGGTGGTCGAAGTGGTCGAGCGGCCGTCGATTTCCAGCATCGAGATCGAGGGCAACAAGGCCATCGCCACCGAGGAGCTGCTCAAGGGCCTGAAGCAGTCGGGGCTGGCCGAGGGCGAGATCTTCCAGCAGGCCACCCTGGAAGGCGTGCGCAACGAACTGCAGCGCCAGTACGTGGCCCAGGGCCGCTACTCGGCGAGCATCGAGACCAAGGTCGAGGCGCTGCCGCGCAACCGCGTGGCGCTGAAGATCGAGATCAACGAAGGCTCGGTCGCGGCCATCCAGCACATCAACATCGTCGGCAACCAGGTGTTCTCCGACGAGGAACTGGCCGGGCTGTTCGAGCTGCGCACCAGCAACTGGCTGTCGTTCTTCCGCAACGACGACAAGTACTCCCGCGAAAAACTCTCGGGCGACCTGGAGCGGCTGCGCTCGCACTACCTGGATCGCGGCTACATCAACATGGATATCGCCTCCACCCAGGTATCCATCACCCCGGACAAGAAGCACGTCTACGTCACCGTCAACATCGACGAGGGCGAGAAGTACAGCATCCGCGAGGTCAAGCTGAGCGGCGATCTGCGCGTGCCGGAGGAAGAGGTGCGCAAGCTGCTGCTGGTCGAGCCGGGCCAGGTGTTCTCCCGCAAGGTGATGACCAGCACCAGCGAGCTGATCACCCGGCGTCTCGGCAACGAGGGCTACACCTTCGCCAACGTCAACGGCATTCCCGAGCCGCACGACGAGGACAACACGGTCAGCGTGACCTTCGTGGTCGATCCGGGCAAGCGCGCCTACGTCAACCGCATCAACTTCCGCGGCAACACCAAGACCGAGGACGAGGTGCTGCGCCGCGAGATGCGCCAGATGGAGGGCGGCTGGGCCTCCACCTACCTGATCGACCAGTCCAAGACCCGCCTGGAGCGTCTCGGCTACTTCAAGGAAGTCAACGTCGAGACCCCGCAGGTGCCCGGCGCCGACGACCAGATCGACGTCAACTACACGGTCGAGGAGCAGCCCTCCGGCTCGATCACCGCCAGCGTCGGTTTCGCCCAGAGCGCCGGCCTGATCCTCGGTGGCTCGATCAGCCAGAACAACTTCCTCGGCACCGGCAACAAGGTCAACCTCGGCCTGACCCGCAGCGAATACCAGACCCGCTACAACTTCGGCTTCGTCGACCCCTACTGGACCAAGGACGGCGTCAGCCTCGGCTACAACATGTTCTACCGCACCACCGACTACGACGAGCTGGATGTGGACGTCTCCAGCTACTCGGTGGACAGCTTCGGCGCCGGCATCAACCTCGGCTACCCGATCAGCGAGACCGCGCGCCTGACCTACGGCCTCAGCGCCCAGCAGGACAAGATCAAGCCGGGCACCTACACGGTCGGCGAGATCAACGACTTCATCGCGCTCGAAGGCGACAGCTACACCAACTTCAAGGGCTCGATCGGCTGGTCCGACTCGACCCTCAACCGTGGCGTGTTCGCCACCCGCGGTTATTCGCAGAGCCTGGTCGGCGAGATCACCCTGCCGGGCAGCGATCTGTCGTTCTATCGCCTGGATTACAACGGGCAGGTCTTCGCCCCGCTCGGCAAGGACTACGCGCTGCGCTTCCATACCCGCCTGGGTTATGCCGACAGCTATGGCTCCACCAGCGAGCTGCCGTTCTACGAGCACTACTATGCCGGCGGTTTCGGTTCGGTGCGCGGTTTCGAGGAAAGCAGCCTGGGGCCGCGCAGCACGCCGAGCGCCGCCGATCCGGATCAGGACCCGGAGCCGTTCGGCGGCAACATCCTGGTCCAGGGCGGCGCCGAGCTGCTGTTCCCGCTGCCGTTCGTCAAGGATCAGCGCTCGCTGCGCACCGTGGTGTTCTGGGATGTGGGCAACGTGTTCGATACCAACTGCAGCACCGCGCAGAAGGCTCGCAACGACGCATCGTGCGACATCGACCTGAGCAACATGGCCAGTTCCGTGGGTGTCGGCCTCACCTGGCTGACCGCCCTCGGCCCGCTGAGCTTCAGCCTCGGCATGCCGATCAAGGAGCCGGAGAACTCCGATACGCAGGTCTTCCAGTTCTCCCTGGGACAGACCTTCTAGATTCATCGTGCAGACTACCCAACCGATTCGTAGCAGGAGTTCATCGTGCGCAAGTTGACCCAAGCTGTTCTGTTCGCCGCCGCTCTGGTGAGCATGCCGGCCTTCGCCGAAATGAAGGTGGCGGTCCTCAACTATCAAATGGCCCTGCTCGAATCCGACGCGGCCAAGAAGTATGCCGTCGACGCCGAGAAGAAGTTCGGCCCGCAGCTCAATCGTCTGAAGACCCTGGAAAGCGATGCCAAGCGCATCCAGGAGCGCCTGATGAAGGACGGCGAGAAGATGCAGACCAGCGAGCGCGAGCGTCTGGAGCTGGAGTTCAAGCAGAAGGCCCGCGACTTCCAGTTCCAGTCCAAGGAGCTCAACGAGGCCAAGGCCATCGCCGACCGCGACATGCTGCAGCAGCTCAAGCCCAAGCTGGACAAGGCCGTCGAGGAAGTCATCAAGCGCGGCAACTACGATCTGGTGCTGGAGCGTGGTGCCGTGGTCGAGGTCAAGCCGCAGTTCGACATCACCAAGCAGGTGATCGAGCGCATGAACCAGCTGCGCTGATCCCATGAGCGACTCCATGTATACCCTGGGCGAGTTGGCCGAGCGTGTCGGTGCCGAGTTGCGCGGCCCGGCCGATCTGCGTATCGGCGGACTGGCGGCGCTGCAGGACGCCGGTTCCGGACAGCTGACCTTCCTGGCCAATGCGCAGTACCGCAAGCACCTGAGCGACTGCAAGGCCGGTGCCGTGCTGCTCACGCCGGCCGATGCCGAAGGTTTCGCCGGCAACGCCCTGGTGCTGGCCAACCCGTACCTGGCGTTCGCCCAGCTCTCGCACCTGTTCGATCGCAAGCCGGTCGCACTGCCGGGCATCCATCCCAGTGCGCTGGTGGCGGCCGATGCCGTGGTCGATCCGAGCGCTGCGGTCGGTCCGGGCGTGGTGATCGAGTCCGGCGCGGTGATCGGTGCGCGCGTAACCCTCGGTGCCCACTGCGTGGTCGGTGCGCGCAGCGTGATCGGCGAGGACGGTTGGCTGGCGCCGCGCGTCACCCTCTATCACGACGTGCAGATCGGTGCGCGGGTGGTGATCCAGTCGGGCGCGGTGATCGGCGGCGAAGGCTTCGGTTTTGCCAACGACAAGGGCGTGTGGAGCAAGATCGCCCAGATCGGTGGGGTACGGATCGGCGACGACGTCGAGATCGGCGCCAATACCACCATCGACCGTGGCGCGCTCAGCGACACCGTGATCGGCAACGGGGTCAAGCTCGACAACCAGATCATGATCGCCCACAACGTGCAGATCGGCGACCACACCGCTATGGCCGGCTGCTGCGGGATTTCCGGCAGCACCAAGATCGGCAAGCACTGCATGATCGCCGGCGGCGTCGGCATGGTCGGCCACATCGAGGTGTGCGACCACGTGTTCGTCACCGGCATGACCATGGTCACCCGCTCGATCACCGAACCGGGTTCCTACTCTTCGGGCACGGCGATGCAGCCGGCCGCCGAGTGGCGCAAGAGCGCGGCGCGCCTGCGCCATCTCGACGACATGGCCAAGCGTCTGCAGCAGCTGGAAAAGCAGCTGGCTGCCGTGACCTGCAACGGAGATGCCGCATCAGATGCCTGATGCACGCAGCGCCGTGTTCCCTTTTCTGCTCAAGGCCCCCTGAACATGATGGATATCAACGAGATTCGCGAACTCCTGCCGCACCGCTACCCGTTCCTGCTGGTGGATCGGGTGGTGGAGATGGATCTCGAGGAAAAACGCATCCGCGCCTACAAGAACGTCACCATCAACGAGCCGTTCTTCAATGGCCACTTCCCGGGCCATCCGATCATGCCCGGCGTGCTGATCATCGAAGCCATGGCCCAGGCCGCCGGCCTGCTCGGCTTCAGCCTGATGGGCGCCAAGGCGGCGGCCGATACCCTGTACCTGTTCGTCGGCTCCGACAACCTGCGCTTCCGCTCGCCGGTCACCCCGGGCGACCAGCTGATCCTCGAAGCGCGCGTGCTCAGCACCAAACGCGGCCTGTGGAAGTTCGAGTGCCAGGCCAGCGTCGACGGCAAGGCGGTCTGCTCGGGCGAGATCATTTGCGCGGAACAGAAGAAATGAGTTTGCTCGACCCTCGCGCCATCATCGATCCGCGCGCCAGACTGGCCGACAACGTCGAGGTCGGCCCCTGGTCGATCATCGGGCCGGACGTGGAAATCGGCGAGGGTACCGTCATCGGCCCGCACGTGATCGTCAAGGGCCCGACGGTGATCGGCCGGCACAATCGCATCTACCAGTTTTCCTCGGTAGGCGAGGACACCCCCGATCTGAAGTACAAGGGCGAACCGACCCGTTTGGTGATCGGCGACCATAACGTGATCCGCGAGGGCGTCACCATCCATCGCGGTACGGTGCAGGATCGCAGCGAGACCACCATCGGCAGCCACAACCTGCTGATGGCCTATGTGCATGTCGGTCACGACAGCGTGATCGGTGACCACTGCATCCTGGTCAACAACACCGCGCTGGCCGGGCATGTCCACATCGACGACTGGGCGATCCTCTCCGGTTTCACCCTGGTGCATCAGTTCTGCCACATCGGTGCGCACAGCTTCTCCGGCATGGGCACGGCGATCGGCAAGGACGTGCCGGCCTTCGTCACCGTGTTCGGCAGTCCGGCCGAAGCGCGCAGCATGAACTTCGAGGGCATGCGCCGGCGCGGTTTCAGCGAGGAGGCGATGCAGGCGCTGCGCCGCGCCTACAAGGTGGTGTATCGCAAGGGCCTGACCGTCGAGGCGGCGCTGACCGAACTGGCCGAAGAGGCCGCCCTCCACCCGGAAGTCGCGCTGTTCTGCGACTCGGTGCGCCACTCGACCCGCGGCATCACCCGCTGAGCGCCATGACCCGTCCCCTGAAAGTTGCCCTGGTCGCCGGCGAAGCGTCCGGCGACATCCTCGGCGCCGGCCTGATGCAGGCCATCAAGGCGCGCCATCCCGACGCGCAGTTCATCGGCGTCGGCGGGCCGCGCATGCAGGCCGAAGGCCTGGATTCCTACTTCCCCATGGAGCGTCTGGCGGTGATGGGCCTGGTCGAGGTGCTCGGCCGTCTGCCCGAGCTGCTCGGCCGTCGCCGCCGGCTGATCCGTACTCTGATCGCCGAGCGCCCCGACGTGTTCGTCGGCATCGATGCTCCCGACTTCAACCTCGGCGTCGAGCTCAAGCTGCGCCAGGCCGGTATCCGCACCGTGCACTACGTCAGCCCCTCGGTGTGGGCCTGGCGGCAGAAGCGCGTGCTGAAGATCCGCCGTGCCTGCGATCTGATGCTCACCCTGTTCCCCTTCGAGGCGCGCTTCTACGAGGAACAGCAGGTGCCGGTGTGCTTCGTCGGCCATCCGCTGGCCGACGCCATTCCCCTCGCAGCCGACCGCGCCGCGGCGCGCGCCGCCCTGGGACTGGCCGAGGAGGGCGCGCTGGTGGCTCTGTTGCCCGGCAGCCGCGGCGGCGAGGTGGAGCGCCTCGGCAGCCTGTTCCTTGACGCCGCCGCGCGGCTGCGCGCGCTGCGCGGTGGCGTCAGCTTCGTGCTGCCTTGCGCCAGCGCCGAGCGCCGTGCCCAGCTCGAAGTCATGCTGGCCGGCCGCGAATTGCCGCTCAAGCTGGTCGACGGCCGTTCCCACGAGGTGCTGGCCGCCTGCGATGCGGTGCTGATCGCATCGGGTACCGCGACCCTGGAGGCGCTGCTGTTCAAGCGGCCGATGGTGGTGGCCTACCGGGTCGCGCCCTTGACCTACCGGATTCTCAAGCGGCTGGTGAAAAGCCCCTACATTTCCCTGCCCAACCTGCTGGCCGGGCGTTTTCTGGTGCCCGAGCTGATCCAGGAGGCCGCGACGCCCGACGCCCTGGCCGAGGCCGTGTCGCCGCTGCTGGATGATGGCCAGGTGCAGACCGAGGGGTTCGACGCCATCCATCGCGCCCTGCGCCGTGGCGCGTCCGAGCGTGCCGCCGAGGCGGTGCTGCAGCTGCTGGAGCCTACCTGATGCAGCTGGGCCTGGATTTCTCGCTGGTCGAGGAGCTGGTCGCCGGGGTCGACGAGGTCGGGCGCGGCCCGCTGTGCGGCCCGGTGGTCACCGCCGCGGTGATCCTCGACCCGGCGCGGCCGATCCTCGGCCTCAACGACTCCAAGAAGCTCAGCGAGGCGCGCCGCGAGCGGCTGTTCGACGAGATCCGCGAGAAGGCCCTGGCCTGGTGCATCGGCCGCGCCGAGGTGGAGGAGATCGACCGGCTGAACATCCTCCAGGCTACCTTCCTCGCCATGCAGCGCGCGGTGGCCGGCCTGGCGGTGCGTCCCAGTCTGGCGCTGATCGACGGTAACCGCTGTCCGGTGCTGGAGGTGCCCGCCGCCCCGGTGGTGCAGGGCGACGGCCGGGTGCCGGCCATCGCTGCCGCCTCGATCCTCGCCAAGGTCAGTCGCGACCGCGAGATGGCCGCGCTGGACGCCCTCTATCCGGGCTACGGCATGGCCGGGCACAAGGGCTATCCGACCCCGGCGCATCTGGAGGCGCTCCGCCGTCTGGGGCCGACGCCGATCCATCGGCGCTCCTTCGCGCCGGTACGCGCGCTGCTGGCCGACGCCTGAGGCGCCGCGCGCCGAATCTTCCCGCCCCGCGGCGGGACTGGGCGGCGAAAGCCCTCTGACCTGGGCGCTTCGGCCCGCTACAATCCGTTCCCTGTCGTTTCAGCTGCCACGGTACCCTCATGCCCGTTTCCTTCGTCCATCTGCGCCTGCACACCGAATATTCCCTGGTCGACGGCCTGGTGCGCGTCAAGCCGCTGGTCAAGGCGGTGGCCGGCGCCGGCATGCCGGCCGTGGCGGTCACCGACATGAGCAACATGTGCGCGCTGGTCAAGTTCTACAAGGCGGCCATGGGTGCGGGCGTCAAGCCGATCTGTGGCGCCGACCTGTGGCTGGCCGGGCGCGGCGATGACGCACCGCTCAGCCGGCTGACCCTGCTGGCGATGGACGTACAGGGCTACCGCAACCTCACCGAACTGGTCTCGCGCGGCTGGACCGAAGGGCAGCACAACGGCCTGGTGATCATCCAGCGCGACTGGGTCAAGGAGGCGGCCGAGGGGCTGATCGCCCTGTCCGGCGCCCGCGAGGGCGAGATCGGTATGGCGCTGCTCAACGGCAGCCCCGACGAGGCCGAGGCGCTGCTCGGCGAGTGGCAGGCGGCCTTCCCCGGGCGCTTCTACCTGGAGGTGCAGCGCACCAGCCGGGTCGGCGACGAGGAGCATCTGCACGCGGCGGTCGAGCTGGCGGCGCGCTGCCATGCGCCGCTGGTGGCCACCAACGACGTGCGCTTCCTCAGGCCGGAGGACTTCGAGGCCCACGAGACCCGCGTGTGCATCGGCGAGGGCCGCACCCTCGACGACCCGCGCCGGCCGCGCACCTATTCCGACCAGCAATACCTGAAGACCCCGGAAGAGATGTGGGAGCTGTTCAGCGATCTGCCCGAGGCGCTGGAGAACAGCGTGGAGATCGCCCGGCGCTGCAACATCGAAGTACAGCTGGGCACCTACTTCCTGCCCAACTTCCCGGTGCCCGAGGGCATGACCATCGATGATTACCTGCGCAAGGTGTCGTTCGACGGCCTGGAGGAGCGCCTGGCGATCCTGCTGCCCAAGGACACCCCGGACTACGAGGCCAGGCGCCAGGTCTACGTCGACCGCCTGGAGTTCGAGCTGGGCACCATCATCCAGATGGGCTTCCCCGGTTACTTCCTGATCGTGATGGACTTCATCCAGTGGGCGAAGAACAACGGCGTGCCGGTCGGCCCCGGGCGGGGGTCGGGCGCCGGCTCGCTGGTCGCCTATGTGCTGAAGATCACCGACCTCGACCCGCTGGCCTATGACCTGCTGTTCGAGCGCTTCCTCAACCCCGAACGGATTTCCATGCCCGACTTCGACGTCGACTTCTGCATGGACGGCCGCGACCGGGTGATCGACTACGTGGCCGAGACCTACGGGCGCAACGCGGTGAGCCAGATCATCACCTTCGGCACCATGGCCGCCAAGGCGGTGGTGCGCGACGTGGCGCGGGTGCAGGGCAAGTCCTACGGCCTGGCCGACCGCCTGTCGAAGATGATCCCCTTCGAGGTCGGCATGACCCTCGACAAGGCCTACGAGATGGAGGAGCCGCTGCGCGAGTTCCTCGCCGCCGACGAGGATGCCCGCGAGATCTGGGACATGGCCCTCAAGCTGGAAGGCGTCACCCGTGGCACCGGCAAGCACGCCGGCGGCGTCGTGATCGCGCCGACCAAGCTCACCGATTTCGCGCCGATCGCCTGCGACGACGAGGGCGGCAGCCTGGTGACCCAGTTCGACAAGGACGACGTCGAGTCCGCTGGCCTGGTCAAGTTCGACTTCCTCGGCCTGCGCACCCTGACCATCATCAAGTGGGCGCTGGAGACGATCAACCGCGAGCGGGCCAAGCAGGGCATGGAGCCGCTGAACATCGACTTCATCCCGCTGGACGACAAGCCGACCTACCAGCTGCTGCAGCGTGCGGAAACCACCGCGGTGTTCCAGCTCGAATCGCGCGGGATGAAGGAGCTGATCAAGAAGCTCAAGCCGGACTGCCTGGAAGACCTCATCGCCCTGGTGGCGCTGTTCCGTCCCGGCCCCCTGCAGTCGGGCATGGTCGACGACTTCATCAACCGCAAGCACGGCCGCGCCGAGCTGTCCTACCCGCATCCGGACTACCAGTACGCCGGGCTCGAACCGGTGCTCAAGCCCACCTACGGCATCATCCTGTATCAGGAGCAGGTGATGCAGATCGCCCAGGTGATGGCCGGCTACACCCTGGGCGGCGCCGATATGCTGCGCCGTGCGATGGGCAAGAAGAAGCCCGAGGAGATGGCCAAGCAGCGCGGCGGCTTCATCGAGGGCTGCGCCAGCAACGGCATCGATGGCGAGCTGGCGGGAAACATCTTCGATCTGGTGGAGAAATTCGCCGGTTACGGGTTCAACAAATCGCACTCGGCGGCCTACGGCCTGGTTTCCTACCAGACCGCCTGGCTGAAGACCCACTTCCCTTCGCCGTTCATGGCCGCGGTGCTCTCGGCGGACATGCACAACACCGACAAGGTGGTGATCCTCATCGAGGAGTGCCGCAGCATGAAGCTGCGCATCGACGCCCCCGACGTCAACGTCTCCGAGTTCAAGTTCACCGTCAACGACGACGGGCGCATCGTCTACGGCCTCGGCGCGGTCAAGGGAGTCGGCGAGGGGCCGGTGGAGGCCATCGTCGAGGCGCGCGCGGCGGGGCCGTTCAAGGACCTGTTCGACTTCTGTGCGCGGGTCGACCTCAAGCGCATCAACAAGCGCACCCTCGAGGCGCTGATCCGCAGCGGCGCTCTGGATCGCCTCGGGCCGCACTACCACGACGAGCCCAAGGCCTACCAGGCCAGCCTCGACCTCAATCGCGCGGTGCTGATGGCGGCCATGGAGGAGGCGGTGCAGGCCGCCGAGCAGACCGCGCGCAGCGCCGACAGCGGGCACATGGACCTGTTCGGCGGGGTGTTCGCCGAGCCCGAGGCGGACGTCTATGCCAACTACCGCAAGGTCCGCGAGCTGACCCTCAAGGAGCGCCTGCGCGGCGAGAAGGAAACCCTCGGCCTGTACCTGACTGGCCACCCGATCGACGAGTACGAGGGCGAGGTGCGCCGCTTCGCCCGCCAGCGGATCAACGACCTGCGCCCGGCGCGCGAGACGCAGACGGTAGCCGGCCTGATCGTCAACCTGCGGGTGATGAAGAACAAGCGCGGCGACAAGATGGGTTTCGTCACCCTCGACGACCGTTCCGGGCGCATCGAGGCCTCGTTGTTCGCCGAGGCCTTCGCCGCCGCCCAGTCCCTGCTGCAGACCGACGCGCTGGTGGTGGTGGAGGGCGAGGTGAGCCTCGACGACTTCTCCGGCGGCCTGCGCCTGCGCGCGAAAAGGGTGATGAGTCTGGAGGAGGCGCGCACCGGGCTGGCCGAAAGCCTGCGCCTGAAAGTCGCCGGCGAGCAGCTGGGGGGTGATCGCCTGGGCTGGCTGGCGGAGCTGTGCGGTCGCCATCGGGGTGCCTGCCCGCTGACCCTCGACTACCGCGGCGAGAACGCCCGCGCGTTGCTGCAGTTCGGCGACCAATGGCGAATCGACCCCACCGACAGCCTGATTCAGACTTTGCGTGACCAGTTCGGACGCGACAACGTCTTCCTGCAATACCGCTAAGGCCGGGGCCTCGCTCCTGCCGCACTCGACCGGCCGCGCCCGATCCCGTAAAGTCGGGCGCCAGTTTTCGAGCCGAACAGTAACCTGCTCACCACGGATGCCTGCATGAACCCGAATTATCTGGATTTCGAACAGCCGATCGCCGACCTGCAAGCCAAGATCGATGGCCTGCGCATGGTGGGCAATGACAACGAGCTGAACATCAGCGAAGAGATTGCCCGTCTGCAGGACAAGACGCTGACGCTGACCCAGAGCATCTTCAGCAACCTGACCAGCTGGCAGATTGCGCGCCTGGCCCGTCATCCGCGCCGTCCCTACACCCTGGACTACATCCAGCACATCTTCACCGAGTTCGATGAGCTGCACGGCGACCGCCACTTCGCCGACGATGCCGCCATCGTCGGTGGCGTCGCCCGTCTGGACGACCGTCCGGTGATGGTCATCGGCCACCAGAAAGGTCGCGAAGTGCGCGAGAAGGTCCGGCGCAACTTCGGCATGCCGCGCCCCGAGGGCTACCGCAAGGCCTGCCGCCTGATGGAAATGGCCGAGCGTTTCAAGCTGCCGATCCTCACCTTCATCGACACCCCCGGCGCCTACCCGGGCATCGATGCCGAGGAGCGCGGCCAGAGCGAGGCCATCGCCTGGAACCTGCGGGTCATGGCACGCCTGAAGACCCCGATCATCGCCACGGTGATCGGCGAGGGCGGTTCGGGCGGCGCGCTGGCCATCGGCGTCTGCGACCAGCTGAACATGCTACAGTACTCCACCTACTCGGTGATCTCCCCGGAAGGCTGCGCCTCGATCCTCTGGCGTACCGCCGACAAGGCCCCGGAAGCGGCCGAGGCCATGGGCGTGACCGCCGAGCGCCTGAAGGACCTGGGCATCGTCGACCAGATCATCCCCGAGCCGCTGGGCGGCGCCCACAGCGACCACGCGGCGGTGGCCGAGTCGGTGCGCCAGTCGCTGAACAAGCAGTTGGACGAGCTGGGCAAGCTCGACACCAAGGCTCTGCTGGCGCGCCGTTACGAGCGCCTGATGAGCTACGGCGTGGCCTGACGCGCGACTGCGCAGGGTGCAGGGCTCGCGCGGCGACCCTTCACCCTGTGGCGCGCCGCTCGCCGTTCCGGGCGGCGCCGGTTGCCCGGAAGGGGCGTCCGCTCTTTGCCGCGCCGGCTTGCCTGCCGGCGGCATTCATCCCTGCTGGAGCTGCGCTCCATGTCCCTCGAATCCCGTCTCCTGTCCCTGCTCGAACCCTGGCGCCAGGCGTCGGGCTGGGTTGTCGCCTTCTCCGGCGGCCTCGATTCCAGCGTGCTGCTCCACCTGCTCGTCCGTTTGCGCGCTAACCACGACCTGCCGCCACTGTCCGCCGTGCATGTCCATCACGGTCTGCAGGCCGACGCCGACGCCTGGGTGGCGCACTGCCGTGCCCGCTGTGCGGCGCTGGGCGTGCCGCTCGAGGTGCGGCACGTGCGGGTGGGCGAGGGCGCCAGCGTCGAGCGGGCGGCGCGCGAGGCGCGTTACGGGGCGTTCGCCGCTGTCCTGAAGGCCGGCGAGGTGCTGCTCGTCGCCCAGCACCGCGACGACCAGGCCGAGACGCTGTTGCTGCGTCTGTTGCGCGGTGCCGGGGTGCGCGGGCTGGCGGCGATGCCGGCCAGTCGGCCGCTGGCGGCCGGGCACCTGCTGCGCCCGCTGCTGGAGGTGAGGCGCGCCGAGCTGGAGGCCTGGGCGCGGACGGCGGGACTGTCCTGGATCGAGGACCCGAGCAACGCCGATGTCTCCCTGGCGCGCAACTTCCTGCGTCGCGAGATCCTGCCGCGTCTGGAGCGGCACTGGCCGGCGGCCGGCGCAGTGCTGGCCCGCGATGCCGAGCAACTGGCCGAAGCCGACCAACTGCTCGGCGAGCTGGCTGCCCTGGATCTGGCCGCGGCCCGCACGCCCGCGCCACATGCCTGGCTGCCCTTGCCATCGCTGGCGCTGGCGCCGCTGCAGGCATTGTCCGAGGCGCGCCAGCGCAATGCGCTGCGCGAGTGGCTGCGCCCGCTGAGCCTGCCGCCCGAGCGCGAGCACTGGACCGGCTGGGTGGATCTGCGCGATGCCGCCGTCGATGCCACGCCCTGCTGGCGGCTGAGCGGCGGCGAGTTGCGCCGCCATGGCGGGCGTCTCTGGTGGCTGAGCGGCGCCTGGCTCGCCGCGCCACCGCCGGCTGGCGAACCCTGGCTTGCGCCGCAGGAGCCGCTGGCGCTGCCCGGCAACGGGCGTGTGTGGCTCGAAGGTGCCCTGCCGAACGGCGCGCTGCGGGTGGAGTACCGCCGCGGCGGCGAGGTGCTCGACCTGCCGGGGCGCGGCCATCGCGATCTCAAGCGCCTGCTGCAGGAATGCGGCGTGCCGCCCTTCGTGCGCGAGCGCCTGCCGCTGCTCAAGTGCGGCGACCGGCTGCTGGCGGTGGCCAACCTGCCGCAGCTGCGGACGAGCGGGGAGGGCGCGCCCGGCCTGCGCTGGCAGCCGCCGACCGGTGGTCCGGGTTTGAGCTGATAATGCCTTTCGCGTAAACTATTCTCCCGTCTTCAAGAGGCTTTGCGCCTCCCTTCGCATTCCCCGGCGGCCAGCCGCCTCAACGCAAACTTCTAGGGTTTTTCATGACGCGCTACATCTTCGTCACGGGTGGTGTTGTTTCTTCATTGGGGAAAGGCATCGCCTCGGCTTCCTTGGCGGCAATCCTGGAGGCGCGGGGGCTGAAGGTCACCATGCTGAAACTCGACCCCTACATCAACGTCGATCCGGGGACCATGAGTCCGTTCCAGCATGGTGAAGTGTTCGTCACCCACGACGGCGCGGAAACCGACCTCGACCTGGGCCACTACGAGCGGTTCATCCGCACCACCATGACCCAGAACAACAACTTCACCAGCGGCCGCATCTACATGGACGTGCTGCGCAAGGAGCGCCGCGGCGACTACCTGGGCGCCACCGTGCAGGTGATTCCGCATATCACCGACGAGATCAAGCGCCGGATCATCAAGGGCGCCGGCGATGCCGACGTGGCCCTGGTGGAGATCGGCGGCACCGTCGGCGACATCGAATCGCAGCCGTTCCTCGAAGCGATCCGCCAACTGCGCGTGGAAATCGGCGCCAAGCGCGCGATGCTGATGCACTTGACCCTGGTGCCCTACATCGCCACCGCCGGCGAGACCAAGACCAAGCCGACCCAGCATTCGGTCAAGGAGCTGCGTTCCATCGGCCTGCAGCCTGACGTTCTGATCTGCCGCTCCGACCACCCGGTCGACCTGTCGTCGCGGCGCAAGATCGCCCTGTTCACCAACGTCGAAGAACGTGCGGTGATCAGCCTGGAAGATGTGGATACCATCTACAAGATCCCCTCCGTGCTGCACGCCCAGGGCCTGGACGACATCGTCGTCGAGCGCTTCGGCCTGGAGTGCGGCCCGGCCGACCTGTCCGAATGGGACCGCGTGGTCGATGCCAAGCTCAACCCCGAGCACGAAGTGACCATCGCCATGGTCGGCAAGTACATGGAGCTGCTGGACGCCTACAAGTCGCTGATCGAGGCGATGGGCCATGCCGGCATCCAGAGCCGCACCAAGGTCAACCTGCGTTATATCGACTCCGAGGACATCGAGAACCAGGGCACCGGCCTGCTGGCCGGCGTCGACGCCATCCTGGTGCCCGGCGGCTTCGGTCTGCGCGGCGTGGAAGGCAAGATCCAGACCGTGCAGTACGCCCGCGAGAACAAGATTCCCTACCTGGGCATCTGCTTGGGCATGCAGGTCGCGGTGATCGAGTACGCCCGCAACGTGCTGGGCTGGAAGGACGCCAACTCCACCGAGTTCGATCACGCCAGCGGCCATCCGGTGGTCGGCCTGATCACCGAGTGGCAGGACGCCACCGGTGCCGTCGAGCAGCGCAGCGAAGGCTCCGACCTGGGTGGCACCATGCGCCTGGGCGCCCAGGAGTGCCAGCTGGAGGCCGGTTCGCAGGTCCATGCCTGCTACGGCAAGGACGTGATCGTCGAGCGCCATCGGCACCGCTACGAGGTCAACAACAACCTGCTGCCGCAGCTGCAGGAAGCCGGTCTGCGGGTCAGCGGCCGCTCCGGCGACGGCGCGCTGGTCGAGGTGGTCGAGGCGCCGGAGCATCCGTGGTTCGTCGCCTGCCAGTTCCACCCGGAGTTCACCTCCACCCCGCGCGACGGCCATCCGCTGTTCAGCGGTTTCGTCAAGGCTGCCCTCCAGCAGCACGCACTGAACCAGAAGGGCTGAGCCATGGCGCAGAAGATCATCCGCGTCGGCGACATCCAGATCGGCAACGACCTGCCGTTCGTGCTGTTCGGCGGCATGAACGTGCTGGAGTCGCGCGATCTGGCGCTGAAGGTCTGCGAGGAATACGTGCGGGTCACCGAGAGGCTCGGCATTCCCTACGTGTTCAAGGCCAGCTTCGACAAGGCCAACCGCTCGTCGATCGCCTCGTTCCGCGGCCCGGGCCTGGACGAGGGGCTGAAGATCTTCGAGGAAGTGAAGAAGACCTTCGGCGTGCCGCTGATCACCGACGTCCACGAGCCCTACCAGGCGGCGCCGGTGGCCGAGGTCTGCGACATCATCCAGCTGCCGGCCTTCCTGTCGCGGCAGACCGACCTGGTGGTGGCGATGGCCAAGACCGGCGCGGCGATCAACATCAAGAAGGCCCAGTTCCTCGCCCCGCAGGAGATGAAGCACATCCTCAGGAAGTGCGAGGAGGCGGGCAACGACCGGTTGATCCTTTGCGAGCGCGGCTCCTCGTTCGGCTACAACAACCTGGTGGTCGACATGCTCGGCTTCGGCATCATGAAGCAGTTCGACTACCCGGTGTTCTTCGACGTGACCCATGCCCTGCAGATGCCGGGCGGTCGCGCCGATTCGGCCGGCGGGCGCCGTGCCCAGGTCACCGAGCTGGCACGAGCCGGACTGAGCCAGGGGCTTGCAGGGCTGTTCCTCGAAGCCCACCCGGACCCGGACAACGCCAAGTGCGACGGTCCCTGTGCCCTGCGCCTGGACAAGCTGGAGCCGTTCCTCGCCCAGCTCAAGGCGCTGGACGAGCTGGTCAAGAGCTTCCCGCCGCTCGAAACGGCCTGAGGGCCGTCCACCGCGGTAAAGTGTCGGGCGCCCGAGCGGGGCGCCCGATCCCGTTTTCTCCCCGGTCGTGCGGCACTGGCCAGGCCACTGCATCCGCGATCGTGTTCGTCAACTCTCTGGAGTGCTACCCGCAATGGCAAAAATCGTCGACATCAAGGGCCGTGAGGTTCTCGACTCCCGTGGCAACCCCACCGTAGAAGCCGATGTGATCCTCGACAACGGCATCATCGGCAGCGCCTGCGCGCCGTCCGGTGCTTCCACCGGCTCGCGCGAAGCGCTGGAGCTGCGCGATGGCGACAAGAGCCGCTACCTGGGCAAGGGTGTGCTGAAGGCCGTGGCCAACGTCAACGGCCCGATCCGCGAGCTGCTGCTGGGCAAGGATCCGGCCGACCAGAGGGCCCTGGACCGGGCGATGATCGAACTGGACGGCACCGAGAACAAGGCCGTGCTGGGCGCCAACGCCATCCTCGCCGTGTCCCTGGCCGCCGCCAAGGCTGCCGCCGCCGCCAAGGGCGTGCCGCTGTACGCGCACATCGCCGATCTGAACGGCACCCCGGGCGTCTACTCCATGCCGGTGCCGATGATGAACATCATCAACGGCGGCGAGCACGCCGACAACAACGTCGACATCCAGGAGTTCATGGTCCAGCCGGTCGGCGCCAAGACCTTCGCCGACGCCCTGCGCATGGGCGCCGAGATCTTCCATCACCTCAAGGCCGTGCTGAAGGCCCGTGGCCTGAACACCGCCGTCGGTGACGAGGGCGGCTTCGCGCCGAACCTGGCTTCCAACGAGGACGCCCTGGCCGCCATCGCCGAAGCCGTGGCCAACGCCGGCTACACGCTGGGCGAAGACGTCACCCTGGCCCTGGACTGCGCCTCCTCCGAGTTCTTCAAGGACGGCCAGTACGATCTGGAAGGCGAAGGCAAGGTGTTCAGCGCCGAAGGTTTCGCCGACTACCTGGCCGGCCTGACCCAGCGCTACCCGATCATCTCCATCGAAGACGGCATGGACGAGTCCGACTGGGCCGGCTGGAAGGTGCTGACCGACAAGATCGGCGAGAAGGTGCAGCTGGTCGGCGACGACCTGTTCGTCACCAACACCAAGATCCTCAAGCGCGGTATCGAGGAGTCGATCGGCAACTCGATCCTGATCAAGTTCAACCAGATCGGCTCGCTGACCGAGACCCTGGAAGCCATCCAGATGGCCAAGGCCGCCGGCTTCACCGCGGTGATCTCGCATCGCTCCGGCGAAACCGAGGACAGCACCATCGCCGACCTGGCCGTGGGTACCGCTGCCGGCCAGATCAAGACCGGTTCGCTGTGCCGTTCCGATCGCGTGTCCAAGTACAACCAGCTGCTGCGCATCGAGGAGCAACTGGGTGCCAAGGCTCCGTACAAGGGCCGTGCCGAGTTCCGCGGCTAAGCTGTCCGTGACCCTCGCCATGTCCGCTGCGGCGGGCATGGCGACAGGGCGGCGCGCGGCCCGCGCCGCCTTCACCGCACCATCGAGGGCTGATCCGCATGCAAAAGGCCCATCTGCTGTTCGTCGTGCTGCTGCTGGTGCTGGGCGGCCTGCAATACCGTCTGTGGGAAGGCGACGGCGGCCTCACCCATAACGCTGAACTGCGCCAGCAAATCGCCGACCAGAAGCGCGAGAACGAAGCCCTGCTCGAACGCAACCGCATCCTCGATGCCGAGGTGGCCGAGCTCAAGCGTGGCATGGAGACGGTCGAGGAGCGTGCCCGCCATGAGCTGGGCATGGTCAAAGACGGCGAAACCCTGTATCTGCTGAGCAAATGAACCTGATTCCCCTCCCCGAATTCTGGGCCGTGATTCCTGCGGCCGGCGTCGGCGCGCGGATGCGCGCCGACCGTCCCAAGCAGTACCTGCGCCTCGGCGAGCGCACGGTGCTGGAGCACACCCTTGGCTGCTTCCTCGGCCACCCGACCCTCAAGGGGCTGGTGGTCTGCCTGGCCGAGGACGATCCCTGGTGGCCGGGGCTGGCCTGCGCCGGCGATCCGCGCATCGCCCGTGTCGCCGGCGGCTGCGAGCGCGCCGACTCGGTGCTCAACGGCCTGTTGCATCTGCTGGAGCTCGGTGCCGACGAGCACGACTGGGTGCTGGTGCACGACGCGGCGCGGCCCAACCTGAGCCGCGAGGATCTCGACCTGCTGCTCGGCGAACTGGCCGAGGACCCGGTCGGCGGCCTGCTGGCGGTGCCGGCGCGCGACACCCTCAAGCGGGTCGGCAAGGATGGCCGGGTGCGCGAGACGGTCGACCGCAGCGTGATCTGGCAGGCCTATACCCCGCAGATGTTCCGCCTCGGCGCGCTACACCGCAGCCTGGCCGACGCCCGGGTATCGCGGGTGGCGATCACCGACGAGGCTTCCGCCCTGGAGTGGGCCGGCCAGGCTCCGCGACTGGTCGAGGGTCGCGCCGACAACCTGAAGATCACCCGTCCCGAAGACCTGGAGTGGCTGCGCCAGCGCTGGGGGCTGGGCTCGGGCGACTAGCCGGCGGCCAGCTCGCCCAGCACCCCCGCCAGCGCCGTCCGCCAGTCGGCCGGGGCGATGCCGAAAGTGGCGCGCAGCTTGCCGCAGTCCAGTACCGAATACGCCGGCCGTTGCGCGGCGCCGGGGTAGTCGGTGCTGCCGATGGCGCGCACCTGCGGCGTCCGCGCGAGCAGCGCCAGCGCCTCGGCCTGACGGAAGATCTCCAACGCGAAGGCGTGCCAGCTGCAGGGCGGCGCGCCGGCGCAGTGGTAGGTGCCCCAGGCGAGGTCGCCCTGTTGGCGATAGCGCTGCGCCAGTTGCCAGAGTACCTGGGCCAGGTAGGCCGCCGGCGTCGGGCAGCCCAGCTGGTCGGCGACCACCGCCAGTTCCGGATGCGTGCCCGCCAGGCGCAGCATGGTCTTGACGAAGTTGTGGCCGTGGGCGCCGAACACCCAGCTGCTGCGCAGGATCAGATGGCGGCTGCAGCCTGCGCGCACCGCCCGTTCGCCGCCGAGCTTGCTGGCGCCGTAGACGCCGAGCGGTCGGCAGGCGTCCTCCTCGCGGTAGGGGCGGCGCAGGTCGCCGGCGAAGACGTAGTCGCTGGACAGCTGGAACAGCGCGATGCCCCGCTGCTGCGCCGCCTGCGCCAGGTGCGCGGCGCCGTCGCGATTGACCGCCCAGGCCCGCGCCGGCTCCGTCTCGGCGCGATCCACCGCGGTGTAGGCGGCGGCGTTGACGATCAGTTGCGGACGCACCCTTTCCACCTGCGCGGCGACCTGCGCAGCATCGCGGATATCCAGCTGCGCGGCCCCCAGCCCGACGACCGTCCAGTCTGCCGGCGCATGGCGCAGCAGCTCGCGGCCCAGCTGGCCGTGAGCGCCGGTGACCAGCACGCGCAGCGGCGCGGCCGCATTGGTGCGGTTCATCGACCGTGTGCCTGCAGCAGTCCGGCCAGGCTCGGCAGGGCGCGGTCCTTGTCCGACAGCAGCGGCTGACCCAGCGGCCAGGGAATGTCGAGCTGCGGGTCGTTCCAGATCACCCCGCCTTCGTCGTCGGGGCAGTAGAAATCGGTGCATTTGTAGTGGGTATCGGCCACCGCACTGAGCACGCAGAAACCATGGGCGTAGCCCGGCGGTATCCATAGCTGGCGGTGGTTCGCGTCGCTCAGCTCGACGCCGACGCAGCGCCCGAAAGTGGGCGAGGCTGGGTCGATGTCGGCCGCCACATCGTAGATCGCCCCGCGACTGACGCTGACCAGCTTGCCCTGCGGGCGCCGGCGCTGGAAATGCAGGCCGCGCAGCACGCCGCGTGTCGAGCGCGAGTGGTTGTCCTGGACGAACGGCAGGTCGATGCCGGCGGCACGATAGCGCTCGACCTGGAAGGTTTCCAGGAAGAAGCCGCGAGCGTCGCCGAACACCCGTGGCTCGACGATCAGCACCCCCGGCAACTCGGTGGCGGTCACCTTCATCGCCGTGGCTCCTGGGCCAGCAGGCGCAGCAGGTACTGGCCGTAGCCGGTGTGGGCCAGCGCCCGGGCGCGCTGCTGCAGCTGCGTATCCGACAGCCAGCCCTGGCGCCAGGCGACCTCCTCCAGGCAGGCGATCTTCAGGCCCTGGCGGGCCTCGATGGTCTGTACGAAGTGGCTGGCCTCCATCAGCGAGTCGTGGGTGCCGGTATCCAGCCAGGCGAAGCCGCGACCGAGCAGGCTGACCTGCAGGTCGCCGCGCTGCAGGTAGGCGTTGTTGACGTCGGTGATTTCCAGTTCGCCGCGCGACGAGGGCCTGACCTGCCGGGCGATGCGCGCCGCGTCGCGGTCGTAGAAGTACAGGCCGGTCACCGCGTGGGCGGATTTCGGCCGTTGCGGCTTTTCCTCGATGGACAGCGCGCGCCCGTCGGCATCGAACTCGACCACCCCGAAGCGCTGCGGGTCGGCGACCGGGTAGCCGAATACGGTGGCGCCGTGCTGGCGGCCGGCCGCCTCGTGGAGCATGGCGCTGAAGCCGTAGCCGTAGAAGATGTTGTCGCCGAGGATCAGGCAGACGTTGTCGTCGCCGACGAAGGATTCGCCGATCAGCAGGGCCTGGGCCACGCCCTCCGGCGCCGGTTGCTCGGCATAGCTCAGGCGGATGCCGAAGGCCGCGCCGTCGCCGAGCAGCTTGCGAAAGCCTGGCAGGTCGTCGGGGGTGGAGATGATCAGGATGTCGCGGATTCCGGCCAGCATCAGCACCGACAGCGGGTAGTAGATCATCGGCTTGTCGTAGACCGGCAGCAGCTGCTTGGACACCGCGCAGGTCAGCGGATAGAGCCGCGAGCCGCTGCCGCCGGCGAGAACGATGCCCTTCATCGCGGCTGCTCCAGATACCACTGCACGGTCTTGCGCAGGCCCGAGGCGAAACTCTCCAGCGGTCGCCAGCCCAGCTCGGCGGCAATCTTGCCGGCGTCGATGGCGTAGCGGCGGTCGTGGCCGGGACGGTCCGCGACGAAGGCGATCTGCTGGCGGTAGGAGCCGTGCGGGCGCGGCTTGAGCTCGTCGAGCAGGTCGCAGAGCTGCCCGACCACGTCGAGGTTGCGCCGCTCGGCATGGGCGCCGACGTTGTAGCTCTCGCCCGGCCGGCCGCGCTCGAGGATCGCCAGCAGCGCGCGGACGTGGTCGTCCACATACAGCCAGTCGCGCACCTGCGCGCCGTCGCCGTAGACCGGCAGCGGCTGGCCGCGCAGGGCGCGGTCGATCATCAGCGGGATCAGCTTCTCGCGCACCTGCCAGGGGCCGTAGTTGTTGGAGCAGTGGCTGACCAGTACCGGTAGCCCGTAGGTGCGCTGCCAGGCGCGGACCAGGTGGTCGGCGCCGGCCTTGGAGGCGGAGTAGGGCGAGCTGGGGGCATAGGGCGTGGTTTCGCGGAACGCCGCCATGCCGTCGCCCAGGTCGCCGTAGACCTCGTCGGTGGACACCTGCAGGAAGCGGAAGGCATCGGCGGCGGCGGCCGGCAGGCCATCGCGGTAGCGGCGGGCCGCTTCGAGCAGGGTGAAGGTGCCGACCAGGTTGGTCTGGACGAACGGCGCCGGGGCGTCGATGGAGCGGTCCACGTGGGACTCGGCGGCCAGGTGGATCACCGCGTCCGGGCGGAAATCGGCGAAGATCCGTGCCAATGCGCTGCCGTCGCAGACGTCCACTGCATGCAGGCGGTAGCGCGGCGAGTCCGCCACGCAGGCCAGCGCCGCGGGGTTGGCCGCGTAGGTCAGCTTGTCGAGATTGGCGATCTCGCGGTCGCTGCCGTGGATCAGCTGACGGATCAGCGCCGAACCGATGAAGCCGGCACCGCCGGTGATCAGGATTTTGCCGGGCACGGGGGATACCTATGGGAACGCCGGGGAATGCATGGCGATAGTGTATCCGCTGTGCGGGTATCGCCGACAGGCGCCCGCGCGGCTCAGGACGCCTGCCGCGCGCGTCCGCACAGCTGCAGCACGGCCTCGCGCAGGGTCTGGATCTTCAGCGGCTTGGTCAGGTAGCCGGCGATGCCCAGGGCGCTGATGTTGGCGATGTCCTCGGGCATCGCCGCGGCGCTGATGATGATCACCGGCAGCTCGCGGGTCTGCGGGTTGTCGCGCAGGCGACGCAGCAGGGCGTCGCCCTGCAGGCCGGGCAGGTCGAGGTCGAGCAGCAGCAGCTGCGGCGGGTGCTCGTTGAGCCAGTGCAGCGCCTCCAGGCCGTTGTCCAGCACCTCGACCCGGGCGATGTCGCCCAGCGCCTTCTCCACCAGCAGCTGGCTGGCGCGGTTGTCCTCGACGTAGAGCACCCGCGGCAGGCGCTCGCGGCCGGGCGCGGCGGCGCTGCGCACGCTGGCCTGCAGTTCGGCGCTGAACGGCAGCTCGATCCAGAAGGTGCTGCCGCTGCCCGGGGTGCTGACGAAGCCGATCCGCCCGTGCATCAGCTCGGCCAGCTCGCGGCTCAGCACCAGGCCGATGCCGCTGCCCTTGATCGCGCTGTTCTCGTGGCCGAGGCGCTGGAAGGGCTTGAACAGCTGGTCCTGGCGCTCGGGGTCGATGCCGTAGCCGCTGTCCTCGACGCTCAGGCGCAGGCGCTCGCCGTCGATCCGGTAGCCCAGCGTTACCCGGCCGTGGGGGCGGTTGTACTTGACCGCGTTGCTCAGCAGGTTGAGCAGGATCTGCCGCAGGCGCCGCGCCTCGGCGCGCACCAGCAGGCTGCCCGGCGGCAGCTGGGCCTCCAGCTGCAGGTGCTGCTCGCGGGCCTGCGGGCGGATCAGTTCCAGGCACTCGGCCATGATCTGCCGGGCGTCGACGGTCTCCAGATGGACGCTGGCCTTGTCCGCCTCGATGCGCGCCAGGTCGAGGATGTCGTCCACCAGCAGGCCGAGGTGGCTGCTGGCGTTGTCGATCTCGCCGGCGTACTGGCGCAGGCTGTGCTCCTCGGGGCGCTCCTGCAGCTCCAGCTGGATCAGCTGGGCGAAGCCCTGCACGGCGTTGAGCGGGGTGCGCAGCTCGTGGCTCATGCTCGACAGGAAGCGGGTCTTGGCGACGTTGGCGGCCTGGGCCTGCTGGCTGGCGCGGCTGAGCGCCTCCTGGGTGGCCTTGAGGGCGTCGATGTCGACGTGGGTGCCGGCCAGGCGCAGCGGCCGGCCGCTGACCGGATCGGCGTCGAGCAGGCGGGCGCGGCTGAGCAGCCAGTGGTAGATGCCATGGGCGTCGCTGAAGCGGTACTCGATGCTGTAGTTGTCGCTGCTCGCGGCCGGCTGCTCGTGGCAGGCGATCACCGCCTCGCGGTCGTCGGGGTGGACGCGGGCGAGGAATGCGTCCAGCGCCAGGTCGTTGCCGTCCAGGCCGAAGCGCTGCGGGAAGCGGCCCTCGATGTGCAGCCGCTGCCGGCGCAGGTCGAGGGTCCAGAGGCTCTCGGTGGTGGAGTCGAGGACCAGATCGAGCTGGTCCTGGGCCTGCTGGCGGGTGGTTTCGCTGCATTCGAGCTGGGCGCCCATCGCCGCGGCGGCGGCGGCGGCGCCGTCCAGCTCGCCGATCTCGCAGGGCTGGCGCGGCGGGTGCCAGTTGCCGCGACCGATCTCGCCCATCATCGCCGACAGGTGGTCGATCGGCCCCTGCAGCTGGGCGCTGAGCTGGCGGGCGCGCAGCCACATGCCGGCGAAGAACAGCACGTAGAACAGCACCAGGCCGGCGATCAGCAGGTAGCCGATCTGCTGGTAGCGGGCGGCCAGGGCGTTGGTCTGGCGGAACACCTCGGCCTCGTCGACCAGGGTGACCAGCTTCCAGCCGGTTTCGCCGATGGTGGTCCAGGCGGCGAGCTGGCTCTTGCCGCCCAGGCTCAGGGTCTGCAGGCCGGAGGCGCGCTGGCCGATGGCGCCGGCCAGCGCCTGGGTGTCCTCGCGTTTGGCGAGGTTGAAGTCGGCGGGCTTGAAGATTTCCTTGCGGATCGCCTCGTCGTAGGAGTGGCTGGTCAGCTCGCTGAGGTTGAAGTCGCGCTCGCCGGCCGGCGGCAGGGCCATGATGTTCAGCTCCTCGCTGACCAGGATGGCGTAGCCGTTCCAGGGCACCTGCAGGGTGGCGATCTCGTCGAGGATGGTGTCGACGGTAACGTCGAGGCCGGCGACGCCTTCGAGGAAGTCGCCGCGATAGACCGGCGCCAGCGCCGACATCATCCAGCCCTGGCCGGCGGGGTCGACGTAGATTTCGGTCCACACCACCTTGCGCTGTGGGTTGTGCCGCGCATCTGCCAGGTAATAGAAGTTGTAGTCGGGGATGACCATGTCGTGGGGGTACTGGTCGGGGGTGAAGAACCAGGGGTAGATGCGGTTGTAGCTGTCCCAGGTGTTGAAGTAGAGGGAGGCGATCAGCTTGTCGCTGGCCTGGATGCTCTTCATCAACGGGTCGAGCTGGGCCAGGCGCAGCACGCGCTCCATGTCCTGGCGCTCGCGAGGGGTGCTGTTGGCATAGAAGGAAGCGGCGCGGCCGTCGTTGCTGCGGGTGTAGAGCACACCGTCCTCGGTGTGGGCGTGGCGGCGGCGTTCGGCCTCGTCGACCTGGTAGTCCTCGCGCAGCAGCACCTCGCGGATCTGCTCGCCGTACAGGCGGGTGGTGCGGCTGATGGCGCGCAGGCGCTCGTTGATCAGCCGGCCTTCCTGCTGGGCGGCGCTCTGCAGGTCGGTGAGGGCGGTCTGGCGCAGGTGGTCGATCTGCGCCTCGCGGATCGAGCTGTTGGTTAGCAGGTAGGCGGCGATCAGCACGGTTTCCACCAGGATCAGCGGAATCAGCGAGCTTTGCACGAAGGCGCGCCACATCCAGCGGCGCAGCGTCGTTTTCCGGGTGTCCTGCATGACGTGAGCATTCCCTGAGAGTAAAAGCGGGCCGGAAGGGCGCATGCCGCGACGCCTGGCGTCAAGAATTTGATAACAGTCGGTGGCGTTGCGGACTCAGGCGCGCCGCGGCCCGGCGATGATAATCCAGAGCCTGGCTTTTGTGAGCGGTTTCGTGGCGGGCAGCGAGAAATATTCGCAGAAGCGGTGCTCGGGCTTTTTTGACAGTTTTTTGGCGACGGCAAGCCCGGCACCATACCGCCGCTTGCCGGCGGGCAGCCCTGGGCGGCTGGCGGCTTTTTTCCCCTCAGCGGTTGTAACTTGCGTGCGAGCCGCTACAATGGCGCCCGTCTGCTGTTCTGGCAGGCGCGTTATGGTGGCCCCGTCGGTCCCCCCGCAACAATCAGCCGTAAACCTGGTCAGGCCCGGAAGGGAGCAGCCATAGCGGTGATATTGTGTGCCGGGGTGTGGCTGGCGGGGCCGCCTCCATTTCTGTAAGTCCTTGATTTTCAACGGTTTTTTGCCCTGAGACACGCGAGTGATCCAAAGGGTGATCCACCGTGCCAGCCGTTCCCTCCTACCTCTGGTTGTCCCGACACTCGGTCTTCTATTTCAGGATCGTGGTGCCAGAAGTCCTTCGTCCGTTGTTCCCCTGTGCCGAGATTCGTCGCTCCCTGCAGACCCGCTGCAAGCGCGAAGCCTTGATCCGTGGCCGTGAGTTGCTCCTGCAGGTTCAGCGCCTCTACACCCAAGCCTTCCAGGGTGTTCGTCCCTGTCTTGATGCCTTGCGTGGTGCATGGGAGGCTGGAGGCAAGCGAGTCGCCAGTTGGGCCTCATGGCTCCGTCAGCAGCAGTTGGTCGAGATGGTGGCTTCTGGAGTGCCCCCACAGGGGCAGCCCGGAGCGAATGGCGAGGTGGGGCAGGGCAGAGAGGCAGAAGGCTCTCAGAAGCTCCGCAGAGCCTCTACAAGAGCTTCTTCAGGTCAAGGCATGGGGTTGGTGCCAGACTCGCCCAGTACGTCTCCTCGCTTCTCCAAGGTGGTCGAGGAGTGCTTGGGGCAGCAGGAGCAGGAAGGCGTCTCGACCAAGACCATCGACGACAAGCGATCCGTTGCTGCCCTGCTGGTGCGGATCATCGGTGACATGCCCATTGACCTGATCACCCGCCAGGATGCCCGGAAGTTCCGCGAGACAGCACTCAAGCTGCCTCCGCGTCTCTATCAGCTCCCCGAAGGCCAGTCCTTGGAGGAGATCATCAAGACGGCAACCAGCACGATCAGCCTTACTACGTTCAACAACTATGTGAAGAACCTGACTACCTTCTTCTCCTACGCCATCCGTGAGGGCTACTGCGAGCGCAATCCCTTCGATGGGCTGAGGGTGAGGCAGCGGGGCAAGGTCAGCGAGGAGCGCAGTGTCTTCACCGAGGAGGATCTGCGCCGGTTGTTCTCGAAGGAGGTATACGCCTCGGCCAGCACCAAGAAGCCGAATCAGTACTGGCTACCCCTGCTGGGGCTGTATACCGGAGCAAGGCTCAATGAGCTGTGTCAGCTCTACCTCGACGATGTGGTGACCATCAACGGTGTGGACTGCCTCCACATCCGAGCATCACGACCCGATCAGAAGCTCAAGACTGCATCTTCCGAGCGGCTGGTGCCGATCCATTCCAAGCTCAAGGCGCTGGGCTTCATCGAGTTCATCCAGAAGCAGCGGGCGGCAGGGCACCAGCGGGTCTTCCCTGAACTGACCTGCCACAAGAAGCATGGCTACGCGGCTGCTCCGTCGAAGTGGTTCGCCCGTGTTCGTGAGCAGTTGGGCTTCAGGGATGGGGAAGGGCAGAAGGACTTCCACAGCTTCCGTCACACCATTGCCGATCACCTGAAGCAGAAGGGTCTCAGTGAGGCGCTGGTAGGTGGGCTGCTGGGGCACCAGACGGGTGGCATCACCTTCAGTCGCTACGGTAAGGACTTCAGGCCCGAGGTACTGGCCCCGGTGGTGGAGGCAGTGGACTTCGATGCTGTTGGGTGGTTGCAGTGAGCGGAGAGGGTCGAGCGCGGCGATGGCTTCGGCCTCCCGCTCCGGATGCAATACCTGCTTTGTCCAGGTTCGAGGCCTGTCTTGCACCACTCCTCGCTTAGAAGTCGTTGCCTTCGAGTAGAGCCTTGATGTTACGGGCCATACGCTCGCCATCTGGGGTGAGGTTTACCACCTTGCGGCGGCGTTCCATTGGGTCTTCGACCGCCACCACAAGGTTGTGCCCTGGTTTGTTCAGGCGATGCACCTTCGAGAGCGCCGCTACGTTTCTGGAGCAAGAGGACTGGGAAAGTCCCAGCTTGTCTCCTATCTCCTTCATCGTGATGCCCGGACGAAGGGCAACGCACATGAACGTCTGTGCAGTCTGGAGCTGCATCTCTGGGTCGAGCTTGCGGAGTTCCTCAAGGAAGCGGAAGCCATTGATCAGGGTCTTGTCCAGCATATTTCAGTTCCTTCTCACCTGATATGACGAGACGCAGCCTCGCCACCCAGATATGCGTACCTTTCTCCTCAGTGTCCAGCAGAGCAACTCTTTCGTAGTCGGCTGGATGCTGTACGCCATGAGCAATCTGTAGCCCACGAGCTTGGGGCTGCGCGCGTCAAATATATCCTGCCGAGGCGCTGCCGGTCAGGGGTGACGGCGAGGCTGTTAAGACGTGGACAGTGCGCTCCTGCTGGTCAGGTTCACGACCTTCGGAGCGGAGGACTCGGGTGGCTGCCTGACCCAGCTTCACCTTGTAGCCGTGGTTGAAGTAGCGGTGGGTCAGTGCCCGGTACTCATCGACGGTCAGCAGGTTCAGCTCGTCGTGCATCACCTTGTTCTCGGAGGCGAGCTTCTCGTTCTGCTCTGCCAGTTCGGCAGCCAGACGCAGGGCTTCGGGGAAGGACTGAGGAACCTTCATGGCCATCGACTCGGCGGGCTGGGTGATGGTCAGCTCGGCCTTCTTGTTGAGGATGTCGTCGATCACCATGTCGCAGAACACAGCGAACTTCACGTCCAGCCAGCGGGCGAAGAAGACGGCGAGCTTGGGATGGCCCCAGGTGCCAGGGGTGCGGCCCCCACGGAACGCCTGTACTACTTGGCAATCCCTGGAATCCAGGGTTTGAGAAAGGGCTTCGACGTAGTCCTTGGTCTCCGGGGAAACCATGAAGTTATCCAGGCGCTTGCCGAACTTCTTCGCAGCGTCGGTCATGTTGAAGTAGCCGTCCTCGCGGAAGGTGAAGACGTTGCCGTTGTACTCGCGGGTGATGATTGCGTTGGTCACGGTCTCTTTCCTCTAGGCATGAAAAAGCCCGCGTTGTGCGGGCCTGGGGATTCGGGGTAGCTGACTGGTCAATTCAGCCGGTCAGGTCTGGGTCTGTACCCACTCGCTCATGCTGCATACGCCTTCTTCATGGTCAGCTTCTTCTGGTCAGCCAGAGAGGCGATCAGGGTCTTGCCCTTCTCGGTCACGAAGATGTCGATGGAGCCGTACTGATCGTTGAACTTCTCGACGAACAGGTGCTCGTACTGGCGGTAGATCCGGTAGGTGCCACCTTTCCTGTACAGGTAGCCGAGGCGCTGCAGGTCGGACTTGATGGCGAGGCTGTTGATCTGCGGGAGGGTGCGAGCAAAGCGGCCAAGGGTGTGCATCTTCGAGCCGACCACGGAGGACAGACCGTCGCGTTCGTGGGTCAGCTCTTGGTTCTCCACAGCCAGCTTGGCCTTCTCTTCCTTCAGGCGTTCGATCTTGCGCTGCATGATCTCCATCGCCTTGGCAATGAAGGCGTCTTCATCCAGCTCGCCGGTCGCCACCTTCTCCTCGCCCATGATGTAGGCACCGTCCTTGCGGATGGCCGGGAGTACTTCGCGGGTCACCCAGTCTTGGAAGCGGCGGGCTTCCGGTTTGTTCGAGCGCATGATGAGCTTGTAGAGGCCGGACTCGGAGATCAGCTTCGGAGGTTTTCCACGGTTATCACTAATCTGACTAGTGATAACCTCGTCCGAAGCAAGCGGTTTCAGCGCCTGGGATGTGTTCACATCGCCACTTTCCTTGACGTTGTAGCCGATGGCCTTGCACACATCCTTCGCAACGAACCACGGGTTGCCGTCGATGCTCACCACACGGATCTCGGCGCTGCCCTCGAACTTGAAGTTGGTCACTTGGTTGGTCATGGTCTCTTTCCTCTAGGCATGAAAAAGCCCGCGTTGTGCGGGCCTGGGGATTCGGGGTAGCTGACTGGCCGATTTGGCCACCCAGGTCTTGTGCTGGATACCTAACCCGTCGATTCGTCGGGTCAGGTCTGGGTCACTGGCCTACCAGAGCTTTCAACTTCTCGGCGGTCTCCTTGGCTGCCTGGGCTTCAGCCAGCAGCATCAGGTTCTTGCCTTGCAGGTGGTCGATCTGTTGGGTGTTGTGGTCAACCTCGATGTTGTTGGTGGCGATCAGTCGTTCGAGCTGGTCGATGGTCTTGGAGAACGACTTCAAGATCTTGTTGAGCTGGATCACTGCAGGGTCTCCTTCTCCAGGGAGTAGCGGGCGTAGCGTTGGCCGGTCAGGTTGTTGGTCTCCATCACGGAGCGGATCGGGTAGCCCATCTCCTTGAGATCCTTGATGCGGCGCGGCAGAGCCATCACGCCGAAGTCCATCAGGGCGGATCGCTGGGTGATCGAGTGGCCCTTCTCCAGGTGGTTCAGAATCAAGTCGCACTGCGGGGACAGGCGACGGATGTACTGCAGGTTCATGTGCGGTCTTCTCACAGTTGTCGTGGGCATCGGAGGACACCCCCAGTCGGAACCGGGGGCGTCATCCATGAGTGCGTCCTAATCAGAGAGGCTCGCAGTTAGCCCACGGGACTGATCGAATCAGTAGCAGTGGAGAGCGGGTCATGACATGAACAAGATGTCTTCCGGGGAGAGAGGCTTTCACGAAAAAATACCCCCAGCCATCCAGACCGCAGAGCGATCTTCTGCGAGGTGCAGACGAAGGGATGACCGGGGGTTGCCACGGGAGAGAGAAAGAGAGGAAAGAGAAGAGGTACAGCTATTCGTTCGTGGTCTTCACCAAACGAAGCACCGGAAGGTTCATCCGTGTGGTTGCCTTCCATTGACGCTCCACTTCAGCCATGTGTTCAGCGAGGGTGCGTCTATCGGGGTTGGTTGGAGTTGCCACCTTGGGCTTCTCCTTGATCGCCTTGAGTTTCTGATGCTTGCGTACTTCCGGTGAGATCTGCTTGTCAGCTCTGGTCAGCATGGCTTGCAGTTGCCTCCGCAAGATGCCTTGTTCTGTGCTGTGGTGAGCTTCATGCCTGGGTTGAGCTGGAGGAGCAGGAAGTAGATCAGCGGCATGGAGAGCCAGATGGGCAGTGCAACGATGAAGAAGGCTTCGATCAGTCGCATGTTCAGGCTACCTCCGGGTGCTGCTCGGTGAGGTAGTCATCGACCTGGATGCTGTTGCCGAAGTTGGCTTTGAGCGTCTCCTCGATCTCACCGAGAGACTTCCCTGCCGTTTGCAGCATTGAGGCAAGGTCGTAAGCTCGGGCGTACTGATTGAGGTCTTCTGGGCAGAGTACATCACGGATGCCTTTCCCTACCTTGGCCCTCCATTCACCAGCAGAGAGACCAGTCATCACCCTGCATACCAGCGACATGAGGGTCTTCTGGGTATTGAAGGCTTCGCTCTTGACCAGATTCTTCGGTAGCTCACCAGCCTTGGCCTTGTTACCTGCAACCACGAATGCCTGTTTGGCCACCTGGTTGTCGATGGTGGTGATCATGGAGCCACGGAGAGGGGTGTAGCGGATGAGCTTGAGGGCCAGCTCTTCCATGTCGAGGAAGTAGTGCCGAACCTCGCGCCCTTCTGGGGTTTGAGTGCTCATGGCCAAATGCGCTGCGCAGTTACGGCTGAGAATGTAGTCGGTGCGGGGCTTTCGCGATGATGGTGTGCTCTTCTTTACCACCTCCGAATAATGCCCGAATTCGTCCATTATTCTTGCTGCGCCGCGAGAGACCCATTTGTCGAAACGGGCTTCGGGTCTGCCTATTTTTTCCCAGAGCTTCCGGGCATCAATACACGGCTCTGTTCTGCTCTCGACAAAGGGAAGTATCCGGCGCACCCGGATCATCCTCTCGGTCTGTTCTTCAGTGAATCCGAGAGTCAGCATCACATGCTTCGGGCAGTCAGCCGGAGTGTAGTTGAAGGACTTGCCAGTACGCTTGATCTTCATGGTGTGATTCCTTTTTGTGCAGCCGTCAGAGTCCCTTCCGTCCACACCACCAGCTCCCCACACCAAGGGGAAACATGGACGGCTCGAACGGCTGGACAAAACGGGCTGGGTTTGAGTTGAAGCAGCAAGGGAAGCTGCGAGGTGTTACTTGAAGTTGGACTTGAGGTGGGGCTGAGGTGGAGGAATGGGTGGTGGATATGGCATCTGACATACCACCATCATCACCACTGACACCTGACCATCATTCCCGACACATGACCTGACACATGACCGAGGAGGAAGCTGGGAAGAGCAGAGAGGCTCTCGGTCAGTTGTGTCGGAGATCGAAGATCGTCACTGGGGACTGATCAATATCATCATCACCATCGTGGTCAGAACCAATGAAGGTGTAGTCATCAAGTAGCACTTGTGGCTCCACCTTAGGCTTGACTTTCAGTTGCTCCACAAGATCACTTGATGTCATCACTCATAGTCATCAACTTCATAGGTGATATTAATCCGGCAACCCAATACCCCAAATCATGCTGCATACGCGATTTTGGGATGTCGGAAGTAGGAACGAATCCGCTCGGGCTTTGATTGAAGGCGCCGCATGACCGAGCGGACTCGGCCTTCCAACGCATCCCGACTTTTCAAACTTGGCCCGCTGCGCACCTGATGCTTGAGATCGCCATTCAGGTATTCGTCCGGGTTGAGCTCGGGGGCGTAGGCGGGCAGAAAGAACACCTCAATCCGTTCGCGCCGCCCCTCCAGCCAGGCTTTGACCTTCTTGCTGTGGTGCACGCGCAGGTTGTCCAAGACCAGGAAGACCTTGCGCCCGCTGGTATCCCGGATCAGTCGCCCCAGGAAGCGGATCAGCACGACCGCTGTCATGGTTTCCCGGTACAGCATGAAGCGCAGCTTGCCCCGGTTGGTCACCGTCGAAATCATGTTCGTGGCAAAGCGGCTTCCGCTGACTTCGCGTACGGGCGTCCGCCCTGCCGGGGCGTAGCTGCGCCCTGCATGACTGTCGCTGCGCAGGCCGGTTTCATCGCCCCAGTGGATCTCGCCGCCCTCGGCCTTGGCGCGCTGCTCGATCTTCGGATACTCGGTTTCCAGCCAGCGCTTTATCGCCTCGGGCTTCTGCTGGTAGGCGCGCTTCAACGGGCGTTGTGGGGTATAGCCCCAACGCTTGAGGTATTCACCGACTGTCCGGATAGGCATCTGAAAGCCGCAGTGCAGGGCGATCAGGGCGCGCACCGCATCACGCGTCCAGAGCGCGAAGTCCAGCTTCAACTGATCCGGCATGGTGTCGAGCAACAGGGTGCGAATCAGTGACTCCTGCTCGGAGGACAGGCTGCGTCGCTCCCCCGGCAGCGATCCGCGCTGGCCACCTTCGATCGCGGCCTCTTTGCCCTGGTGCTCCGCGATCGCGACCCAATGCGCCACCGTGCGCAGATGAACGCCAACGGCTTCGCCGATGGCTCTGTAGGTATACCCCTGCTCGCGCATGCGTAGGGCGATAGCGCGTTTTTCGCGCTGTTCCAAGGGGCTGAGGCTTCGTGCGTCGCTGGTCATGGTGAAAAACGCTGATTATGCCCTATTGTATTGCCGGATTAATATTGATGGTGATGATGAATGGTGAAAGCACTACAAGAGAAACTTATAGTGGCTTCGCCATCCGCGACTACACCCTGCATCTACGCAGGTAGCCAGCCTCGACTTGGTGCCATCACCCCCAAGCCAGCTTCGTCAGGTTCCCTTCCGTTGAACTGCCACCCACTGATGGGTGCGTTTATCGGTTCTACACGCCTGAAGCTCAAAGTAGTCACGGGTACTCGGTCACTGCCCAGCGTGGATGCTGATGCGATGAGCCTTTCCCAGTTAGGGACGTTTCTCCCTCAGTAGTGCAACCTAATCGACCACCCTGAAGTTGGCACGATTCTTGTCGAACATGAGCGCCAGCTTCAGAAGGCCCACCGAGCACCAAGGATGCCGATGAGACGATTCTGCACGGTTGAGACGTTTCTCCCTCAGTAGTGCGTCCTAATCGACCCCCTCAAGATTGGCACGATTCTTGTCGAGACCAGAGGCTCACAGCCGGGTGCAACCACCGGGGCAGACCTTCGGTGTTGAGAAAGTGGCTCTGCTGGTGAGGCTTCCGGGGTGGCTTACGGTGGATCTTGGGGCGGAAAAAGTAAGCACACCCCACCACAGGGCTTCACCACAGCACAGGCTCAAGCCTCGACCCTGAAGGCCCGGCAAGCCCTCTTCACTGCAGCCGTGGAGATCCTCCAGTGCTGGGCGGTATCGGCAATGCTGGCGCTGTTCTCCTTCCTCCAGGCAGCCACAGCCCCATCGTCGATCACCTTCGGGGCACCCAGCTTCTTCCCCTGCGCCCTGGCCTTCTCTATTCCAGCCATCTGACGCGCCTTGATGTTGGATCGCTCCAGCTCTGCCATTGCAGCGAGCATGGTCAGCATGGCCTTACCCACTGGGCTGGAGAGATCGAAGCCTTCACGGATCGAGACCACTGTCACTCCCTTGGCCTTCAGTGCCTCCACCGTCTCCAGAACGTCGATGGTATCCCTGCCCAGACGGTCTATCGCAGCCACCACGACGGTATCTCCCTTGCGGGCATAGGCATGTAGCGCCTTGAACCCATCCCTCTGCAGCGCCTTCGTAGCGCCACTGGTGGCCTCATCGGAGAACCACTCATTGACGTTGAAGCGTTGGCTGATGGTGTGACGCTGGGCCTCGGTGGTCTGGTCGTCGGTGCTGACTCGGACGTAGGCGATGGTGGCGGTCATGGCTGGTTGCTCCCTGAGCGCAGAGGTGGATCTAATGGTTGGCTCAGGATGCTAGGTCGTGGATCAGTGGAAGTCAACAGATCTGAGCTACTTGGAGGCCGCATTCCTTCGTTGGCTTGAGGAAGGCTTCAGGATGGATCAAAAGGTACACAATCTGATCCACTGGCTCTCATCAATCTTTCAGCCTACTTTGAGTGGTCTTCCTCTACTCAAATCCAGCTAGGAGAAAGCAATGTCAAACGAAAACCAGTGCGTCATTTGCGGTCAAGGTGAAGACAGAGAGCCGCTGATCCCCATTAGGGCCGGGGGGTACGACACGGGAGACTTCATTCACTTCGCTTGCGTGGCAAGCAGCGGTGAGTACGGATTTTGCCGCTACTGCAGGGGCGAGGCGGCGTATGCCCTCAGCGAGCTGAACTCCGAAGACGAGTGCTCCGACCACGACGGTGAATCCGCGATGAGCGAGGAGGAAATGGAGGGCTGGGAAGGAAACATTGAGCGCTGGAATGATGCCTAAGACTTGAACGGCACAGCGACCTCAACCCTGCCCCTGCCAGCCACAGGAAGATGCAGCAGCTTGGGGAGGCTCCTTCTAAGACGGCGAGCCTGGGTAGGGTACCGGGGGAACGACAGGTAAGCCCCTGCGTATATGGGGTCTCATAAATTTGCTCAAAAAATAGCCGCTCTGGGTGTGGCTAGGTGATCCAAAAGTGATCCAAAAGTGATCCGAACAGGTGATCCAAGGGCTGCTACAGGCTGAATCGCTCGCTGTAGAATGCAGCCACCAGTCAATAGTCGTGTGATGGACAGAAACCGCTGGAAGCCAGTAATGGCGCGGTCTCCAAGCCTACCCGCAACAATCAGCCGTAAACCTGGTCAGGCCCGGAAGGGAGCAGCCATAGTGGTGACATTGTGTTCCGGGGCGTGGCTGGCGGGGCCGCCTCCATTTCTGCCCCGGCAAATTCCGTTTTCCTCCCCGTCGCTGCGTCCATTCTCGGCCCGCAGGGCGTTCTGGCGCCTGCCGCAAGGGGCGACCCGTTCACTCGCCGGGCAGCGCCCGGCCTTCGCACAGGGCGCAGAGCAGCCGGGCGTCGTAGAGGGCGTGATGGGGGATGGCCGCGCTGGGCAGCACCGCGAGCGGGTCATCGACCTGGCGGTGGCCGCACACGTTATCGGGCAGGCCCAGAGGCGCCAGCAGCTCGACCAGCAGCGGCCAGTCCCAGGCCAGGGCATCGCCGACGATCTCGATCTCGCCCAGCCCGGTGAGAAAGGCATGCGCCGCCCGAGCGGCTTCGGCCGCCGGCAGGCCGTGGCGCTGCGGTTGCAGTTGCGGCAGGACGATCTCACGCACGAAGTCCGAGCAGTCGGCTTCCTCCCAGGTGTCGCTGAGTTCGACGTAGAACTCGGCGCCGCCGGCGGCGACCAGGCCGAGGGAGATCAGCCGGCGCTCCGCGCTGAGCTGGGTGAATTCGGTGTCGATGTAGACGGCTTGCATGGCGCGCTCCGTGGACGGTCGGCGCCGGGGAGCGCCGCTGGGTCGATCTTGCCGGGTTGCCCGGCGTGCCGCCAGTCCGGCGCGGCGTCGCTGTGGTCGCATGCAGGCTTGCCCGCGCCGCCGGGCTCGCCGAGGATCGGGGCAGGTTCCTGCGAGGTCTTTGCGATGTCCACTCCGCCTTCACGCTCCGCCCTCGGGCGCTTCCTGACGCTCACCGGCACCGCCGCGCGGATTGCCGGCGGCACTGTCGGCCAGCGCCTGCTGCGCGGTCGCGAGGGGATCGACTGGCAGCCGGTGGGCGCGCTGCTCGGCGAGGTGCTCGGCGAGATGAAGGGGCCGGTGCTCAAGCTCGGACAGATGGCCGCGCAGTGGCAGGATCTGCTGCCCGAGCCGATCGTGCAGGCGTTGACGCGGCTGCAGAACCAGGTGCCGGCGCTGCCTTTCGCCGAGTTGGAAGCCCACCTGTGCCGTCTCTACGACGGCGATCTGCAGCGTCATTTCCGCCACATCGAGCCCCAGCCCTGCGCGGCCGCCTCGCTCGGTCAGGTGCATCGCGCCGTGGCCCGCGACGGCCGGCCGCTGATGCTCAAGGTGCAGTATCCGGGCATGGCCGAGATCTGCCGCGCCGACCTGGCCCAACTGCGCCGCCTGCTGCCGCTCGGGCGCCTGTTGTGCGCGCCGGCCGGGCAGCTCGATGGCGTCTACCGCGAGCTGGCGCGCAGCATCGAGGCGGAGCTGGACTATGCCCTGGAGCTGGAGCGGCTAAAGGTCTACCGCCGGCACTTCGCCGCCTGGCCGGGGCTGCGCCTGCCCGAGCCCTGCGAGGCGCTGTGCCGGCCCGGCGTGCTGGCGCTCGACGAAGTGGCCGGCCTGCCGCTCTCGGGCATCGACCGGGCCAGCGTCGCGGTGCGCCAGCGGGTGGCGCAGACCCTGGTCGACTGGCTGGTCGCCCAGGCCTTCGAGCTGGGCCTGCTGCATGCCGACCCGCACGCCGGCAACTTCGCCTACACCGAGGCCGGCGAGCTAGTGGTCTACGACTTCGGCTGCGTGCAGCGCCTGGCGCCGGACGTGCTGCAGGCCTACGTCGACGCCTACCGCGCCCTGCAGGCCGGCAGCGTCGAGCGTCTGGAGCGCGCCTTCCAGGCTTTGGGCACGCGCCAGCCGGCCTCGGCGCCGCCGTGGCCGCTGTACCGGCGCCTGCAGGCGCTGCTGCACCCCGTGCTGCAGCCCGGCCAGCCCTGGGATTTCGCCGCCACGCGTCTGCATCGCCAGTTGCTCGACCTGTCGCCCGAGGTGCTGGGCATGCTCGGCAGCCTGCAGCCCTCGCCGACCACCCTGCTGGTCAACCGCACCCTGGAGGGCCACTACTGGAACCTGGTGCGGCTCGGCGTGCCGGTGGCGCTGGCCGATGCGCTGGAGCGCGGCCTGCGCGGCGCGCCGCCGGCCGGCTGAAGGATGTGTCGGCCCTTGCTATGATCCGCGCCTTTCCCGTTCGTACCCTGGAGCCTTCGATGTCCCTCAGCGCTGCGCAACTTGCCGAATACCAGGCCTTCGCCGAGCAACTGGCGGATGCCGCCGCCGCCGCCATCGCCCCCTATTTCCGCGCCGAACTGGCGGTGGACGACAAGGGCGGCCGGCTGTTCGACCCGGTGACCGTCGCCGACAAGGCCGCCGAGCGCGCCATGCGCGAGCTGATCCTGGCCCGCTACCCCGAGCACGGCATCCTCGGCGAGGAGGAAGACGCGGTGACCGGAAGCAGCCCGCTGACCTGGGTGCTCGACCCCATCGACGGCACCCGCGCCTTCATCACCGGCCTGCCGCTGTGGGGCACGCTGATCGCCCTCAACGACGGCGAGCGCCCGGTGCTCGGGGTGATGAACCAGCCGTTCACCGGCGAGCGCTACACCGGCAGCCCGGCAGGCGCCTGGCGCAACGGCACGCCGCTGCGCACCCGCGCCTGCAAGAGCCTGTCCAGCGCGCGACTGATGTGCACCACCCCTGACATGTTCGACAGCGCTGCGCGCCGCGCCGCCTTCGAGGCGGTGGCGGCCGATGCCCAGCTGCTGCGCTTCGGCGGCGACTGCTACGCCTACTGCATGCTCGCCTCGGGCTTCGTCGACGCCATCGTCGAGGCCAGCCTGCAGCCCTACGACGTGCAGGCGCTGATGCCCATCGTCGAGGGCGCCGGCGGGGTGATGACCGCCTGGGACGGCAGCACCGCCCAGCACGGCGGTGCGGTGATCGCCTGCGGCGACCCCGAGCTGCACGCCCAGCTGGTCGAGCGCCTGCGCCACGCGATGTAACGGGTGTCGCGCCGGCAGCCTTGCTATGATCCGCCGCCTCGATCCGGGGCGGCTGTCACCGTGGCGTCGCGCCACGCTGCCAGGCTGGTGCCCGGCGCCGATTCGCAGAGCCATATTCGGGAGCGCAGCATGGACAAGGTGTGGGTACAGATGTGCGAGGCCGACGGCCTCGATCCGTTGCAGCGCCTGGCGGCGCGGCGGGAAATCCTCGGCAATCCGCAGGCGCTGGACTGCACCCTGTACCGCGCCGACGAGGACGACCCGGACGCCGAGGAGGAAGACCTGGGCGATGCGCGCATCCTCTTCCGCGGCGCCTTCCAGCCGCCGGCCGAGTGGGATGCCGAGGCCTGCGCCGCCTACTTCGACGAGGACGACCCGGCGCTGTTCTTCCACGCCTTCATCGAGTGCGAGGCCGAGCCTGCCGCGCGCGGCTTCTTCACCCCCGACGTGGGCGACTACGTGGCGGTCATGCTCGCCGAGGGCGGGGTGGCGATGTACTACGTCCACGACTGGCACGAGGACGACCAGGGTCGTCTGTGCGTGCTGATCCGCGACGACGAAGAGCTGGAGTAAGCCCGGGCGCGCCGCGGCAACGCCGTCCCCGCGCGCCGCGGCCCCCGCCGGCTATGGCGCCTGACGCAGCAGGCGCAGGCCGTTCGCCACCACCAGCAGGCTGGCGCCCATGTCGGCGAACACCGCCATCCACAGGGTCGCATCGCCGCTGAAGGTCAGCGCCAGGAACACCGCCTTGATCGCCAGGGCCAGGGCGATGTTCTGCCGCAGGACGCGCGCGGTGGCGCGCGAGAGGCGGATGAAGGCGGGAATCTTGCGCAGATCGTCGTCCATCAGCGCGACATCGGCGGTTTCGATGGCGGTGTCGGTGCCCGCCGCGCCCATCGCGAAACCGATACTGGCGCGAGCCAGCGCCGGGGCGTCGTTGATGCCGTCGCCGACCATGCCGACGCTGCCGGGCGGACTGTCCGCCAGCAGGCGTTCGATGCGCGCCAGCTTCTCCTCCGGCAGCAGTTCGCTGCAGCTCTCGTCGATGCCGACGTCGCGGGCGATGGCCTCGGCGGTGTGGCGGTTGTCGCCGCTGAGCATCAGGGTCTTCACCCCCAGCGCGTGCAGCTCGGCGACCGCCGCGCGGCTGCTGTCGCGCAGGGTGTCGGCCACCGCGAAGAGGCCGCGCACGCCCTGCGGGCCGGCCAGTAGCACCACCGATTTGCCCTGCCGCTCCAGCGCCTCCAGGCGTGCCTCGATGGCCGGCGAGCACAGCCCCAGACGCTCGATCAGCCGGTGATTGCCCAGATGGCAGGACTGGCCGTCGACCGTGCCGCGCACCCCGTGCCCCGGAATCGCCTCCAGCCCGCTCACCGCGAGCATCTGCAGCCCGGCCTCCTGCGCGGCGCGGGCGATGGCGCGCGACACCGGATGGTCGGAGTGCGCGGCCAGACTGGCGGCCACCCGCTGCACCTGCGCCGCCTCGCCGTCGAGGGCCTGGAAGTCGGTCTGCACCGGTCGGCCATGGGTCAGGGTGCCGGTCTTGTCCAGCGCCAGGGTGGCCAGCCGGCGACCTTCCTCCAGGTACACGCCGCCCTTGATCAGGATGCCCATGCGCGCGGCGGCGGCCAGGCCGCTGACCACCGTCACCGGGGTGGAGATCACCAGCGCGCAGGGGCAGGCGATCACCAGCAGCACCAGCGCCCGGTAGACCCACTCCAGCCAGTCCCCGGCGAGCAGCAGCGGCGGGATCAGCGCGGTCAGCAGGGCGACCAGGAACACCGCCGGGGTGTAGACCTGCGCGAAGCGGTCGACGAAGCGCTGGGTCGGCGCGCGGCGTCCCTGGGCGGACTCCACCGCCTGGATGATCCGCGCCAGGGTCGAATGGCTGGCCTCGGCGCTGACCCGGTACTCCAGCGCGCCGGTGCCGTTGATGCTGCCGGCGAACAGGCTGTCGCCGGGGGCCTTGTCCACCGGCAGGCTCTCGCCGGTGATCGGCGCCTGGTTCACCGCCGAGCGTCCGGCGCTGACCACGCCGTCCAGCGCGATGCGCTCGCCCGGCCGCAGGCGCACCTGCGCGCCGACCTGCACCGCGCTGGCCGGCATGCTCCGCCAGCCGCCATCGGCCTGCCGCACGGTGGCGGTGTCCGGGGCCAGCGCCAGCAGGCCGCGAATCGCGTGGCGGGCACGCTCCAGCGAGCGGGCCTCGATGACCTCGGCGAGGGCGAACAGGAACATCACCATCGCCGCCTCCGGCCACTGGCCGATCAGCATGGCCCCGGTGACGGCAATCGACATCAGCGCGTTGATGTTCAGGTTGCGGTTGCGCAGGGCGATCCAGCCCTTGCGGTAGGTGGACAGCCCGCCGACGCCGATGGCCAGCAGGGCCAGCAGCATCACCAGCCAGTGGTTGCCGCCGTTGACCCAGTGCATGACCTCGGCGAGGGTCGCGCAGACCCCGGACAGCGCCAGCGGCCACCAGGGCCGGCGCGGCGCGGCGTCCCCGGCGGCATTGGCCGGCGCCGCCTCGTCCAGCACCCGCCCCGGCAGATCGAGGGCGGCCAGCGCGGCGAGTATCGCCTCCAGCGCGGCCGGGTCGTGGTCGATGCGCAACTGGCGGTTCAGCAGGTCGAACTCCAGGCTGTCGACGCCCGGCAGGCTGCCCAGACGCTCGCGGATCAGCCGTTCCTCGGTCGGGCAGTCCATGCCGGCGATGGCCAGCCGCGTGTGGCGGCTGTCCACACGCACGGCATGCATGTCGAGGGCGGCGAGTTGCGCCTCGACGCCAGCCAGCGAGTCGAGACGGTGGCCGATGCTCAGGGTGCGCCCGAGCAGGTCGAAGTCCAGCGTGGCGATACCGGGGAAGCCTTCCAGGCGGCTACGGATAAGCCGTTCCTCGGTGGGGCAATCCATGTTGTCGATGCGGTAGCGCGCCACGCGGATGCCGGCCGGCGGGGCGAGCGCGGCGGACGAGCAGCCGCAATTGTCGGTCTTGCAGGAGGCCATGGCCTTCTCCCTGTTCGGATGGCGTACCGGGAGTAAACAGCCTGTAGTGGCTACAGAGTCAAGCGACTATGCTGGCGGCGATGGGCGCCCATCGAGGGGCGGAGGAGAGGGCGATGAAGATCGGCGAACTGGCGAGAAATACCGGAACCGCGGTGGAAACCATCCGCTACTACGAGCGCGAAGGCCTGCTCCCCGCGCCGGCGCGCAGCGAAGGCAACTACCGGATCTACGGCGGCGAACACCTCGAACGCCTGACCTTCATCCGCCACTGCCGGCTGCTGGACATGACCCACGAGGAAATCCGCGCCCTGCTGCGCCTCAAGGACGCTCCGCACGAGCCGTGCGCCGACGTCAACCGGCTGCTCGACCGCCACATCGAACACGTCTGCTCGCGCATCCGCGAGCTGCGCCAGCTCGAAGCGCACCTGCTGAACCTGCGCCAGCGCTGCACCGTCCCCGGCGCGGCGGACGCCTGCGGCATCCTGCGCGAACTGTCGCAGCCGCTGGCCGAGGATCGCCGCGGCGACGGACACCCGCACAACCACGTGCCCGGCACCCACCCGCAGGGGCAGGCCGGGCACGACTGAGGCGGCCGGCCGGACGTAGGGGCGGCGTATCGGGGGTGGGAAACGGGAATGGCAGAAAAAGAAAACCCCGCACGGGGCGGGGCCAAGGAGACTAGATGGGGCGAGTATAGGGCGCGGGTTGTGAAGGTTTCGTGATGCGGACGCGGGCTGTGCCGGTGTTTGCAGCCAGTGCCAGGGATGGCATGAGTCGGCGCGGTTTCCCGGTGCGCGTGGCGCATCCTGCGGGACTGTCGGGCTGGGGCGTTGCCCCGTCCGGTTTCAGGCGCCGGCCGGGCGGTGGGCCGTCAGGTGGAAGCGGACGAGATGGAGGGCAAGCAGCAAGCAGGGCAGGACGAAGCCGCCGCCCATGACCGCGGCGCCGAGGGCGTCGGAGATCGAAAAACGCTCAAGCGCCGGGTTCGCGACAGGCCACGCCAGCAACGCCACCGAGCCGGCCACGCTGCCGCAGATCGGCAGCCATCGGCGGGCGGGCCGATCGAGCACCCAGCCGATGCTCATGACGAGGTGGCACAGCCAAGCCAACACGATCAGCAGACCGACCATGCCCGCGCCCGGCGAGCCGGCGCCGGCCATTCCCGCCAGCATCAGCGAGCAGAGAATGCCGTATGCGGAGAGCAGATAGCAGGCGATGATAATTGCAAGGCGGCGGGTGCGGTGCATTTTGTGGGGAGCTCAGTAATAGGTGATATTTGTTATGGTTTGAGGTGAATTAGGTTTTCGAATTTCATCGTTGTGTCTGATTTTTCTGCTGGCGGGTGATTTTTGGATTTTTGGGTGAGCTGGATTGGATGCTCGGGTCTATTGTTTTCTTTGGTTGTTGGTTATTTGTTGGGGTTTGGGTGTTTTCCTGAAGATTTTTTATTTTATCCAGTACCTCATTGATCTCTTCGGTTGAACTTGCCTCTATTTCAATTTCTTTAGTTTTTATGCGGACTCTTCTTCCATTTTTGGCGGTTATCCATGTGCTTGCGACATATGCAAGTGCGGCAATTAATGCTTCTGCGTTGTTGAAGACGAATTCACCAATTAGGCCGCCGCTGCCTGCTGCGCAGTCCATGGCAAAGCTGCGCTGGCTACTTGCGTGTGCGCCTTTGGAAAACTCATTCAGCTCATTTTGATATTCAGGGCTGAAGATGTCATTGTCTTTGTCTGATCTTTTTAGGTGGAGCTCGAATATTTCAGATTTTGGCATGTTTCTTCCTTGTGATCCGGTTTTGCTGAGGATTGTATTAATCGGTAGTATATTGGATGAGAATGGTGGGTGAGATATTTGTCAGAATTTATAATGTGGGATTTTGACTGTGGCTAAAGCTGAGAGCAGGTTATGCGCCATGATGAGAAGTCCCTTTGCGTACGGCATTTTTGCAATGCGGCGAGGTTAACGCGTCATCCAGACAAAAAACAACCTGGGCAGCGCTGGCTGCCTAGGTTGTCCGCACCAAGTCTCAAACTGTCATCAAACCCCGTAATTGCCTAACTCCCTTGCAATCAACATCCGCTGAATCTCGCTGGTGCCCTCGTAGATCTGCGTGATCCGCGCATCGCGGTAGTAGCGCTCTACCGGGTAATCCTCCAGGTAGCCGTAGCCGCCGTGGATCTGGATGGCGCTGGAGCAGACCTGTTCGGCCATTTCCGAGGCGAACAGCTTGGCCTGCGAGGCTTCGGACAGGCAGGGCAGGCCGGCGCTTTTCAGGCGGGCGGCGTGCAGGGTGAGCAGGCGCGCGGCGTTGAGGCGGGTGTGCATGTCGGCCAGCAGGTTGGCGATGCTCTGGTGCTCGATGATCGGCTTGCCGAACTGCACGCGTTCGCGGGCGTAGCGCAGGGCGGCGTCGAAGGCGGCGCGGGCGATGCCGAGGGCCTGGGCGGCGATGCCGATGCGCCCCCCCTCCAGGTTGGAAAGGGCGATGGCCAGGCCCTTGCCGCGTTCGCCGAGCAGGTTCTCCTGCGGGATGCGGCAGTCGTCGAGGGCGATGGCGCAGGTGTCGGAGGCGCGCAGGCCCATCTTGTGTTCGGCGCGCTCGACCACGAAGCCGGGGGTGTCGGTGGGCACCAGGAAGGCCGACAGGCCCTTTTTGCCCAGTTCCGGGTCGGTGACGGCGAAGACGATGGCCAGCTTGGCACGCTTGCCGTTGGTGACGAACTGCTTGGCGCCGTTGAGCACCCAGTGGCCGTCCTTGAGCTCGGCGCGGGTGCGCAGGTTGTGGGCCTCGGAGCCGGCCTGCGGTTCGGTCAGGCAGAAGCAGCCGATGGCCCGGCCGCCGGCCAGCACGGGCAGCCAGGCTTCCTTCTGTGCCTGGGTGCCGTAGTTGAGCAGCGGGCCGCAGCCCACCGAGTTGTGCACGCTCATCAGCGCGCCCAGGGCGCCGTCGCCGGCGGAGACTTCCTCCACCGCCAGGGCGTAGGCCACGTAGTCGATGTAGCTGCCGCCCCATTCCTCGGGCACCACCATGCCGAGCAGGCCCAGTTCGCCCATTTGGGCGATCAGGGCGTCGTCGATCCAGCCGGCCTTTTCCCAGGCGGCGGCGCGCGGAGCGATCTCGCGCTGGGCGAAGTCGTGCGCCATGTCGCGGATCATCCGTTGTTCTTCGGTGAATTCGAGGTCGTTCATGGCCGTTCTCTCTTGTTCTTGTCCGGTGGCTGCGGGCGCTTCAGCGGCTGGCGCGGGCGAACAGGCGCTGTACCTGGGCGGGGTCGACGGCCTCCAGGTGCGGTGGGTTCCAGCGCGGGTTCTTGTCCTTGTCGACGATCAGCGCGCGCACGCCTTCGATGAAGTCGCCGGCGGCGAACCACTGGCGGTCCAGGTGCAGTTCCTGGGCGAAACACTCGGCCAGCGACAGCTGGCGGCCCCGGCGCAGCAGTTCGAGGGTCACGCACAGGGCCAGCGGCGAGCGGCTGTCGAGAACCTTGAGGGTGTCCTCGGCCCAGGCGCGGAAGGCCTCGCGGGTTTCGCCCTGCAGCGAGGCGCGGATCGCCGCGATGCTGTCCTGGGCGAAGTGCTGTTCGATGGCCGGGTGCAGCGCCTGGAGTTCGGCACCGGGCAGGGTACGCGAGGCGAGGGTGGCGAGCAGGGTGCGCAGGGTTTCGCGCGCCGGGGTGTTCCAGCTCAGGTTGTCCAGGCAGCGGTCGAACTCGGCGAGCTGTTCGCTGGGCAGGCACCAGTCGGCCAGGCCCGCGTAGAGCGCGTCGGCGGCGCGGATCTGGTTGCCGGTGACGCCCAGGTAGGTGCCCAGCTCGCCGGGCAGGCGCGACAGGAAGTGGCTGGAGCCGACGTCGGGGAAGTAGCCGATGGCGGTTTCCGGCATGCCCATGCGCGTGCGTTCGGTGATCACCCGCAGCGCGGCGCCCTGCATCAGGCCCATGCCGCCGCCGAGTACGAAGCCGTCGACCAGGGCGAGGAAGGGCTTGGGATAGGCGTGGATGTACTGGTCGAGGGCGTATTCCTCCTCGAAGAAGCGCTGCCACTGGTCGTCGCCGGCCTGGTAGCTGTCGTACAGGGCGCGGATGTCGCCGCCGGCGCAGAAGGCCTTTTCGCCGGCACCGCGCAGCACCACGGCGAGGATCTGCCCGTCGTCGGCCCAGGCCGACAGCTGGCGCTGCAGCAGGCGGACCATGTCCAGGTTGAGGGCGTTGAGGCCCTGCGGGCGGTTGAGGGTGAGGTGGCCGATGCGGTTGCGCACTTCGGCCAGGACGGGGGCTGCGCTCATGCCTGGGGTTCCTTGCGGTAGAGGTTGATGATCGCCGAGAAGTCCAGGCCGCCATGGCCCTGGGCGCTGAAGGTCTGGTAGAGCTGCTGGGCGAGGGCGCCGAGGATCACCGGCTGGCGTGCCTGCCGGGCGGCCTCGCTGGCCAGGCCGAGGTCCTTGAGCATCAGGTCGCAGCCGAAGCCGCCGCTGTAGCCGCGCGCGGCCGGCACGTTGTCCATCACCCCGGGGAAAGGGTTGTAGGTGTCGGAACTCCAGCAGCGGCCGCTGGAGGTGTTGATGACGCCGGCCAGCACCTGGGGATCGACGCCCAGGGCCACGCCGAGGTTCATCGCTTCGGCGACGCCGATCATCGAGATGCCCAGCAGCAGGTTGTTGGCCACCTTGGCGGCCTGGCCGTTGCCGTGGCCGCCGCAGTGGACGATGTTCTTGCCCATCGCCGCGAGCAGCGGTCGGGCGCGGGCGAAGTCGGCATCGCTGCCGCCGACCATGAAGGTCAGGGTGCCGGCCGCGGCGCCGCCAGTGCCGCCGGACACCGGCGCGTCGAGCATCGGGTTGCCCTGCGCCTCGGCGGCGGCGGCCACCTCGCGGGCGCTGTGCGGGTCGATGGTCGAGCAGTCGATCAGCAGCACGCGGGGGCGGGCGTGGGCGAGCAGGCCGTCGTCGCCTAGGTAGACCGCCTTCACCTGCGCAGCGGCCGGCAGCATGGTGACGATGACCTCGACGTCCGCCGTGGCCACCGCGCCCGCCGAGTCGACGGCGTGGGCGCCGGCCTCGACCAGGGCGGCGACCGCCGCCGGCACCGGATCGAAGACGCTCAGCCGGTGGCCGGCCTTGAGCAGGTTGCGGGCCATGGGCGCTCCCATGTTGCCGAGTCCGAGAAAGCCGATATGCATGCCGAGTCCTCTTCTTGTCGTTCTGGTTGGACGGCCGGCGCGTGCGGCGCCGGCCGCCCCGACTCACTTCAGGGTGATGGTGGTGTTGACGTGGCCGACCTCGTCCTCGTCGAACCAGCGTGCGGTGACGGTCTTGGTCTGGGTGTAGAACTGCACCACCTGCTTGCCGTAGGGGCCGAGGTCGCCGAGCTTGGAGGCCCGCGAGCCGGTGAAGGAGAAGATCGGCACCGGCACCGGGATCGGCACGTTGATGCCGACCTGGCCGACGTCGATCTCTTCCTGGAAGTGCCGCGCGGCGGCGCCGGAGCGTGTGAAGATGGCCGTGCCGTTGCCGTTGGGGTTGGCGTTGATGATGGCGATGGCCTCGTCCATGGTCGCCGCCTGCATCACGCACAGCACCGGGCCGAAGATCTCTTCCCGGTAGATGGTCATCTCACGGGTGACGCCGGAGAAAATGGTCGGGGCGACGAAGTTGCCGTCGGCGTAGCCCGGCACCTGCGGGTTGCGCCCGTCGAGCAGCAGCTCGGCGCCTTCGGCCACGCCGCAGCCGATCAGCTCCTCGACCCGCGCCCGCGCCGCGCGGGAGATCAGCGGGCCGACGTCGGTGCCCGGCTCGCTGCCGGCGCCGACCTTGAGGGTGCGGGCCTTCTCCACCAGCTCCGGCAGCCAGCTCTGCGCCTCGCCGACCAGGATCACCACCGACAGCGCCATGCAGCGCTGGCCGGCCGCGCCGAAGCAGGCGCCGACCAGGTTGGCCAGGGTCTGCTGCTTGTGGGCGTCGGGCAGGACGATGGCGTGGTTCTTGGCGCCCATCATGCACTGTGCGCGCTTGCCGCTGAGCGATGCGCGCTCGTAGACGTGGGTGCCGACCCGGGTGGAGCCGACGAAGGACACCGCCTTGATGTCCGGGTGGTCGCACAAGAGGTTCACCGCGTCGGCGCCGCCATGGATGACGTTGAGCACGCCCGCCGGAATGCCGGCTTCCAAGGCCAGCTCGACCAGGCGCATGGTGACCATCGGGTCCTGCTCGGAGGGCTTGAGGACGAAGGTGTTGCCGGTGGCGATGGCCATCGGGAACATCCACAGCGGAATCATCGCCGGGAAGTTGAACGGGGTGATGCCGGCGCACACGCCCAGCGGCTGGTTGAGGGTGTAGGTGTCGACGCCGCCAGCGACGTTGTTGGCCAGTTCGCCGAGCTGCAGGCTGCCGATGTTGGCGGCGTGCTCGACCACCTCCAGGCCGCGGAACACGTCGCCCTCGGCGTCCGGCAGGGTCTTGCCCTGTTCGGCGCTGAGCAGCGCCGCCAGTTCCTGCATGTTCTCGCGGATCAGCTGCTGGTACTTGAGGAGGATCCGCGCGCGGGCACCGATGGGGGTCTTGCGCCAGCTCTTGAAGGCCTCCCTGGCGCTGGCCACGGCGGCGTTCATCTCATCGACGGTGGCGAAGGGTACGCGGGCCAGCACCTCCTGGGTGGCCGGGTTGACGACGTCGCGCCACTCGGTGGTTTGCGATTCGACGAACTCGCCGCCGATCAGCAGCTTGACGGTGGGAAGGGTGCGGGTCGCGGTCATGGTCACCTCGCCAGTGGGGCTGTCTTGTCGTTGTTATGGTCGGAGCGCCGGCGTTGCCGGGCCGTAAAACAACGCTAGCAGTGGAAAATTGCCATGCACAGTGGCGCAATTTGCACATCGCCTGTGCAGATTCGCACAATGGCGGCGGAGCGCCGCGCCGGGGCAAGCTGTACCCGCGCACGTTCCGCACACGCACACGGGAGACACACCGATGGACTGGGACAACCTGCGCTACTTCCTCGAACTGTCGCGCGCCGGTACCCTGACCGCCGCCGCGCGCCGGCTGGGCGTCGATCACACCACGGTGGCGCGGCGCATCCAGGCGCTGGAGAAGAGCCACGGCGCCGCGCTGTTCGTCCGCGCCGCCAGCGGCTACAGCCTGAGCGAGAGCGGCCGGCGCCTGCTGCCGCAGGTCGAGGCGATGGAAAGCGCCTTCTCCGGCATCGAGACGCGCCCCGGCGGCGGCGAGGACAACCTCTCCGGGCTGGTGCGCATCGGCGCCACCGAGGGCTACGGCAGCGTGCTGCTGGCCGGGCAACTGGCCGAGCTGACCGCCCGCCACCCGCACCTGCAGGTCGACCTGCTGGCGGTGCCGCGGATGGTCAACCTGTCGCGCCGCGAGGCGGACATCGTCATCACCCTCGACCGCCCCGAGCGCGGGCCGTACATCATCACCCGGCTCACCGACTACGTGCTGCGCCTGTACGCCAGCGAGCGCTACCTGGCCGGGCGGGCGCCGATCCGCAGCCGCGACGACCTGCGCGAGCACAGTTTCGTCGGCTACATCGATGACCTGCTCTACAGCAAGGAACTGCACTACCTGGAGGAGCTGGGCCGGCCGCGCCATGTGGCGCTGCGCAGCACCAGCATCCTCGCCCAGCAGCGCGCGGCGGCGGCCGGCGCCGGGCTGGCGATCCTCCCGGCGTTCGCCGCCGCCGGCGAGCCGGCGCTGCGCGAGGTGCTGCCCGGCGAGGTGGAGTTCGTGCGCACCTTCTGGATGCTGATGCCGGTGGAGATCAAGGACCTGTCGCGGATGCGCGCGGCGTGGAACTTCCTGCGCGAGACGGCGGCGCAGCAGCAGGCGCTGCTGATGGGCCGCGCGGCGGATGCCGGGATGGCGCCATGAGCGCGGCGACCGAGAAGGGCACCATCTCCGCCGCGCTGGTGGAGGAGGCGCTGCTCGAACTGCGCCGCCTTGGCCACGACGCCGAGGCGCTGCTGCGCGGCGTCGGCATCGACCCGCCGGCGCTGGCGCAGCCCGGCGCGCGGGTGCCGGCGGCGCTCTACGCGCGGCTCTGGCTGGCCAGCGTGCGGGTGCTCGACGACGAGTTCTTCGCCATGAACCGGCGGCGCATGAAGCCCGGCAGCTTCGCCTTCATGGCCCGCGCCGCGCTGGGCGAGGCCAGCGTCGGTGCGGCGCTGGAGGGTGCGCTGCGCTTTCTCGGCCTGGTCCTCGACGACCTCGATCCGCGCCTGTCGCGCTGCGGCGCGCTGGCCGAGATCGTCCTCGACGAGCCGCCGGGGCCGCCGCCGCGCGCCTTCACCTGCTTCACCCTGTGGCTGATGATCCACGGCCTGGCCTGCTGGCTGGCCGGGCAGCGCCTGCCGATCCTGGCCATCGACCTGCGCTCCCCGGCGCCGGACTACGACGGCGACTACCGGGTGATGTTCGGCCCGAACCTGAACTTCTCCCGCCCGCGCAGCCGCCTGCTGCTCGACGCCCGCGCCCTCGACCAGCCGGTGCGGCGCGGCAAGGACGAGCTGCGGCGCTTCCTGGCCGGGGCGCCGGCCAACATCCTGGTCCGCTACCGCGATCCGCAGAGCCTGGCGATGCGCGTGCGGGCCCACCTGCGCGCCCTGGCGCCGGCCGACTGGCCGGACCTGGAGGCCCTGGCGCGGCACTTCCACATGGGCGCCTCGACCCTGCGCCGTCATCTGGCCCAGGAGGGCCAGTCCTACCAGTCGCTCAAGGACCAGTTGCGCCGCGACCTGGCCATCGCCCATCTCGACGGCGGCGAGCCGAACTTCGCCGAGCTGGCCTTCGGGCTGGGCTTTGCCGACGCCAGCGCCTTCTACAAGGCGTTCCGCAAGTGGACCGGGGCGACGCCGGGGCAGTACCGCACGCTGATCCGCCAGCGCGGCCGGCACGCCGCAATTGTCCAAACTGCTCGCGAGGATTGACGAGTTTCGACATTGCCCGCCCGTCCGGGGCGGCGCGACTATCCGGCCAGCTCCACACAACAACAAGCCGGGAGTCATCACCATGCGCGATTATCAGAGCGCCGTCGGCGCCTTCGATCTGCAGCGCGCCGTCGCGGCGGCGCTGAGCGGCTCGCTGGAGGCCGTCAACGCCTGCGTCGAATGCTGCGACCGCCACGCCCTGCCGGGCCGCATCGCCCTGTTCTGGGAGGGCCGCGACGGCACTCGCAGCACCTGGACCTTCAGCCAGCTCCAGGACGCCTCGGCGCGGCTGGCCAACTACTTGCGGCAGCAGGGCGTGCGCCCCGGCGATACCGTGGCTGGCCTGCTGCCGCGCACTCCCGAACTGCTGATCACCATCCTCGGCACCTGGCGCCTGGGCGCGGTGTACCAGCCGCTGTTCACCGCCTTCGGTCCCAAGGCCATCGAATACCGCCTGGCCGCCTCGGCGGCGCGGCTGGTGGTCACCGACGCCGGCAACCGCGCCAAGCTCGACGAGGTGCCCGACGCGCCGCCGATCCTCACCGTCAGCGGGCCGAAGGGGCAGGGTATCCGTCGCGGCGACGGCAGCTTCTGGGCCGAGCTGGAGGCGCAGGACGCGAGCTTCGCGCCGGTGCCGCGCCGCGGCGACGATCCCTTCCTGCTGATGTTCACCTCCGGCACCACCGGGCCGTCCAAGCCGCTGCAGGTGCCGCTCAAGGCCATCGTCGCGTTCACCGGCTACATGCGCCAGGCCATCGACCTGCGCCCCGAGGACGCCTTCTGGAACCTCGCCGATCCGGGCTGGGCCTACGGCCTCTACTACGCGGTCACCGGGCCGCTGGCGCTGGGCTACCCGACCACCTTCTACGACGGGCCGTTCAGCGTGGAGAGCACCTGCCGGATCGTCCGCCAGTACGGCATCACCAACCTGGCCGGCTCGCCCACCGCCTTCCGTCTGCTGATGGCCGCCCGCGAGGAGGTCGAGGCGCAGCTGCGCGGGCGCCTGCGCGCGGTGAGCAGCGCCGGCGAGCCGCTGACCCCGGAGGTGATCCGCTGGTTCGCCGAACGCCTGCAGGCGCCGATCCACGACCACTACGGGCAGACCGAGATGGGCATGGTGCTGTGCAACCACCATGGTCTCGAACATCCCGTGCATCTGGGCGCGGCCGGCTACTCGGTGCCCGGCCACCGGGTGGTGGTGGTCGACGAGCAGCTGCGCGAGCTGCCCCCCGGCCAGCCCGGCATCCTCGCCGTGGATCGCCGTCAGTCGCCGCTGTTCTGGTTCCCCGGCTACCTGGGCCAGCCGACCCGCGCCTTCGCCGGGCGCTACTATCTGAGTGGCGACACCGTGGAGCTGAACCAGGACGGCAGCATCAGCTTCATCGGCCGCAACGACGACGTGATCACCACCGCCGGCTACCGGGTCGGCCCGTTCGACGTGGAAAGCGCGCTGATCGAGCACCCGGCGGTGATCGAGGCGGCGGTGGTCGGCAAGCCCGATCCGGAGCGCACCGAGGTGGTCAAGGCCTTCGTCGTGCTGCACGCGCCGTACCGCGGCGATGCCTCGCTGGCCGAGGCGCTGCGCCAGCACGTGCGCCAGCGCCTGTCGGCGCATGCCTACCCGCGCGAGGTGGAGTTCGTCGCCGAGCTGCCGAAGACCCCGAGCGGCAAGATCCAGCGCTTCCTGCTGCGCAGCCAGGAAATCGCCCGTGCCCAGGGCCAGGCGCCGCAGGCCGCCGCCCACTGAGCGAGGAACCGTCATGCAGATCGACAACAGCGTATTTCTGATCAGCGGCGGCGGCTCGGGCCTCGGCCTGGCCACCGCCCGCGAACTGGTCGGCGCCGGCGCCCGGGTGGTGCTCGCCGACATCGACGCCGCCGCGGCCCGCGCGGCGGCCCTGGAACTGGGCGCGGCGGCGTTGGCGGTGGCCTGCGACGTGACCTGCGAGACGCAGGTGCAGGCTGCGGTGGACGCCGCGCTGGCGCAGTTCGGCGCCCTGCACGGGGTGGTCAGCTGCGCCGGGGTGGCGCCGGCCGAGAAGCTCCTCGGCCGCGACGGCGTTCACGATCTGGCGCGCTTTCGCCGGGTGATCGAGATCAACCTGAACGGCACCTTCAACCTGCTGCGCCTGGGCGCCGAAGCGATGGCGTGCAACGCGCCGAACGCCGACGGCGAGCGTGGGGTGATCGTCAACACCGCCTCGGTGGCGGCCTTCGACGGGCAGATCGGCCAATGCGCCTATGCCGCCTCGAAGAGCGCGGTGGTCGGCCTGACCCTGCCGGCGGCGCGCGAGCTGGCGCGCTCGGGCATCCGGGTGATGTGCATCGCCCCCGGGGTGTTCGAGACGCCGATGATGGCCGGCATGCCCCAGGAAGTGCGCGCCGCGCTGGCCGCCAACGTGCCGTTCCCGCCCCGCCTGGGGCACCCGTCCGAATACGCCGCGCTGGTGCGGCACATCGTCGCCAACCCCATGCTCAACGGCGAGGTCATCCGTCTGGATGGCGCGCTGCGCATGGCGGCGAAATGAATGCAACGAGGAGCGAGACCATGAACATGAAAGACCCGGTAGTCATCGTCGGCAGCGCCCGCACGCCGATGGGCGGGTTCCAGGGCGAGCTGAGCGAGATGAGCGCCGCCGAACTGGGCGCGGTGGCGATCCGCGCCGCGCTCGACCGCGCCGGCCTCGCCGCCGAGGCGGTGGACGAGGTGCTCATGGGCTGCGTGCTGCAGGCCGGCCAGGGCCAGGCGCCGGCCCGCCAGGCGGCGCTGGGCGCGGGACTGGCGCAGGGCGCGCTGTGCTCGACGCTGAACAAGATGTGCGGCTCGGGAATGAAGGCGGTGATGCTCGGCCACGACCAGTTGATCGCCGGCAGCGCCTCGGTGGTGGTCGCCGGCGGCATGGAAAGCATGTCCCGCGCGCCCTACCTGCTCGACCGCGCGCGCGGCGGCTATCGCCTCGGCCATGGCCGGGTGCTCGACCACATGTTCCTCGACGGTCTGGAGGACGCCTACGAGACGGGGCGGCTGATGGGCACCTTCGCCGAGGACTGCGCCAGCGCCTACGGCTTCGGCCGCCGCGAGCAGGACGCCTACGCCATCGCCTCCCTGGAGCGGGCGCAGAAGGCCATGGCCGAGGGCCGCTTCGCTGCGGAGATCGTCGCCGTCGAGGCGCGCATCGGCCGCGAACGCCGGCTGATCGACGCCGACGAGCAGCCGCCCAAGGCGCGTCTGGACAAGATTCCGACCCTGAAGCCGGCGTTCCGCGAGGGCGGCACCGTCACCGCGGCCAACTCCAGCTCGATCTCCGACGGCGCCGCCGCGCTGCTGCTGATGCGCCAGTCCGAGGCCGAGCGCCGCGGCCTGACCCCGCTGGCGCGGATCGTCGCCCAGGCGTCCTTCGCCCAGGCGCCGAGCCTGTTCACCACCGCGCCGGTGGGGGCGATTCGTCGCCTGCTGGAGCGTAGCGGCTGGGCGCTGGAGGCGGTGGAGCTGTTCGAGATCAACGAGGCCTTCGCCGTGGTGCCGATGGCGGCGATGCGCGAGCTGGGCATCGCCCACGAGCGCCTCAACGTCCACGGCGGCGCCTGCGCGCTGGGCCACCCGATCGGCGCGTCCGGCGCGCGGGTGCTGGTGACCCTGCTCTGCGCCCTGCAGCAGTACGACCTGACCCGCGGCGTCGCCTCGGTGTGCATCGGCGGCGGCGAAGCCACCGCCGTGGCCATCGAGCGCCTGCGCTGACCCTTGCCCCCAGGAGTTATGCCATGAGCTACCAACACATCCGGGTCGAGCGCGACGGCGCCGTCGGGCTGATCGTCCTCGACCGTCCCCAGGCGCTCAATGCGCTGAACAGCGCGCTGCTGGAGGAGCTGAACCGCGCGCTGGACGCCTTCGAACACGACCGCGAGATCGGCTGCGTGCTGCTGAGCGGTTCGGACAAGGCCTTCGCCGCCGGCGCCGACATCCGCGAGATGGTCGGGCTGCATTTCCCCGACAGCTATCTGGAGGAGTTCTTCGCCGGCGTCGACCGGGTCGCCGCACGGCGCAAGCCGGTGATCGCCGCGGTGGCCGGCTATGCGCTGGGCGGCGGCTTCGAGCTGGCGCTGGCCTGCGACTTCATCATCGCCGCCGACAATGCGCGCTTCGCCCTGCCGGAGATCACCCTCGGCGTGTTGCCCGGCGGTGGTGGCACCCAGCGTCTGGCGCGGCTGGTCGGCCGCGCCAAGGCGATGGAAATGACCCTTACCGGGCGCCAGTTCGATGCCGCCGAGGCCGAGCGCTGCGGCGTGGTGGCCCGCGTGGTGCCGCTGGCCGAGCTGCAGGCGACGGCGCTGGACACCGCCCGGCAGATCGCCGCGCGCTCGCGCACCGCGGTGCTGATGATCAAGGAGTGCATCCAGCGCTGCGACGAGAGTTCGCTGGCCGAGGGCCTGCGCTTCGAGCGCCGGCTGTTCCATGCCGCCTTCGCCACCGCCGACCAGAAGGAAGGCATGGGCGCCTTCCTGGAGAAGCGCCCGGCGCAGTTCCAGCGCTGAACGGGGCGAGGCGGGACTGCGCAGGTGGTCCGGCCTCGCCCTGGCGGTGCGAAACAGGCCCGATCCTGCCGGGGTTCGCTCCCCGTGCCCTCGCGGCGCGGATGGCGCTCCCGCAGGACTCGGTCGCTCACTGCAGCGACTTGCGCAGCCGCCCCAGGGCGCCGGCGAAGAACAGCGCGCCGATGCCGGCCAGGGCGAGGAACTGCGGCCAGACGATGTCCAGCCCCGCGCCGCGGAACAGGATGGCCTGGGCGAGCTGGACGAAGTGGGTGGTGGGCGCCACCAGCATCACCTGCTGCACCAGTTCGGGCATGCTCTCGCGGGGGGTGACGCCGCCGGAGAGGATCTGCAACGGCATCAGCACGAGAATCACCAGCAGACCCAGCTGCGGCATCGAGCGCGCCACTGTGCCGAAGAAGATGCCCATCGAGGTGGCGGCGAACAGGTGCAGCGCGCTGCCGGCTACGAACAGCGCCAGCGAGCCCTGCAGCGGCACGTCCAGCCAGCCCTGCACCACCACGCGCAGCGAGAAGGCGGCGGCGACCAGCACCACCAGGCCCATCGCCCAGACCTTGCCGAGCATGATCTCCAGCGGCGTGACCGGCATCACCAGCAGGTGCTCGATGGTGCCGTGCTCGCGCTCGCGGATCAGCGCGGCGCCGGTGAGGATGATCGCCAGCATGGTGATCTGGTTGATCACCTCGTTGACCGCGCCGAACCAGGCGCGCACCAGGTTGGGGTTGAAGGCCATGCGGATCACCGCGTCCACCGCCAGCGGCTCGCTGCCGCGGTAGCGCTGCACGAAGGCGGCGGTCTCGGCGGCGACGATCTGCTGGATGTGCCCGGCGCCGGTGAACGCCTGACTGACCTGGGTGGCGTCGACGTTGAGCTGCACGCTGGGGCTACGCCCGGCCAGCAGGTCGGCCTGGAAGTTCGGCGGGATGTTCAGGGTGAAGGTGTAGCGCCCGGCGTCCATGCCGCTGTCCATCGCGGCGAGGTCGATGTGCGCGGGCGGCATGAAGTAGGGCATCTGCAGGCCGTCGAGGATCCGCGCCGAAACCTGCGAGCGGTCCTCGTCGACCACCGCGACGCTGGCGCGGTGCGGCGCCTCGGGCAGCGCGGTGGCGCTGGAGTAGATGGCCAGGGTGAAGGCGTAGACGATCAGCGCCACCAGCGCCGGGTCGCGGTACAGGCTGCGCAGTTCCTTGAGGCCGAGCTGGAGGATGTTGCCGAGGGCGCGCATGTCACTTCTCCTGCTTGCGCAGGCCGGCGACGCTGATCAGGGTCAGCACCGGGATGGCCGCCAGCATGGGCAACAGGTAGGGCCACAGCTCGGCCAGCCCGAGCGCCTTGGAGAACACCCCGCGGCTGACGATCAGGAAGTGGCTGGTGGGGTAGAGCTGGGCGACGAAGGCGCTGGGGCCTTCCAGCGCCGAGACCGGGTGGGTCAGCCCGGAGAACTGGATGGCCGGCAGCAGGGTGGCGATGGCGGTGCCGAAGATCGCCGCGATCTGGCTGCGCAGGATCGACGACATCAACAGGCCCAGGCCGGTGGCGCAGGTGACGTAGAGCAGCGCGCCGAGGCACAGGGCGAGCAGGCTGCCCTTGACCGGGATGCCGAAGACGAACACCGCGAGCAGCACCAGGGTGAGGAAGTTGATCATCCCCAGGCCGATGTAGGGCAGCTGCTTGCCGAGCAGGAACTCCAGGCGGGTCACCGGAGTGACGTAGAAGTTGGTGATCGAGCCGAGTTCCTTCTCGCGCACCACGCCCAGGGCGGTGAGCATCGCCGGGATCATCATCAGCAGGATCGGGATCATCGCCGGCACCATCGCCGGCAGGCTCTGCACGTCCGGGTTGTAGCGGTAGCGGATCGCCACGTCGACCTGCGGCGTGGCGTCCACGCCGGCGCGGCGCGCCAGCTCCTGCAGGTGGCTGGCGTGGATGCCCTGCACGTAGCCCTTGATGGTGTCGGCGCGCATCGGCATGGCGCCGTCGATCCAGAAGGCGATCTGCGGGGCGGTGCCGCGCTTGAGGTCGCGGGCGAAGTTCGGCGGGATCTCGATGCCCAGGCTGATTTCGCCGCTGCGCAGGCGACGGTCCAGCTCGGCGTGGTCGGCGATGGGCGCCCGCTCGGTGAAGTAGCGCGAGCCGGCGATGTCCAGCAGATAGGCCTGGCTGCTGGTGGTCTGGTCGCGATCCAGCACCGCGTAGGTGAGGTTCTCCACGTCGTAGCTGACCCCGTAGCCCATGATGAACATCAGCAGCACGGTGCCGAGCATCGCCAGGGTGGCGCGCACCGGGTCGCGGCGCAGCTCCATGGACTCGCGGCGGCTGTAGCTGAGCAGGCGGCGTAGGCTGAAGCGGGCGTGGGGCGCGGCGTGGTCGGTGGCGGCGGGCGGAGTGTCCGCGGCGTGGCCGGCTGGCGTCTCGACGGCGCCGCCGTCGGCCTCGGCCACGGCGTCGCGCAGGTAGGCGATGAAGGTGCTTTCCAGGTCCGGCAGGCCGCGCTTGTCGATCAGCGCCTGCGGGGTGTCGCTGTCCAGCACGCGGCCGGCGTGCATCAGCGAGATGCGGTCGCAGCGCAGCGCCTCGTTCATGAAGTGGGTGGAGATGAAGATGGTCACGCCGTCCTCGCGCGACAGCTGCACCAGCAGCTCCCAGAAGCCGTCGCGGGCCACCGGGTCGACCCCCGAGGTGGGTTCGTCGAGGATCAGGATTTCCGGGCGGTGGATCACCGCTACCGCCAGCGACAGACGCTGGCGCACGCCCAGCGGCAGGCGTTCGGGCAGGCTGTCCACCTCGTCGGCCAGCTCGAAGCGTTCGAGCATCTCCCGGATGCGCGCCTCGCGCTCGGCGGCGGGGATGTGGAACAGCCGGGCGTGCAGGTCGAGGTTCTGCCGCACGCTCAGCTCGCCGTACAGCGAGAAGGCCTGGGACATGTAGCCGACCCGCTGCCGGGTCTGCAGGTCGTGGGGATCGACCGGCTTGCCGAACAGCAGCGCCTCGCCCTCGCTGGCCGGCAGCAAGCCGGTGAGCATCTTCATGGTGGTCGACTTGCCGCAGCCGTTGGAGCCGAGGAAACCGAAGATCTCCCCGCGCTCGATGCGAAAGCTCACCGAATCCACCGCGACGAAGTCGCCGAAGCGCATGGTCAGGCCGTGGGCCTCGATGGCCGTCGCGTCGCTGGGCGGGCGCGGGGGGATTGCCAGGGCGCGGTGGCGGCGGCGCTTCTCCTCCGGCAGCAGGCGGATGAAGGCTTCCTCCAGGCTGGCGCTTGCGGTGCGCGCCAGCAGCTCGGCGGGGCTGCCGGTGGCGAGGATGCGCCCGGCGTCCATGGCCACCAGGTGGTCGAAACGCTGCGCTTCGTCCATGTAGGCGGTGGCGACCAGCACGCTCATCTGCGGACGCCCGGCGCGGATGCGCCCGATCAGCTCCCAGAACTGGCTGCGCGACAGCGGATCGACCCCGGTGGTCGGCTCGTCGAGGATCAGCAGGTCGGGATCGTGGATCAGCGCGCAGCACAGGCCGAGCTTCTGCTTCATGCCGCCGGAGAGCTTGCCGGCCGGGCGGTCGAGGAAGGGATGCAGGCCGGTGCTGCGGGTCAGCGCGTCGATCCGCTGTTGCCGTTCGGCGCGGTCCTGGCCGAACAGGCGGGCGAAGAACTCCAGGTTTTCGGCGACGGTGAGGGTCGGATAGAGGTTCTTGCCCAGTCCCTGGGGCATGTAGGCGATGCGCGGGCAGACGGCACGGCGGTGCGCGGCGTCGCTCATCTCGCCGTCCAGCACCCGCACGCGGCCCCGCTGGATCTGCCGGGCGCCGGCGATCAGCGCCAGCAGGCTGGACTTGCCGACCCCGTCCGGGCCGATCAGGCCGACCATGCGCCGGGCGGGAATCTCCAGCTGGATGTCGTCGAGGGCGCAGGTCTGGCCGTAGCGCAGGCCGACGTCCGCCAGGTGCGCCACGGTGGCGTTCGCGCCGTTCATTGGCCGACGTTGATCTGCAGGTGGGCCGGCCATTCGGCGCCGTCGTCGAGCTTGAGCCAGGCCACGCCGGGTAGCCCGGTCTTCACCCGTTCGCGGTGCTTTCTCAGCAGCTCGGGGTCGATGCGCGCCTTGACGCGGAACATCATCTTCTCCCGCTCGCTGGCGGTCTCCACCGTCTTGGGGGTGAACTGGGCGACGCTGGCCACGTAGCTGACTTTCGCCGGGATCACGTACTGCGGCGCGGCGTCGAGGACCAGCCGCGCCTCGCTGCCGATCGCCACCCGCCCGGCCTGCCGCTCGGGCAGGAAGAAGGTCATGTAGACGTCGGCGAGGTCGACCAGATTGAGCAACTTGCCGCCGGCGCCGAGCACCTCGCCCGGCTGGGCGATGCGGTACTGCACGCGCGCGGCGCGGTCGGTCTTGAGCTGGCTGTCGTCGAGGTCGGCGCGCAGGCGCTCGACCGTGGCGCGGGCCGCCAGGGCGGCGGATTCGGCTTCGATCACCTGGGAGCGCGCCGCCTCGATGGCGGCCTGCTCGGCCAGCACCTGGGCGCGGGCGGCGCTGAGGGTCGCTGCGGCGCTCTGCCGGGCGGCGAGGTCGTCGTCCAGCTGCTGGCGCGACACGGCGCGGCTCTGCACCAGCGCCTCGGTGCGCCGGTAGCGCTTGTCGGCGGCGTTGAGCTCGGCCTGGCGCTGCACCACCACGGCCTCGGCGCTGGCCTTCTGGCTCTCGCGCTGGGCGACCATGGCGCGGGCGGTGAGGATGGCGTTTTCCGCCTGGCGCACCTGCGCTTCGGCCTGGCGCAGCTGGGCGTCGAGGTTGCTGGTGTCCATGCGGGCGAGGATCTGTCCCGGTTCGACGAAATCGCCCTCATCGACCTCGATGTGGGCGATGCGCCCGGCCAGCTTGCTGGCCACGTCGATCTCGGTGGCCTCGATGCGACCGTTGCCCTTGACCAGGCCGGCGTCTGCATCCCCCGGGCGCAGCTGATACCAGGCACCCAGCGCGACGAGCGCCAGTGCAGCCAGCAGTACGCCACGCCCCATCCATTTGTTCTGCTTCATCGCATCCATCCGTTCTCGACCGGCTTTTCGAGTCCAGAGGGTAAGCCCGCCGGCGGCGGCTGTCACTGCGGCAGATCAGGGCAAAGGTGCATGGCAGACGGCAGCGCCGCTTGGCAGCCGTGGCATCGGGCCGCCGCAGGGCGCGCGGGGAGGGTGATTCAGGCCAGCGGCTGGGCTTCGCGGCGGGTGCTGCAGGCCAGGCACAGGCTGACGCCGTCGGCGCTGTGCATGTGGCCGCCGCAGAAGATGCAGCTGCCTTCCCAGGTGCCGGCTTCCCAGCAGTAGAGTTTCCAGGCGTTGAGTATCCACCAGACGGTGCCCCAGGCGAGCCCGCCCAGCAGCGGTACGCTGGCCAGATCGCGCAGCGAAGCGGCGAAGAGTTCAGGCAGCGCGCTCACCAGCAGCATGCCCAGCAGGGCGCCGGCCATCAGCAGCCCCGGCATGCCGAACAGGCGCCACATCTGTTCCAGTCGTGTCATTTCCATTGTCGGCCCTCCCTGTGGGACGGCCGACGATATGACGCGGATCGACCGGCTTCCGTGATGCGTTTAGCAATTTTGCGGGGTGCCGGTGCAGTCGCCGCGCTCAGCCGTGTGCGGCGGGATGCCGGTGGGGTGCCAGCAACCAGCGCGGGTCCTTGGCCCGCAGGCCCTGCAGGCCGTCCTGCAGCCAGTGCTCGGCAGCCCTTTCCGCGCGCTGGATGAGCGTGCCCGTGTGGGTGAAGTCGTAGGTATTGATGGCCTGCGGACACAGCGGCGGCAGGACGATCAGCTCGCAGCGTGCGGCGAAGCGGTCGATGTCGGCCAGCAGCTGACGCATCGCCAGCAGGTTGATGGCGTGCAGGGCGACGGCCAGCGCCCCGCGCGGCGGTTTCTGCAGGGCGCAGGGGGTGCCGGTCGGCAGGATCACCACCCTGCTCGCGCCCAGGGCTACTGCCGCGGCAATGGGGGTGTTGCTGGCGATGCCGCCATCCATCAGCGGTCGCCCATCGATGACCACGGCCGGGAATACCGCCGGAATGGCGGCGCTGGCGAGCAGCGCCTGGCTGGCTTCGCCCGAGGAGAGGATGACCTCCGTGCCGTCGAGGGCGTCGGTGGCGACGACGTGGCAGGGCAGGGCGGCCTGCTCCAGCCTGCGGTAGGGCAACTGCGTGGCGATGAGGCTCTGCAGCGGGCCGGGCCGGGTCAAGAAGTCGCGCCGGCCGAGCAGGCCGAGGAGGGTGTCGAACGGGGCAAACGGAAAGATGTCCGTACGCCGCAGATCCAGCCAGATGCGTTCGAGGCGCGCGATGCCGGCGGCATCGGGGGCGGCAGCATAGTAGGCGGCGTTGATCGCCCCGACCGAGGCGCCGACGACGAAGTCGGGAACGATCTGCGCCCGGTCCAGCGCCTTGAGCATGCCGACCTGCACGGCACCGAGGCTGCCGCCGCCGGCCAGCACGAATGCGGTCTTGCCTGGGCTCATGTGCGGTTTCCTCGACGCCGGAGCGGGATTCCCATCCCGTTTCACGATAGCCGATGCGCGCGGTCTGCCCGCTCATGCTCCATTACGAATCGGTAATCCACCGGCAAGCGGTTTGACGGTCCCGCCCGGGCAGAATGGCTGGCATGCACTCCCCTGGCAGCCCGCCGCTGCGGCTTGGGTGTCGGAGATGCAGGAGTGCGAGCCCTTCTTCCAGCCTATGAGAGACCTGTCATCTATGAAAGCCAAGATCCTTGCCGTTGCCCTGCTGTGCCTCGCCGGCGTCGCCCATGCCGGCGAAACCGGTGCGCCTCGCGCGGACATCGCCCGGGTGCTGAGCATCGAGATCCCCGCCAGCGCCAGCTGCGAAACCACCACGGCGTTGATGACCTACCGCGACAGCCAGGGCGAGCAGCACCAGCAGTCCTACCTGCGTGCGTCCGAAGCCTGCTTGCGGGGCTGAGAGGTAGGCATCGACGCCTGCGGCATGGATGCCGTGCAGCGGAATTAGGTGCCTGTCGATCACGCTCGCTGTCGTACGACCCGGAAACGCAAAAGCCCCGCGCTATGTCGGGGCTGCTTTCTATTGTCGGCTTGAGACTGCTGGCGCGTGGCGCGTCGAATTGCGGAAAGCTCATCAGGGCTGCATCGAGATGCCCCCGCAAGCTCTGAAGAATATGGTCGAAGCCGGAGTCGAATAGTGGCCTGAAAGCCGCATTCTTGAAGGGTTTTTTGCCTTGGGTGTCCTGGTCGTATACCTAAATCCGAAAGTACCCCAGCCGGGCACCTTCGCCCGGGCATCTGCTGGCGCTTTTTGATACTGGGGAGTTTGTCGCGTGCGCACTGCTCAGGATGCGCGCAAAAGCGCTCACATCTAACGTGCCCAAAAACGTCCTTCTAATCGGCAAGGCTGCGCCTCGCATAGTGACTGCTGGAAAACCTTCAGTGCCAGCAGGACAGCCGCCAGCAGCTCGCATAGGTCAGGCCATGCCATCGGCCAGCGGATCAGCCGGGACGCGTCCTGCGGCCTCTCAGGGCGTTCTAGTGGGGGTGGTGGGGGCGATGCTGCGAAAATAGCATCAGGTCGGGCGATGCTCATATCTGAGTAACGGATGCAGCCATGATGTGATCTTGACGTGATCCGCGAACCCTTGGTGCAACCTTAGCGGCTGGCCTAATGGTGATCTTGACGTGATCCATGCGGAACCTTGGGGTAAACATGGGGTGATCCTGCAAAACCTTACCGTGATCTTACCGTGAAAGGTGCCGTGATCTTGCCGTACTCCCGGCGCATTCCCTACCCGTATCGACGATGGCGGCCTGTAAGCGTCTCAGAAGCGCCTGACGGCTCAGGCCATAGGGGGTTGCCGCACCCTTGCTCTTTTTGTCTGGCGGGACGCGACGCAAGCCCCAACAGGGCGCAGCGGCGCAGTCCCGGCCTCCGCTTGCGATCTATCCCCTTCATCCTTCGCTAATGGCTCGGATTCAGGGATAGATATGTCTGACGTGGGCGTCACTACCTTTGTACCCTGCGCGTCACTACCTTCGACGCTGGGTGTCACTACCTTGCTGGGGGTAGTGTCGCCGGCGTCACTACCTACCGGTTGGCTGAAATAGTGCCGGTTCAGGGTGTAGTGGTTGGCTTTCCCCTGCCATGTGCCACGCTTCACCAGCTCGATAAGCCCCAGCTCTAGCAGTCGCCTGATAGTCCTGTTGGCGGTGCGGATGGTGGTGCCGGTGCGTCTGCCGATGGTCGCCATACTCAGCCAGGCTATGCCGGTCTTGGAGTTCATCGTGTTGGCTATCACGATCAGCGCGGCCAGCTCGGCGCGGCTCAGGTGTGCCAATGCTGCGGCGTCATCTAGCCATTGCTGCTTCTCGACTGGCCCCATCGCCTTGCCGGCGTCATCCTTCGCCGTCATAGCGGTGGCCTCGCTGGTAGTCGGTCTGGTCGGTCACAGGCCAGCCCTCCGCACCACCTCGATAATCAGCAGCGTGAAGGCCAGCAGTCCGGCGAATGTCAGGACGTACAGGGCAGCGATGCCGGCGACCTGTACGGCGGTGGTAAAATGCGCCTTGCGACGGGCTGCGCTGCTGGTATGGGGTGCGGCCTTTTTCATGCGCGCACCTCGCGTTCGGCCAGACGTGCAGACAGGTACGCCTCGACTTCCTGCCGGACGAAATAGATACGGCTGCGGCGGTCGGTGCCATCCTTCAGCGGCTTGGGGAACTGCGGGTCACGGGCGCGCAGCTTGTCGATACCCGAGCGGGTACGGTGCATGACGCGGGCCAGATCGGCCATCGTCCACAGCTCGGGGGTGCTGGCGCTCGGGGTGGTTGCTTGGATCATGTCGGATGCTCCTGTGTGAGTACAGGTCGCAGGTTATGCGGCGTGGCCGGCGCTGTTGATCCAATAGGGCAGGGGCTTTTGAGTCAGTCAGTTCGGCCAGCTTCCAGCCGCTCGACGGCCTCAGCGGCGCGCATGGCTTCGCGGTACTGGCGCAGGTAGCGGACGGCGGTCGGTTCACCAATCCTAAAATTCACGGCGGCGGCGTTCTGGCTTGCGCCAGCTTCGATCAGGTCGGTCATGTACGCTCCGACTTCCGGCCAGTAGGCGGCAGGCCGCCGGTTCTGCGCGGTAAGGTGCAGCTCATTACACAAGGCGGCGGCTCTCCGGGCCTGGGGCTTGCCCATGCTGGCTTCGATAGCGCCAGCCAGGTACTCGGCAAGGTTCGCCGGCAGCGCCTCGCCACGGCGCAGGCAGGCCGCCACAAGGCGCAGGGCTTCGGCGGCCTGCTCAGGGTCGGATTCGGCGCGGCTGATAGCGTCTTGCGCGGCCAGATCAAACGGAAATACCGGGTGCATCAGCCAGCCTCCCCGGTGCGTTTGATCCGCGCCACGTTGCCGCCATCCTCGCCACGGTGGGCAAACTCGAACGGTGCAGTGAACTGCTCCCGGCAGGCGTCCAGATAATCGCTCCACCACTGACACATAAGGCGGCGCTCGCCTAGGTGTTCGGCCTTGTGGATGTAGGCGGCGCGTACCCCGTTGCGTTCCTGGTGGCTCATTTGCCGTTCTACCGCGTCACGGCTCCACAGCCCCGACTCCACCAGCGCCGAACAGGCCATAGTGCGGAATCCATGCCCGCATACCTCGGTCTTGGTGTCGTACCCCATGCGGCGCAGGGCGGCGTTTACGGTGTTTTCGCTCATCGGCTTCTGCGGTTGGTGATCGTTCGGAAAGATCAGCTCGAAGCGCCCGGTGAGCTGGCGCACCTGCTCGAGTACGGCCATTGCCTGCCGGCTCAGGGGTACAAGGTGCGGCGTCCCCATCTTGGAGCCTCGCGTGGAATGCTTCACGCCTTCAATCGGTGCCCGCTCGCCGGGGATCGTCCACAGCGCCCGGTCGAAGTCGATTTCCTCCCAGCGGGCAAAGCGCAGTTCGCTCGAGCGGACGAAAACCAGCAGGGTGAGCTGTACGGCCAGGCGGGTGAGCTGGCGTCCTTTGTAGGCGTCCAAGCGTTCCAGCAGCTCGGGAAGGCGCTCCAAGGGTAGCGCGGCGCGGTGGGTGGTCTTGCCGGTCGCCGTAGCACCTTGCAGGTCGCTCGCCGGGTTGGTGTCGATAATCCCGAGCTGTACGGCGCGGCGCATGATGCCGGTAATGCACTGGCGCAGGCGGCTCGCCAGGTCTAGGGCTTCGCGCTGCTCCACTGCCTTGAGCGGAGCCAGCAGGTCGCGTGTTTTCAGGTCGGCTATCGGGCGCTTGCCGATTGCCGGGAACAGGTTTTTCTCCATCCGGCTCAGGACGTTCTGCGCGTGGGCTGGCTTCCACTTGGCGGCGTTGGCGGCGTGCCAGTCACGGGCCACTGCCTCGAAGGTGTGCGCGGTGGCTGCTATGGCTTCGGCCTTCGCCTGCCGGGCGTGCTCGAGCGGGTCGATACCCTGCGCCAGCAGTGCCAGGGCTTCGGCGCGGCGTTCGCGTGCGGCCTTCAGGCCAAGGGCCGGGTAGTTACCGAAAGTGGCGAGGCCGGAGCGGCCATCCGGACGGGTGAACTTGAAGCGCCAGGTCTTAGTGCCTGACGGCTTCACCAGCAGGTAAAGCCCTTGCCCGTCGAACAGGGGGTACTCCTTTTCGCGGGGCTTGGCGGCGTCACATTTGGGGTCAGTGAGCGGGGTAACGGTGCGGGCCATTGGTATACGTTTCCATATCGAATCGGTGTATACCTAAACATATACCTAAATGGCGGGGCTATCCAGATGCACGCGGGATAACCCAGGCACAAAAAAACCGGCTCAAGTGGCCGGTTTCTCTGGGTTTCCGGCCTTTCCGGGTGAATCCGGGGGAAGGCGGAAGCATGTTGTTGGTGCCCGAACCCGGACTCGAACCGGGATGCCCTTGCGGGCGAGGGATTTTAAGTCCCCTGCGTCTACCGATTTCGCCATTCGGGCGGTAGCGCGGTGTATCCGTGATCTGCGGGGGCAGAATATATACAGCACATCCCGATGTCCGCAAGGCGCGCTTTTTCCTGCCGTAAATAAAAAAGTCCTGCAAATCATCGACTTGCAGGACTTTCTCATATGGAGGCCGAGGTCGGAATCGAACCGGCGTACACGGATTTGCAATCCGCTGCATGACCACTCTGCCACCCGGCCTTTGCGTTCTGAAGATATTTCAGAACAGCGTTGAAACTGGAGCGGGAAACGAGACTCGAACTCGCGACCCCGACCTTGGCAAGGTCGTGCTCTACCAACTGAGCTATTCCCGCTTGGTGACGGGCGCCATTCTATAGGAACCCGTTTAGCTGTCAAGTCTTTGATTCAAAAAAGTTATTTGCTCGTACCCAGGTGCGGCCAGGCGGCGCGCAGATACTGGATCATCGACCAGAGGGTGAGGATGGCGGCGATTATCAGCAGGCCGAAGCCCAAGCCCACCCACAGGTCCATGCGTGGCGGATTGGCGAGCAGGATGACCAGAGCCGTCATCTGTGCGGCGGTTTTCCACTTGCCGAGGCGCGATACAGCAACATGCGCGCGGGCACCTATCTCCGCCATCCACTCGCGTAGCGCGGAGACGACGATTTCGCGGCCGATGATGATCATGGCCGGCAGGCTCAGCCACAGGCTGGAGTGCTCCTCGACCAGCAGCACCAGGGCGACCGCTACCATCAGCTTGTCCGCGACGGGGTCGAGGAAGGCGCCGAACGGTGTGCTCTGCCCCAGGCGTCGCGCCAGATAGCCGTCCAGCCAGTCGGTGGCGCTGGCCAGCGCGAACACGCCGCTGGCTGCCCAGTAACTCCAGCTGAAGGGCAGGTAGAACAGCGCGATGAAGACCGGGATCAGCAGTACGCGCAGGACGGTGAGCAGGTTGGGGATATTCATCGGCACGCTGTGGCTGCTAAGGAAATGGGGATTCTACTCGCTGTGCAGTACGGCATAAATCAACTCGGCGAGCTTTTTGCTGATGCCCGGCGCCTTGGCGATCTCATCGCTGCTGGCGCGGCCCAGTTCCTGCAGGCCGCCGAAATGCTTGAGCAGGTCGCGGCGGCGTTTGGGGCCGACACCCGGCACTTCCTCCAAGCGGGAGGTGTTGCGGGCCTTGCTGCGCCGGGCGCGATGGCCGGTGATGGCGAAACGGTGGGCCTCGTCGCGGATCTGCTGGATCAGGTGCAGGGCCGGGGAGTGACCCGGCAGGGTGAATTCGTGGCTCGCCTCGTTGAGGTAGAGGGTTTCCAGGCCGGGCTTGCGGGTTTCGCCCTTGGCCACGCCGAGCAGCAGGATGTCGGTCACGCCCAGGGTGTCGAACACCTCGCGGGCCATGTTGAGCTGGCCCTTGCCGCCGTCCACCAGAAGGATGTCGGGCTGCTTGCCGTCGCCGTCCTTGAGGCGGCGCAGGCGCCGGGTCAGCGCCTGCTGCATGGCCGCATAGTCGTCGCCGGCGGTGACGCCCTCGATGTTGAAGCGGCGGTATTCCGATTTCAGCGGGCCTTCGGGACCGAAGACCACGCAGGAGGCCACCGTCGCCTCGCCGCTGGAGTGGCTGATGTCGAAGCACTCCAGGCGCTGCGGTGCCTGCGGCAGGCCGAGGGCTTCGCCGAGCGCGGCCAGGCGGGCGGCGGCGTGCGCCCGGTTGGCCAGGCGGGCGCTGAGCGCCTGCTCGGCGTTGGTCGCCGCCAGTTGCTGCCAGCGCGCGCGGGTGCCGCGCACCCGCAGGCTGATCGAGGGGCCGCGCCCGCGCAGCGTGGCGATGGCGGCGCTCAGGGTCGGGAGGTCCGCATGGTCGCAGTTGACGATCAGCTCGTCCGGCAGGTCGCGCTCGCTGGAGCCCAGGTAGTGATGGGCGAGGAAGGCGCTGAGGATGTCGCCGGCCTCCTGTTCGATGCCGATCTGCGGGTAGAAGCTCTTGCTGCCCAGCACCCTCCCGCCTCGTACGGTGATCAGGTTGATGCAGGCGCCGCCGGGGCTGACTGCCACGGCGGCCACGTCGACATCGCCGCTGCCGCCTTCCATGCTCTGCTGGTCCTGGACGCGGCGCAGCAGGGCGATGCGGTCGCGCAGTTCGGCGGCACGCTCGAAATCCAGCGCGGCAGCGGCCTGCTCCATGCTGCGGGTCAGTTCGTCGCTGAGCAGGTTACTGCGGCCTTCGAGGAACATCGCCGAGTGGCGGACATCCTCGGCATATTCCTCTGCACTGACCAGGCCGACGCAGGGCGCCTTGCAGCGCTTGATCTGGTACTGCAGGCAGGGGCGGGTGCGGTTGTTGAAGTAGCTGTCCTCGCACTGACGGACCTGGAAGGTCTTCTGCAACAGGTTGAGGCTTTCGCGGATGGCCAGGGCGCTGGGGTAGGGGCCGAAGTAGCGGCCTTTCTGCTTCTTGGCGCCGCGATGGATGCCCAGGCGCGGGAAGGCGTCATCGCTGGACAGGAAGACGTAGGGGTAGGACTTGTCGTCGCGCAGCAGGATGTTGTAGGGCGGTCGCGAGGCCTTGATCAGCGTCTGCTCCAGCAGCAGGGCTTCGGTCTCGTTGGCGGTGAGGGTGACCTCGATCTGCGCGATGCGCGCGACCAGTGCGGCGGTCTTCGGGGCCAGTCCGCTCTTGCGGAAGTAGCTGGCCAGGCGCTTCTTCAGGTTGGCGGCCTTGCCGACGTAGAGCAGTTTCCCGTCGGCATCGAGCATCCGGTAGACCCCGGGATGGCTGCTGCAGCTGGCCAGGAAGCCTGCACTGTCGAAGGGGCTGTCCATCTCAGTTGCCGGCATCGACCATGCCGTGGCGAACGGCGAGCATGGCCAGTTCCACATCGCTGGTGATCGCCAGCTTCTCGAAGATGCGGTAGCGGTAGGTGTTGACCGTCTTCGGCGACAGGCAGAGCTTGTCGGAAATGCTCTGCACCTTCTGGCAGCCGGCGATCATCAGGGCGATCTGCATTTCGCGCTCGGACAGCAGCTCGAAGGGCGAGTTGTCGCCCTGCGCCTGGAAGGGCTTGAGGGCCAGTTGCTGGGCGACATCGGCGCTGAGGTAGCGCTGGCCGGCGAACACCTGGCGGATGGCCTTGATCATTTCGTCCAGGGCGGCGCCCTTGGTCAGATAGCCGGCCGCTCCGGCCTGCAGCAGGCGCGAGGGAAACGGCTCCTCGTCGCAGGCGGTGACGGCGATCACCCGGATGTCGGGGTGGCTGCGGATGATCTTGCGGGTGGCTTCGAGGCCGCCGATGCCGGGCATCTTTACGTCCATCAGCACCAGATCCGGCTTGAGTTCGCGCACGCGCAGCACGGCGCTTTCGCCGGAGTCGGCCTCGCCGACGACATCGACGCCCTCGACATCGGCGAGCATGCGCCTGATGCCGGTACGCACCAGATCGTGATCATCAACAACGAGCACCTTGATCAATCGAAACCTCGATAGCGCCGGATGAACAAGGCATCAGCCTTCGTCGGGACGCGAACCATAGCAAATGAATTCGGCAATGGACAGGCGGCCTGCCGAAGGTGTTCCGCCGCCTCCATAGCCTATGGGGGAGGTGGGAAGTCACCAGTAGACTTAGGTGGAAATGCCAGCCCGGGGTGCGGAAGCGGGCGAATTATGCGGGGTTTTGGTCGTGCTGCCGGGTGCATGGCTCGCAATTGTCGCGCCGTGCTCAGGTCAGCAGCGTCCAGCGCTGGTTGACGTACAGCTCCAGCGGGCGGTACTCGCTCTTGTAGCGCATCTTGCGGCAGTTGCGGATCCAGTAGCCGAGATAGAGTGCTGGCAGGCCGCGCCGGCGCGCCTCGTCGATCTGCCAGAGAATGGCCATGCGACCGAGGCTGCGTTTCTCCTCCTGCGGATCGAAGAAGGTGTAGACCGCCGACAGGCCGTTGGGCAGCACGTCGGTCACCGCGATGGCCAGCAGCCGGTTGTCGAGGCGGAATTCGACGAACACGCAGAACGGCAGATCGCGAAGCAGGAAGGTGGCGAACTGCTCGCGGCTGGGCGGATACATGTCGCCGTCGGCATGGCGCTGCTCGATGTAGCGCGCATACAGCGCGTAGTACTCGTCGTTGTAGCTTGGGCGCACGATATGGGTCTGCAGGTCCGCGTTGCGCTGGGCGATGCGCCGCTGCTGGCGGTTGGGGCGAAAGGCGGCGCAGGGGATGCGCGCGGGGATGCAGGCCTGGCAGTGCTGGCAGTGCGGCCGGTAGAGATGTTCGCCGCTGCGCCGGAAGCCCAGTTCGGACAGCTCGGCATACATGTCGGCGTCGAGCGGCTGGCGCGGGTCGAGGAACAGCGTGGTGGCCTGTTCGTCCAGATAGCTGCAGGCATGCGGCTGGGTGGCGTAGAACTTGAGATGGGCCAGCTCGGTCATGGCGAAAGCCTCCCAGCGGAGTACTCACAAGCAGTGTATGTCACGGCGCGGTGGTCGCCCAGGGATTCGGTCCTTCCCGATCCAGATGCCGCTGCAGGCAGGCTGCGAACGCGTGGCGGGGGATCTGGCGGGCGCCGAAACGGGCCAGGTGCTCGGTGTGCATCTGGCAGTCGATCAGCGCGAAGTCGCAGTCGCGCAGGCGCTCGACCAGGGTGACGAAGGCGGCCTTGGAGGCATCGTCGCGGCGGCTGAACATCGACTCGCCGAAGAACAGCCGGCCCAGCGCCAGGCCGTAGAGTCCGCCGACCAGTTCGCCGTTCTGCCAGGCCTCCACCGAATGGGCGATGCCGCGGCGGTGCAGTTCGAGGTAGGCCTGCTGCATCGCAGAGGTGATCCAGGTGCCGTCGGCGTAGCTGCGCGGGGCGGCGCAGGCGCGGATCACCGCGGCGAAGTCCTGGTCGAAGGTGATCGTGAAGTCGCCGCGGCGCAGGGTCTTACGCAGGCTGCGCGAGACGTGCAGCTCTTCCGGGAACAGCACCATGCGCGGGTCGGGCGACCACCAGAGGAGCGGCTGTCCGTCCTGGTACCAGGGGAAGCAGCCGTGCCGATAGGCGGCCAGCAGGCGCTCCGGGCTGAGGTCGCCGCCGGCCGCCAGCAGGCCGTCCGGCTCGCGCAGGGCGCGCTCCAGAGGCGGAAAATCCAGCGAGTTGCGGGTCAGCCAGCTGAGCATGGGGGAGGGCGGGCCGGCAGGCCCGCACGGCCTTACTGGTCGAGGTAGCGTTCGGCGTCGAGCGCGGCCATGCAGCCGGCGCCGGCCGAGGTGATGGCCTGACGGTAGACGTGGTCGGCCACGTCGCCGGCGGCGAACACGCCCTCGATGCTGGCGGCGGTGGCGTTGCCCTCGCTGCCGCCCTGCACCTTGAGGTAGCCGTCGCGCATGTCCAGCTGACCGGCGAACAGTTCGGTGTTGGGCTTGTGGCCGATGGCGACGAACACGCCGGTCAGTGCCAGTTCGCGGGCCTCGCCGCTGTTGACGTCCTTGATGCGCACGCCGGTGACGCCGCTGGCATCGCCCAGCACCTCGTCGAGGCTGTGGTTCCAGTGCAGGCGGATATTGCCGTTGGCAGCCTTCTCCAGCAGCTTGTCCTGGAGGATCTTCTCGGCGCGCAGCTTGTCGCGGCGGTGGATCAGATGGACTTCGCGGGCGATGTTCGACAGGTACAGGGCTTCCTCGACCGCGGTGTTGCCGCCGCCGATCACGCAGACCACCTGGTTGCGATAGAAGAAGCCGTCGCAGGTGGCGCAGGCGGAGACGCCGCGGCCCATGAAGGCCTCCTCGGAGGGCAGGCCGAGGTACTGGGCGGAGGCGCCGGTGGCGATGATCAGCGCATCGCAGGTGTAGACGCCGCTGTCGCCCTTGAGCACGAAGGGGCGCTGCTGCAACTCGGCGGTGTGGATGTGGTCGTAGACGATCTCGGTGGCGAAGCGCTCGGCGTGCTTCTGCATGCGCTCCATCAGCGCCGGACCGGTCAGACCCTCGACGTCGCCGGGCCAGTTGTCGACTTCGGTGGTGGTGGTCAGCTGGCCGCCCGCCTGCAGGCCGGTGATCAGCAGGGGCTTGAGGTTGGCGCGGGCGGCGTAGACGGCGGCGGTGTAGCCGGCCGGGCCGGAGCCAAGAATGATCAGTCGCGAATGTTTGGTTTCACCCATAAATGACTCCACAAGCCTTTGTCTCAAAAGGAAATGCGTGCTCCAATCGGCCCGCCTCGAACATGCCGTGGCGCATGCTACACCGGCACAGGTGCGGGCGGCAAAAACCGCCGGCCAGCGCTCTGCATGGCATCCTTGAGGCAAAGTCTTACAATAGTCTGCGTCAATGATTCGCAAGCGCCGGATGCGCACAGGAAAAGACCCGTTTTGAAGATTTCCACCCCTACCGCCAAGGCGCGCAGCCGCGCTTCCGCCTCCGCCCCCCGCAAGTCGGGCGAGACGGCCGGCGAGAGCGCCTGGCGCGAGCAGTTGCACTACCGCCTGAAGGAGGCCGCGCTGATCGCGCTGGGCGTCCTGGGCATCTATCTGTGCATGGCGCTGTCGAGCTATTCGCCCCTAGACCCCGGCATCGATGTGTCGACCGGCTCGGGGCAGGTCAACAACGCCGCCGGCCGGCTGGGCGCCTGGGTGGCGAGCCTGTGCTTCTTCGTCCTCGGCTATGCCGCCTATGTGCTGCCGGCCCTGCTCGGGCTGAAGATGCTCGACCTGTTCCTGTCCCGCCACCGGCCGCTGCGCTGGAACGGCTGGCTGCTGTCCTGGCGCCTGACCGGGCTGCTGCTGCTGTTGCTGTCGACCTCGGTACTGGCGGCGATCCAGTTCCAGTCGCTGGAGGTCAACCCGCAGGCGCCGGCCGGCGGCATGCTGGGCAAGACGCTGGGCGAGTGGACCGTCGATGCGTTGAACGTGCAGGGCGGCACGCTGCTGTTCATGGCGGTCTTCCTGTTCGGCCTGACGGTGTTCACCGACCTGTCCTGGTTCCGCCTGATGGACCTGACCGGCAAGATCACCCTGGACCTGTTCGAGCTGCTGCACAGTCTGGGCAGTCGCTGGTGGGCGGCACGCAGCGAGCGACGCGCCCTCGAACTCAAGCTGCGTCAGGCCGACAGTGTCGCCGAGAGCGCTGCGCCGGCGCGGCGCGGGCGCACTGCGCCGCTGGCCGCGGCCCCCGCTGCGGCTCCGGAGTTGCCTGCCGTAGCCAGAGCGGCCTCGGTCGAGCCGCCCCGTCAGGAGGCGAGCGGGCGCCGCGAGCCGGTACTGGACATCGAGGATCTGCTGGACGACGAACCGTTCGCGCTGCCGCCAGTCGAGCCCGAGGCGCCGCCGCCTGCTCCCCCCCGTGCGGTCGAGCGCGTCGCGCCGGTGGCGACGGCCGAGCGGCCGCCGCTGGCGATCAAGCCGCTGTCGGCCGAGCCGCGACCGGTGGTCCATGAGGTGAGGGCACCCGTGGCGAGCTGCGTCGACGAGGCGCTGGCGGGCACCCTGCCGCCGCTTTCGCTGCTCGACCCGGCGCAGAGCCGTCCCAACAGCTTCTCCCCCGAGGCGCTGGAGTCGATGTCGCGGCTGCTGGAGATCAAGCTCAAGGAGTTCGGCGTCGAGGTCGAAGTGGTCGCCGCCCATCCTGGCCCGGTGATCACCCGTTTCGAGATTCAGCCGGCGGCGGGCATCAAGGTCAGCCGCATCACCAACCTGGCCAAGGACCTGGCGCGCTCGATGGCGGTGATCAGCGTGCGGGTGGTCGAGGTGATCCCCGGCAAGACCACCGTGGGCATCGAGGTGCCCAACGAGAACCGCCAGATCGTGCGCTTCTCCGAGGTGCTGTCCACTCCCGAGTTCGAGGAAGCCAAGTCGGTGGTGACCATCGCCCTGGGGCACGACATCGGCGGTCGGCCGGTGACCGCCGACCTGGCGCGCATGCCGCACCTGCTGGTGGCCGGCACCACCGGCTCGGGCAAGTCGGTTGGCGTCAACGCCATGCTGTTGTCGATCCTCTACAAGTCGACCCCCGAGCAGGTGCGGCTGATCATGATCGACCCGAAGATGCTCGAACTGTCGATCTACGAGGGCATTCCGCACCTGCTCTGCCCGGTGGTCACCGACATGAAGGAGGCGGCCAACGCGCTGCGCTGGAGCGTCGCCGAGATGGATCGCCGCTACCGGCTGATGGCCGCCATGGGCGTGCGCAACCTGGCCGGCTTCAACCGCAAGATCCGCGAGGCGGAGGAGGCCGGTACGCCGCTGACCGACCCGCTGTTCCGCCGCGAGAGTCCGGACGACCTGCCACCGCTGCTCAAGGCGCTGCCGACCATCGTGGTGGTGGTGGACGAATTCGCCGACATGATGATGATCGTCGGCAAGAAGGTCGAGGAGCTGATCGCCCGCATCGCCCAGAAGGCGCGGGCCGCCGGCATCCATCTGATCCTCGCCACCCAGCGCCCCTCGGTGGATGTGATCACCGGCCTGATCAAGGCCAACATCCCGACCCGCATCGCCTTCCAGGTGTCCAGCAAGATCGACTCGCGCACCATCCTCGACCAGGGCGGCGCCGAACAACTGCTGGGGCATGGCGACATGCTCTACCTGCCGCCGGGCACCGGGCTGCCGATCCGCGTCCATGGCGCCTTCGTCTCCGACGACGAGGTGCATCGTACCGTCGAGGCCTGGAAGCAGCGCGGCGCACCCGATTACATCGAGGACATCCTCGCGGGAACCGAAGAGGGCGGCGGCGGATCTTATGATTCGACCGGTGGCGAGGGTGGCGAGGGCAGCGAGGAGGACGCGCTCTACGACGAGGCCGTGCGCTTCGTCACGGAAAGCCGCCGGGCATCGATTTCCGCGGTGCAGCGCAAACTGAAGATCGGCTACAACCGTGCGGCACGAATGATCGAGGCCATGGAAATGGCTGGAGTGGTTACCCCCATGAACAGCAACGGCTCCCGCGAAGTCATCGCGCCGGCGCCGGTGCGCGACTGAGCGAGGCTCTATGCGTTTGATTCGAGTGTTGTTGTTGGCCGCCCTGGCGTTGGCCGGGGCTGGCGTCCATGCCGAGGAAGGAGAGGGGCGCTCGGTACAGCGGCTGACCGAGCTGCTGGGCCAGGCGAAGACCCTGAGCGGGCGCTTCTCCCAGCTGACCCTGGACGGTTCCGGCACCCAGCTGCAGGAAGCCAGTGGCGAGATGGCGCTCAAGCGGCCGGGGCTGCTGCGCTGGCACACCGATGCGCCGATGGAGCAGTTGCTGGTCTCCAACGGTCAGAAGGTCTGGCTGTACGATCCGGACCTGGAGCAGGTGACCATTCAGGACCTCGATCAGCGCATGACCCACACGCCGGCGCTGCTGCTGTCCGGCGATGTGTCGAAGATCCGCGAGAGCTTCACCATCAGCCATCAGGAAGGCGGCAGCGTGGTCGACTTCATTCTCAAGCCCAAGGCCAAGGACACCCTGTTCGACACGCTGCGCCTGTCGTTCCGCAACGGGGTGATCAACGACATGCAGCTGATCGACAGCATCGGCCAGCGCACCAACATCCTGTTTCTCGGTGTGAAGATGAACCAGCCGCTGGACGATGCCCAGTTCGACTTCCAGGTGCCCGCCGGCGCCGATGTGATCGAGGAGCAGTGACCCCTGCCCATGGACCTGTTCGATCGCCCTCCGGCTACCCAGCCCCTGGCCGCCCGCATGCGTCCGACCCGGCTGGACGACTATGCCGGGCAGGAGCACCTCCTGGCGCGCGGCAAGCCGCTGCGCGAGGCGCTTGAGCAGGGTGCGCTGCACTCGATGATCTTCTGGGGGCCGCCGGGGGTGGGCAAGACCACCCTGGCGCGGCTGCTGGCGCAGGTCGGCGACGCCCACTTCGAGACCATCTCGGCGGTGCTTGCTGGGGTCAGGGAAATCCGCCAGGCGGTGGAAGTGGCCCGTCAGCAGGCCGCCCAATACGGGCGCCGCAGCATCCTGTTCGTCGACGAGGTGCATCGCTTCAACAAGGCACAGCAGGACGCCTTCCTGCCCTATGTCGAGGACGGCACGCTGATCTTCATCGGCGCCACGACCGAGAATCCCTCGTTCGAACTGAACAATGCGCTGCTGTCGCGGGCCCGGGTCTATGTCCTCAAGCCGCTCGACGAGACCGCCCTGCGCGCGCTGCTGGCGCGCGCGCTCGGCGAGCCCTGTGGCCTGGGTGAGCGCCGTCTGCGGATTGACGAGGCGGCCACAGCGCTGCTCCTGGCCGCGGCCGATGGCGACGGCCGGCGCCTGCTCAACCTGCTGGAGAATGCCGCCGACTTGCTGGAGGACGGCGAGGAAATCGGCGTCGAACTGCTGGAAAGCCTGCTGGGCGAGGGCGTGCGGCGCTTCGACAAGGGGGGCGAGGCCTTCTACGACCAGATCAGCGCCCTGCACAAGGCCGTGCGCGGCTCCAGCCCGGATGCCGCGTTGTACTGGCTGGCGCGAATGTTCGATGGCGGCTGCGATCCGCTGTATCTGGCGCGCCGGGTGGTGCGCATGGCCAGCGAGGATATCGGCAACGCCGATCCGCGCGCGCTGAGCCTGTGCCTGGCGGCCTGGGAAGTACAGGAGCGTCTGGGCAGCCCGGAAGGCGAGCTGGCGATCGCCCAGGCGGTGGTCTATCTGGCCTGTGCGCCGAAGAGCAACGCCGTGTACATGGGCTTCAAGGCGGCCATGCGCGATGCCGCGGCGCACGGCTCGCTGGAGGTGCCGCTGCACCTGCGCAACGCGCCGACCAAACTGATGAAGGGGCTGGGCTACGGCGACGAGTACCGTTATGCCCACGATGAGCCCGAGGCCTATGCCGCCGGCGAGGACTATTTCCCCGAGCAGCTGGCGCCGCAGGCCTACTACCAGCCGGTAGCGCGCGGCTTGGAACTGAAGATCCGCGAGAAGCTTGCCCATCTGGCCGAGTTGGACCGGCAGAGCCCGCGCCGGCGGAGAAAGCCATGATCGCCGCGGCCCTGGCGGTGGCCGGGGGCGGGGCGGTCGGCTGTCTGCTGCGCTTCGCCACGGCCAACTGGGTGACGGCGCACTGGCCGCAGCATTTCTACTGGGCGACCCTTGCGGTGAACCTGCTCGGTTGTCTGCTGATCGGCGCGCTGTACGGAGCTTTCCTGCTGCGCCCGGACATTCCCCTGGCGCTGCGCGCCGGGCTGATTGTCGGCTTCCTCGGCGGCCTGACCACCTTCTCGTCGTTCTCCCTCGACACCCTGCGCCTGCTGGAGAGCGGTCAGCTCGCCACGGCGCTGGGCTATGCCGGCTTCAGCGTGTTCGCCAGCCTGCTCGCCACCTGGGCGGGACTGGCACTGGCGCGCGCCCTGTAGCCTGAGGCTGTACGAGCCTGGGAAGACAAAAACGCCGCCAGGCTGCCCCAGCGGCGGGTTCAGCGGGTAAACTCTGCGGCCTGTTGTTTCCGGGCTTCCGCCGTGCGGCGGAGCCGACGGCCGCGCCCGGCACGTGCCGGTGCGGCATTTTCATCCGATCGCTTCTGCATATAGAGATTTCCGCATGCTCGACTCCAAACTGGTTCGTGGCCAGCCTCAGGAAGTGGCCCAGCGTCTGGCGACCCGTGGTTTCCAGCTGGATGTGGCGCGCCTCGAGGCGCTGGAAAGCCGCCGCAAGGAAACCCAGACCCGTACCGAACAGCTGCAGGCCGAGCGCAATACCCGCTCCAAGAGCATCGGTCAGGCCAAGCAGCGCGGCGAGGACATCGCTCCGCTGATGGCCGACGTCGAGCGCATGGGCACCGAGCTGGCTGCCGGCAAGCAGGAGCTGGAAGCCATCCAGGCCGAGCTGGACGCGCTGCTGCTGACCATCCCCAACCTGCCGCACGAGTCGGTGCCGGTGGGTGCCAGCGAGGACGAGAACGTCGAGCTGCGTCGTTGGGGCAGCCCGCGCGAGTTCGACTTCGAGGTCAAGGATCATGTCGCGCTCGGCGAGCAGCATGGCTGGCTGGATTTCGAGACCGCCGCCAAGCTGTCCGGCGCACGCTTCGCCCTGATGCGCGGGCCGATCGCCCGCCTGCACCGCGCCCTGGCGCAGTTCATGCTCAACCTGCACACCGGCGAACATGGTTACGAGGAAGCCTATACCCCTTATCTGGTTCAGGCGCCGGCACTGCAAGGCACCGGCCAGTTGCCCAAGTTCGAGGATGACCTGTTCAAGATCAGCCGCGAGGGCGAGGCCGACTTCTACCTGATTCCCACTGCCGAAGTGTCGCTGACCAATATCGTCTCCGGCGAGATCCTCGATGCCAGGCAGCTGCCGCTGAAGTTCGTCGCCCACACGCCATGTTTCCGCAGCGAAGCCGGCGCCTCCGGTCGCGATACCCGCGGGATGATCCGCCAGCACCAGTTCGACAAGGTCGAGCTGGTACAGGTGGTCGAGCCCGGCAAGTCCTTCGCCGCGCTGGAGGAGCTGGTCGGCCATGCCGAGAAGGTGCTGCAGCTGCTGGAGCTGCCGTACCGCACGCTGGCGCTCTGCACCGGCGACATGGGCTTCGGTGCGACCAAGACCTACGACCTGGAAGTGTGGGTGCCGAGCCAGGGCAAGTATCGCGAGATTTCCTCCTGCTCCAACTGTGGCGACTTCCAGGCCCGGCGCATGCAGGCGCGCTGGCGCAATCCGGAAACCGGCAAGCCCGAGCTGGTGCATACCCTCAACGGTTCCGGCCTGGCCGTCGGTCGCACCCTGGTCGCCGTGCTGGAGAACTACCAGCAGGCGGACGGCTCGATTCGTGTGCCGGAGGTGCTCAAGCCCTACATGGGTGGCGTCGAGGTCATCGGCTGATCGTCGGTCGACTTGCCGGGGGCTGCCAGCAGCCCCCGTTTCCGCCGTGTGCGGCGGGTGCGATAGCGGCCGGAGCCCCAGAGGTCCGGCCTTCTTCATTATTCAGCCGGCATCTGTCGAGAGGCGGTCATGGACTTTCTTCCCCTGTTTCACAATCTGCGCGGTCGTCGGGTGCTGGTGGTCGGCGGCGGTGAGATTGCCCTGCGCAAGGCGCGCCTGCTGGCCGAGGCCGGTGCATGCCTGCAGGTGGTTGCGCCTCAGATTGAAGACGAGCTGCGCGATCTGGTGAAAGCCGGTGGCGGCGAGCTGCGACTGCGCGGCTATCGGGCCGAGGATCTGGACGGCTGCGTGCTGGTAATCGCCGCCACCGATGATGAGGTGCTCAATGCTCGTGTGTCCGGCGATGCCGGGCAGCGCAGCCTGCCGGTCAACGTGGTGGATGCTCCGGCGCTGTGCAGCGTGATCTTTCCGGCCATCGTCGATCGCTCGCCGCTGATGGTTGCGGTGTCCAGCGGTGGCGATGCGCCAGTGCTGACCAGGCTGATGCGGGCTCGCCTGGAGACCTTGATTCCTGCTGCCTATGGGCGTCTGGCCGGTCTGGCGCAGCGATTCCGTGAAAGGGTCAAGCGGCGCTTTGCCGATGTTCAGCAGCGTCGGGTGTTCTGGGAAGAGGTGTTCCAGGGGCCGGTCGCCGAGCGTGTGCTGGCTGGCCGCGATGCCGAGGCGGAGCGCCTGTTGCTGAGCGCGCTGGAGGGCAGCCAGGAGCGCCATCTGGGCGAGGTCTATCTGGTCGGTGCGGGGCCGGGTGATCCCGATCTGCTGACCTTCCGGGCTCTGCGTCTGATGCAGCAGGCTGATGTGGTGCTGTACGACCGTCTGGTTGCTCCGGCGATCGTCGACATGTGCCGGCGGGACGCCGAGCGTATCTATGTCGGCAAGCGGCGTAGCGAGCATGCACTGCCGCAGGAGCAGATCAACCAGCAGCTGGTGGCGCTGGCCAAGCAAGGCAAGCGCGTGCTGCGTCTCAAGGGGGGGGATCCCTTCATCTTCGGGCGTGGTGGCGAGGAGATCGAGGAGCTGGCTGCGGAGGGCATCGCCTTCCAGGTCGTCCCAGGTATCACTGCCGCTTCGGGATGTGCGTCCTATGCCGGTATTCCGCTGACGCATCGCGACTATGCGCAGTCGGTGCGTTTTGTGACCGGCCATCTCAAGGATCATAGCTGCGACCTGCCATGGGTCGATCTTGTGGCTCCGGGTCAGACGCTGGTGTTCTACATGGGGCTGGTCGGGTTGCCGCTGATCTGCGAACAGTTGATCCGTCATGGTCGGGCAGCGGATACGCCCGCAGCGCTGATCCAGCAGGGCACCACCCGCAACCAGCGGGTGTTCACCGGCACTCTGGCGAACCTGCCGCAACTGGTGGCACAGCACAAGGTGCATGCGCCGACTCTGGTGATTGTGGGGGAGGTCGTCACGCTGCGGCAGAAGTTGGCCTGGTTCGAAGGCACTGCGGTCGATGTCTGACGGCTAGGAATTAAGTCGCCGAGGGTGTTGACAGGCATTTTCGATGCTGTATGATTCACCTCCACGCCAGACAGACAAGCAACCTGAAAGGCGCCAGGCGATTGAATTGAAAAGAAATTTTCAAAAATCGCTTGACAGGTTGAAAGGCTGCTGTAGAATGCGCGGCCTCGGTTGAGACGAAACACTGGCTCGGTCGAAACGCTCTTTAACAAGTTGAATCAAGCAATTCGTGTGGGTGCTTGTGAGATAAGACTGACAGTCGCAAGATTATCAGCATCACAAGTAACACTCGTGAATTCGAGAGTTTTTTGCGATTGCTGAGCCAAGTTTAGGGTTTTCTCAAAACCCAGATTGATTTGAACTGAAGAGTTTGATCATGGCTCAGATTGAACGCTGGCGGCAGGCCTAACACATGCAAGTCGAGCGGATGAAGGTAGCTTGCTACCGGATTCAGCGGCGGACGGGTGAGTAATGCCTAGGAATCTGCCCGGTAATGGGGGATAACGTTTCGAAAGGAACGCTAATACCGCATACGTCCTACGGGAGAAAGCAGGGGACCTTCGGGCCTTGCGTTATCGGATGAGCCTAGGTCGGATTAGCTAGTTGGTGAGGTAATGGCTCACCAAGGCGACGATCCGTAACTGGTCTGAGAGGATGATCAGTCACACTGGAACTGAGACACGGTCCAGACTCCTACGGGAGGCAGCAGTGGGGAATATTGGACAATGGGCGAAAGCCTGATCCAGCCATGCCGCGTGTGTGAAGAAGGTCTTCGGATTGTAAAGCACTTTAAGTTGGGAGGAAGGGCAGTCAGTTAATACCTTGCTGTCTTGACGTTACCAACAGAATAAGCACCGGCTAACTTCGTGCCAGCAGCCGCGGTAATACGAAGGGTGCAAGCGTTAATCGGAATTACTGGGCGTAAAGCGCGCGTAGGTGGTTCAGCAAGTTGGATGTGAAAGCCCCGGGCTCAACCTGGGAACTGCATCCAAAACTACTGAGCTAGAGTACGGTAGAGGGTGGTGGAATTTCCTGTGTAGCGGTGAAATGCGTAGATATAGGAAGGAACACCAGTGGCGAAGGCGACCACCTGGACTGATACTGACACTGAGGTGCGAAAGCGTGGGGAGCAAACAGGATTAGATACCCTGGTAGTCCACGCCGTAAACGATGTCAACTAGTTGTTGGGTTCCTTGAGAACTTAGTAACGAAGCTAACGCGATAAGTTGACCGCCTGGGGAGTACGGCCGCAAGGTTAAAACTCAAATGAATTGACGGGGGCCCGCACAAGCGGTGGAGCATGTGGTTTAATTCGAAGCAACGCGAAGAACCTTACCTGGCCTTGACATGCAGAGAACTTTCCAGAGATGGATTGGTGCCTTCGGGAGCTCTGACACAGGTGCTGCATGGCTGTCGTCAGCTCGTGTCGTGAGATGTTGGGTTAAGTCCCGTAACGAGCGCAACCCTTGTCCTTAGTTACCAGCACGTTATGGTGGGCACTCTAAGGAGACTGCCGGTGACAAACCGGAGGAAGGTGGGGATGACGTCAAGTCATCATGGCCCTTACGGCCAGGGCTACACACGTGCTACAATGGTCGGTACAGAGGGTTGCCAAGCCGCGAGGTGGAGCTAATCCCACAAAACCGATCGTAGTCCGGATCGCAGTCTGCAACTCGACTGCGTGAAGTCGGAATCGCTAGTAATCGTGAATCAGAATGTCACGGTGAATACGTTCCCGGGCCTTGTACACACCGCCCGTCACACCATGGGAGTGGGTTGCTCCAGAAGTAGCTAGTCTAACCTTAGGGAGGGCGGTTACCACGGAGTGATTCATGACTGGGGTGAAGTCGTAACAAGGTAGCCGTAGGGGAACCTGCGGCTGGATCACCTCCTTAATCGAAGACTTCAGCTTCCTCATAAGCTCCCACACGAATTGCTTGATTCACTCGCGAAAGGCGATTGGGTCTGTAGCTCAGTTGGTTAGAGCGCACCCCTGATAAGGGTGAGGTCGGCAGTTCGAATCTGCCCAGACCCACCAATTGTCGTGGTGCGCAGGCTGATCGAAAGATGGGGCCATAGCTCAGCTGGGAGAGCGCCTGCTTTGCACGCAGGAGGTCAGGAGTTCGATCCTCCTTGGCTCCACCACTTAATCGCCAAGCTCAGAAATGAGTGCTTGTACTGCAACATGCAGTGCGAAACGAGCATTGATTTCTGGTCTTATCGCCAGACGTTCTTTAAAAATTCGGGTATGTGATAGAAGTAGACTGAATGATCTCTTTCACTGGTGATCATTCAAGTCAAGGTAAAATTTGCGAGTTCAAGCGCAAGTTTTCGGCGAATGTCGACATTCACGCACATAATCACAGTCAATCAGATCCTCGGATCACAGATTGCTTGGGGTTATATGGTCAAGTGAATAAGCGCATACGGTGGATGCCTTGGCAGTCAGAGGCGATGAAAGACGTGGTAGCCTGCGATAAGCTTCGGGGAGTCGGCAAACAGACTTTGATCCGGAGATCTCTGAATGGGGAAACCCACTCAGCATAAGCTGGGTATCTTGTACTGAATACATAGGTGCAAGAGGCGAACCAGGGGAACTGAAACATCTAAGTACCCTGAGGAAAAGAAATCAACCGAGATTCCCTTAGTAGTGGCGAGCGAACGGGGATTAGCCCTTAAGCTGCTTGGATTTTAGTAGAAGGCTCTGGAAAGTGCCGCCATAGTGGGTGATAGCCCCGTATACGAAAAGATCCTTGCAGTGAAATCGAGTAGGACGGAGCACGAGAAACTTTGTCTGAATATGGGGGGACCATCCTCCAAGGCTAAATACTACTGACTGACCGATAGTGAACCAGTACCGTGAGGGAAAGGCGAAAAGAACCCCGGAGAGGGGAGTGAAATAGAACCTGAAACCGTATGCGTACAAGCAGTGGGAGCCTACTTTGTTGGGTGACTGCGTACCTTTTGTATAATGGGTCAGCGACTTATATTCAGTGGCAAGCTTAACCGTATAGGGGAGGCGTAGCGAAAGCGAGTCTTAATAGGGCGTTTAGTCGCTGGGTATAGACCCGAAACCGGGCGATCTATCCATGAGCAGGTTGAAGGTTAGGTAACACTGACTGGAGGACCGAACCCACTCCCGTTGAAAAGGTAGGGGATGACTTGTGGATAGGAGTGAAAGGCTAATCAAGCTCGGAGATAGCTGGTTCTCCTCGAAAGCTATTTAGGTAGCGCCTCACGTATCACTCCAGGGGGTAGAGCACTGTTTCGGCTAGGGGGTCATCCCGACTTACCAAACCGATGCAAACTCCGAATACCTGGAAGTGTCAGCGTGGGAGACACACGGCGGGTGCTAACGTCCGTCGTGAAAAGGGAAACAACCCAGACCGTCAGCTAAGGTCCCAAAGTTGTGGTTAAGTGGTAAACGATGTGGGAAGGCTTAGACAGCTAGGAGGTTGGCTTAGAAGCAGCCATCCTTTAAAGAAAGCGTAATAGCTCACTAGTCGAGTCGGCCTGCGCGGAAGATGTAACGGGGCTCAAACCACACACCGAAGCTACGGGTTCATCCTTTGGATGAGCGGTAGAGGAGCGTTCTGTAAGCCTGTGAAGGTCAGTTGAGAAGCTGGCTGGAGGTATCAGAAGTGCGAATGCTGACATGAGTAACGACAATGGGAGTGAAAAACTCCCACGCCGAAAGACCAAGGGTTCCTGCGCAACGTTAATCGACGCAGGGTTAGTCGGTCCCTAAGGCGAGGCTGAAGAGCGTAGTCGATGGGAAACAGGTTAATATTCCTGTACTTCTAGTTACTGCGATGGAGGGACGGAGAAGGCTAGGCCAGCTTGGCGTTGGTTGTCCAAGTTTAAGGTGGTAGGTCGAATTCTTAGGCAAATCCGGGAATTCAAGACCGAGAGCTGATGACGAGCGTTCTTTTAGAATGCGAAGTGGTTGATGCCATGCTTCCAGGAAAAGCTTCTAAGCTTCAGGTAACTAGGAACCGTACCCCAAACCGACACAGGTGGTTGGGTAGAGAATACCAAGGCGCTTGAGAGAACTCGGGTGAAGGAACTAGGCAAAATGGCACCGTAACTTCGGGAGAAGGTGCGCCGGTGAGGGTGAATGACTTGCTCAGTAAGCCCACGCCGGTCGAAGATACCAGGCCGCTGCGACTGTTTATTAAAAACACAGCACTCTGCAAACACGAAAGTGGACGTATAGGGTGTGACGCCTGCCCGGTGCCGGAAGGTTAATTGATGGGGTTAGCGAAAGCGAAGCTCTTGATCGAAGCCCCGGTAAACGGCGGCCGTAACTATAACGGTCCTAAGGTAGCGAAATTCCTTGTCGGGTAAGTTCCGACCTGCACGAATGGCGTAACGATGGCGGCGCTGTCTCCACCCGAGACTCAGTGAAATTGAAATCGCTGTGAAGATGCAGTGTATCCGCGGCTAGACGGAAAGACCCCGTGAACCTTTACTATAGCTTTGCACTGGACTTTGAGCTTGCTTGTGTAGGATAGGTGGGAGGCTTTGAAGTGGAGACGCCAGTTTCCATGGAGCCATCCTTGAAATACCACCCTGGCAATCTTGAGGTTCTAACTCTGGTCCGTTATCCGGATCGAGGACAGTGTATGGTGGGTAGTTTGACTGGGGCGGTCTCCTCCTAAAGAGTAACGGAGGAGTACGAAGGTGCGCTCAGACCGGTCGGAAATCGGTCGCAGAGTATAAAGGCAAAAGCGCGCTTGACTGCGAGACAGACACGTCGAGCAGGTACGAAAGTAGGTCTTAGTGATCCGGTGGTTCTGTATGGAAGGGCCATCGCTCAACGGATAAAAGGTACTCCGGGGATAACAGGCTGATACCGCCCAAGAGTTCATATCGACGGCGGTGTTTGGCACCTCGATGTCGGCTCATCACATCCTGGGGCTGAAGCCGGTCCCAAGGGTATGGCTGTTCGCCATTTAAAGTGGTACGCGAGCTGGGTTTAGAACGTCGTGAGACAGTTCGGTCCCTATCTGCCGTGGACGTTTGAGATTTGAGAGGGGCTGACCTTAGTACGAGAGGACCGGGTTGGACGAACCTCTGGTGTTCCGGTTGTCACGCCAGTGGCACTGCCGGGTAGCTATGTTCGGAAAAGATAACCGCTGAAAGCATCTAAGCGGGAAACTTGCCTCAAGATGAGATCTCACTGAAGCCTTGAGCTTCCTGAAGGGTCGTCGAAGACTACGACGTTGATAGGTCGGGTGTGTAAGCGCTGTGAGGCGTTGAGCTAACCGATACTAATTGCCCGTGAGGCTTGACCATATAACACCCAAACAATCTGACAATTGTTGCGTGTGACAGGCCGAAAGCTTGCATGAACCGCAAATACCGAATAGAAACACCGCTATCACATACCTGATTCGGGATCGCGCCACGGCGAGATCCCAACCGAATTGCTTGACGACCATAGAGCGTTGGAACCACCTGATCCCATCCCGAACTCAGCAGTGAAACGACGCATCGCCGATGGTAGTGTGGGGCTTCCCCATGTGAGAGTAGGTCATCGTCAAGCACCTATACCAAACCCCCGATCAGCAAACGCTGGTCGGGGGTTTCTCTTTGCGCCGAAAATGAACGGCGGCGACGACAAGGACGCAACGCGACGGGGAGGGGCGGCCGGTGGAGGGCAAGGCGGAGCCGCAGGGCGGCACGACGGCGCAGGCGCGGACGTGCGACACGACTAGGCACTGCGAATAGCGAAGAGTAGGCCTGAACCTGGTCGGCTGCAGGCCTTTACATCGTGGAAGTGCGCGAGCCCTCAACGCGGCTCGCGCGGCATCCCTAGGGCTCGTTCGGCGATGATGTTGCGCTGGATCTCGTTGCTGCCGCCGTAGATGGTGTCCGAGCGGGTGAACAGGAACAGCGACTGCAGGCGCGACAGTTCGTAGGGCTCGCCGTCGAGGATCTCCGCCTGCGGGCCGAGCACGTCCATCGCCAGCTTGCCCAGCTCGACGTGCCAGGTGGACCAGGCCAGCTTGTAGCTCATCGCCTCGGGGCGCAGGCTGCCGTCCTGCGGGCCGGAGAGCATGCGCAGCGAGTTGTAGCGCAGGGTACGCAGGCCGGCCCAGGCGCGGGCCAGGCGCTGGCGCAGCATGGGGTCGGCGGCGGCGCCGTTGGCTTTGGCGATGCGAACGATCTCGTCCAGCTCGTTCTGGAACAGCATCTGCTGGCCGAGGGTGGAGACGCCGCGCTCGAAGCCGAGCAGGGCCATGGCGATCTTCCAGCCCTCGCCGGGCGCGCCGACGATGTTGTCCGCGGCGGTTTCGGCGTCGTCGAAGAACACCTCGTTGAACTCGCTGGTGCCGGTGATCTGCTGGATCGGCTGCACGCGGATGTTGGCCTGGTGCATCGGCACCAGGAAGAACGACAGGCCCTTGTGGCCGACGCTGCCCGGCTCGGTACGGGCGATCACGAAGCACCAGTCCGACTCGTGGGCCAGCGAGGTCCACACCTTCTGGCCGTTGATCAGCCAGCGGTCACCCTCCAGGCGGGCGCGGGTCTTCACCCCGGCCAGGTCGGAGCCGGCGCCCGGCTCGGAGTAGCCCTGGCACCAGAATTCGCGGCCCTCGAGGATGCCGGGCAGGAAGCGGCGCTTCTGCTCCTCGCTGCCGAAGGCGGCGATGGTCGGCCCGGCCAGGCCCTCGCCGATGTGGCCCATGCGGCCCGGGCCGCCGGCGCGGGCGTATTCCTCGTGGAAGATCACCTGCTGGCTGATCGACAGGCCGCGCCCGCCGCACTCGCGCGGCCAGCCCAGGCCGATCCAGCCGCCCCTGGCCATCTCGCGCTCCCAGGCCTTGCGCTCCTCGGGGAACATGTGTTCGTCGCCGGGGCCGCCGCGAAAGCGCAGCTGCTCGAATTCGCCTTGCAGGTGCTGTTCGAGCCAGTGGGCGACTTCCTGGCGGAAGGCTTCGTCCTCGATGCCGAATCCGATTTTCATGGGCGGGTCTCCAGAATCAGGGTGGCCAGGCGCTCGCGGTGCCAGCTCGGGGTGCCGAGCAGCTGCTCGCTGGCGCGGGCGCGCTTGAAGTAGAGGTGCGGGTCGTACTCCCAGGTGAAGCCGACGCCGCCGTGCAGCTGGATCGACTCCGCCGCGCAGTGCATGAAGGTCTCGCTGGCCTGGCTCTGGGCGATGGCGGCAGCCTCGGCCAGCTGGCCGGCCAGCTGCGTGTCGCCGTCTTCGACCAGCGCCTCGCGCGCCACGCAGGCGGCGTAGTAGCTGGCCGAGCGGGCGCACTCGATGGCCAGCATCAGGTCGGCGCAGCGGTGCTTGATGGCCTGGAAGCTGGCGATGGTGCGGCCGAACTGCTTGCGCTCGCCGATGTAGGCGAGGGTCAGGTCGAGGGTGCGCTGCGCGGCACCGGTCTGCTCGCAGGCCAGGCCGATGGCGGCGATCTGCAGCACCTTGTCCAGCAGGCGCTCGCCTTCGCCATCCGCGTGCAGACACTGCTCGGCGCTCACCGCCACAGCGTCCAGCTCGATGCGCGCGCGGCGGCGGGTCTGGTCGAGGGTCGGCAGCGCCTGGCGGCGGATGCCGGCCTGCTCGGCGGGCACGGCGAACAGGCGCTGCGCGCCGGCGTCGTCGCGGGCCGTGACTATCAGCAGCCCGGCGCTGGCGCCGTCGAGCACCGCTTCATATATACCGTCGAGGCGCCAGCCGTCGCCGTCGCGCGTGGCGCGCGGCTGCTCGGCGGCATGCCAGCCGTTTCGGTTCTCGCGGTAGGCGAGGGTGGCGGTCAGGCTGCCGGCGGCCAGTTCGGGCAGCCAGCGCGCGCGCAGCGCCTCGTTGTCGCCCAGCAGCAGCGCCGGGGTGGCCAGGCAGGCGCTGGCGAAGAACGGCGAGCAGAGCAGGTGGTTGCCCATCTGTTCGAGCAGGATCGCCTGCTCGACGAAGCCCAGGCCGACGCCGCCGTACTGCTCGGGAATCATCAGTCCCGGCCAGCACAGATCCTCGGCGATCTGTCGCCACAGCTCTCCATTGAAGCCCTGCGGGCTGGCCATGGCGGCGCGCACCGCCGCCGAATCGGAGGCCGCGGCGAGAAAGCCCGCCGCGCTCTCCTGGATCATCAATTGTTCGTCACTCAGCGCGAAGTCCATTACCGGCTCCTCTGGCCCATTAGCAGGATTCGAGTGTGCGAGGGGCGCGGGGTACGGGAATCCCCGAAACGGACTAGAAGTCGCGCTGGCCGTGGCCGTGTAGGGGCGAATTCATTCGCCAGCGTGGCCCCGGTCGGGCGAATGAATTCGCCCCTACAGGTCTCGTCCCTGCTTAGTCTCAACGGACGATGAGCCGCTGGTGCGGCCTGCGCAGAATCGCCCCAAGTCATGAAACGATCTTTCAGGAGCAGGGGCATGATCGACATCCGTGGACTGAGTTACTTCGTTGCCCAGGTCGGCAATCTCGGCGACTGGCAGTGCTACGCCGAGGACGTGCTGGGCATGCCGACCAGCCCCGCGCCGGGCGGCGCTCTGTACGTGAAGATGGACGAGCGTCCCTTCCGCATGCTGGTGGTCGAGGGCGATTCGCCGCGCTACCTGGCCTCCGGCTGGGAGCTGGCCGGGGAGAAGGCCTTCCGCAACGCCCTCGCGCACCTCGAGGCCAAGGGCGTCGAGTGGCAGGCCGGCAGCGCCGAGGAGATCGAGCAGCGCGGCGTGCAGGCGCTGGCCATCGTCGTCGATCCGGCGGGCAACCGGCACGAACTGAGCTGGGGCCATCGCTCCGACTGCCTGCCGTTCGTCTCGCCGCAGGGCGTGCCGCGCTTCGTCACCGGCGACATGGGCCTCGGCCACACCGTGCTGCCGGCGCCGAACTTCGACGCCACCCTGGCCTTCGCCACCGAGGTGCTCGGCTTCGAGGTTTCCGACATCTTCAACTTCCGCCCGGACCCGAACGGCCCGGCGACCCGCATCCACTTCCTGCACTGCGCCAACGCCCGCCACCACAGCCTGGCGCTGGCCGAGTACCCGGTGCCGAGCGGCTGCGTGCACGTGATGGTCGAGGTCGACTCGATGACCGAGGTGGGCCGCGCCCACGACCGCATGCAGGCGCACGGCGTGCCGCTGTCGGCGACCCTCGGCCAGCACCTCAACGACCGCATGACCAGTTTCTACATGAAGACCCCCTCGGGCTTCGACCTGGAATACGGCTACGGCGGCCTGCAGCTCGACTGGGCCGAACACAGCGCCTTCGAGTTCACCCGCGTGAGCATCTGGGGCCACGACTTCTCCGCCGGCCGGCAATAAGGAGTACAGAAGAGATGAACAAGCAAATGACGGCGGCCGATGCGGTCGCCCAACTGCGCGACGGCATGACCGTCGGCTTCGGCGGCTGGGGCCCGCGGCGCAAGCCGATGGCCATCGTCCGCGAGATCCTCCGCTCGGATGTCAAGGACCTCACCGTGGTCGCCTACGGCGGCCCCGAGGTCGGCATGCTGTGCGCCGCCGGCAAGGTCAAGAAACTGGTGTTCGGCTTCGCCACCCTCGACGCCATCCCGCTGGAGCCGTGGTTCCGCAAGTGCCGCGAGGCCGGCCAGCTCACCGAACTGATGGAGCTGGACGAGGGCATGTTCGAGTGGGGCCTGCGCGCCGCCGGCATGCGCCTGCCGTTCCTGCCGACCCGCTGCGGCCTGGCCACCGACGTGCTGACCCACAACCCCGAGCTGAAGACCATCGCCTCGCCCTACGCCGACGGCGAGGTGCTGCTGGCCATGCCGGCGCTCAATCTTGACGTGGCCTTCCTGCACGTCAACGACGCCGACCGCCTGGGCAACACCCTGGTGACCGGCCCGGACCCGTACTTCGACCATCTGTTCGCCCGCGCCGCCAAGCAGTGCTTCGTGTCCTGCGAGCGCCTGCACGAGCGCTTCGCGCTGACCGCTCAGGAAGCGCGCAACAACACCTTCGAGCGCTACCTGGTGACCGGCGTGGTGCACGCCCCGTTCGGCGCCCACCCGACCTCCTGCCCGTCCGACTACGGCTGGGACATGAGCCATTTCAAGCGCTACGTCGCCAGTGCGGCGGAAGAGGGCGGCTGGCAGGCCTACGTCGACGAGTTCGTGACGCCGGGCGAGACGGCCTACCAGGAAAAGAACGGCGGCGCCGAGCGCCTGGGCAAGCTGCCCCTGCCGGTGTTCTGAGGAGAACGAGCGATGACCGATACCCGTGATTTCACCCTGGCCGAACTGCTGATCGTCGCCGCCTCGGAAGCCTGGCGCGGCAACGGCGAAGTGCTGGCCTCGGGCCTGGGCGTGATTCCGCGCCTGGGCGCCAGCCTGGCCAAGCTCACCCACAGCCCGGAACTGCTGATGACCGACAGCGAGGCGTTCCTGGTCGAGGAGCCGATCCCGCTCGGCCCGCGCGGCGACTACGTGCCCAAGTACTCCGGCTGCATGAGCTTCGAGCGGGTGTTCGAGTGCGTGTGGGGCGGCCGCCGCCACGCGATGATCGGCCCGACCCAGGTCGACCGCTGGGGCCAGACCAACCTGTCGGTGGTCGGCGACTACCGCCAGCCGAAGATCGCCATGCTCGGCGTGCGCGGCCTGCCGGGCAACAGCATCAACCACATCAACTCGTTCTTCGTGCCCAGCCACAACAAGCGGGTGTTCGTCGCCGGCGAGGTGGACATGGTCTCCGGCGTCGGCTTCAAGCCCGAGCGCTGGCTGGAGGGTTCGCGCCGCGACCTGATGGACATCCGCCGCGTGGTCACCGACCTGTGCGTGATGGACTTCGAGGGGCCGGAGCGCGCGGTGCGCGTGCGTTCGCTGCACCCGGGGGTGAGTTTCGAGGAGGTGCAGGACAACACCGGCTTCCCGCTGCTCAAGGCCGACGGCATGGGCGAGACCGCGCATCCGACCGCCGAGCAGCTGGCGATCATCCGCCGCCTCGACCCGCACGACCTGCGTGCCTCCGCCCTCAAGGGCAATCCGCCCGGCATCCGTGCCGCCACCCAGGCCTGAGGAATCGACCATGAGCGTCCCGAGCAGCGACAGCGAATTCGTCACCCGCGCCGACGCCTCGGTCTACGAGACCGAGCAGCCGGTGCTGTACACGGTGGCCGACGGCATCGCCACCCTGACCATGAACCGTCCGGGGTTCAACAACGCGCAGAACTCGCAGATGACCTACGCCCTCGACGCGGCCCTGCGCCGCGCCGTGGACGACGACGCGGTCAAGGTCATCGTGCTGTGCGGCGCCGGCAAGCACTTCTCCGCCGGCCACGACATCGGCACGCCGGGACGCGACATCAACAAGCCGTTCGAGCGCGCCCACCTGTGGTGGGACCACACCAACAAGCCGGGCGGCGAGTACCTGTACGCCCGCGAGCAGGAGGTCTACCTCGGCATGTGCCGGCGCTGGCGCGAGCTGCCCAAGCCGACCATTGCCATGGTCCACGGCGCCTGCATCGCCGGCGGCCTGATGCTGGCCTGGGTCTGCGACCTGATCGTCGCCAGCGACGATGCCTTCTTCCAGGACCCGGTGGTGCGCATGGGCATTCCGGGGGTGGAGTACTTCGCTCATCCCTACGAGATGAACCCGCGCATCGCCAAGGAATTCCTCATGTGCGGCGACCGCATGCCGGCCAGCCGCGCCTACGAGGTGGGCATGGTCAACCGCGTGGTGCCGCGTGACGAGCTGCAGGCGACCACCTATGCGCTGGCGGCGAAGATCGCCGCCCAGCCGCGCATGGGCCTGGCGCTGACCAAGCAGGCGATCAACCACGTCGAGGATCTGGCCGGCAAGCGCACCGCGATGGACGCGGTGTTCGCCTGGCACCACTTCGCCCACGTGCACAACGAGCTGCTGTCCGGCGACAAGCTGGGCGGCTACGACGCCAAGGCCATGGCCAAGGCCAACAAGCAGGCCGCGGCCAGCGAAGGGGAAAGCGCATGAGTGCCCTGCTGCAGACCCCGCTGACCGAGGCGCTCGGCTGCCGCTACCCGATCGTGCAGACCGCGATGGGCTGGGTGGCCGACGCGAACCTGGTGATCGCCACCACCAAGGCAGGCGGCTTCGGCTTCCTCGCCGGGGCGACCATCCCGGCCGCCGAACTGGAAGGCGAGATCCAGAAGGTGATCGCGGCCACCGGCGGCAGCAACTTCGGCCTCAACTTCCACATGTTCCAGGAAAACGCCGCCCAGTGCGTCGACCTGGCGATCCAGTACCGCCTGCGCGCGGTCAGCTACGGCCGCGGTCCGGACAAGCAGACCATCGCCCGCTTCAAGGCCGCCGGCGTGCTGTGCATCCCCACCGTCGGCGCGCTCAAGCACGCGCAGAAGGCCGTGGAGCTGGGCGCCGACCTGATCACCATCCAGGGCGGCGAGGGCGGCGGCCACACCGGCGGCGTGCCGACCACCATCCTGCTGCCGCAGGTGCTGGATGCGGTCAAGGTGCCGGTGATCGCCGCCGGCGGCTACTCCACCGGCCGCGGCCTGGCCTCGGCGCTGGCCGCCGGTGCCGCCGGCATCGCCATGGGCACCCGTTTCCTGATGACCAGCGATTCGCCCACCCCCAAGGCGACCCTGCAGCGCTACCTGGCGGTCAACGACCCGCAGCGCATCCGCGTCACCCTGGCGGTGGACGGCATGCGCCACCGGATGATCGACAACCCGTTCATCAACCGCCTGGAAGGCGCCGGGCCGTTCGGCCGCCTGCGCATCGCCCTGGGCAGCGCCTGGCAGTGGAAGCAGCAGACCGGTATGAGCTTCGGCCACATGCTCGGCGTGCTGCGCCAGGCGCTCAAGGAAGACCCGGGCGCGGTGTCGCAGACGGTGATGGCCGCCAACCAGCCGGTGCTGCTGCAGCGCTCGATGGTCGACGGCTTCCCCGACGAGGGCATCCTGCCCAGCGGCCAGGTGGCCGCCGCCATCGGCGAGCTGCAGAGCTGCCAGCAACTGATCGACGAGATGGTCGCCGAGGCCGAGCGCTGCCTGGCCGCGCTCTGCGCCCGCCAGGCCGCGGCGAAGACCGCGCCGGCCATCTCCTGAACCCCGCCATGCCTACCAGGAGCCAACAACAATGAGCCAGGCATTCACTACCCGTATCGAGGCGGGCATTGCCGAACTGACGATCGCCAAGCCGCCGGTCAACGCGCTGGACAGCCAGGAATGGCTGGGCCTGGCGCGCTCGATCGACGAGCTGGGCGCCAACCCGGAAGTGCGCGTGATCGTCATCCGCGCCGAGGGCCGCGGCTTCTGCGCCGGGGTCGACATCAAGGAACTCGATGCCCATCCCGAGCGCATCGTCGCCGTCAACAAGGGCAACTACGAGACCTTCCGCGCCGTGCACCGCAGCCCGGTGCCGGTCATAGTCGCGGTGCACGGCTTCGTGCTCGGCGGCGGCATCGGCATCACCGGCGCGGCCGACATCGTGGTCGCCGCCGAGTGCGCCACCTTCGCCCTGCCGGAGGTCGACCG